>CAMKLO010000018.1 GCA_946413655.1 uncultured Fibrobacter sp. | reverse complement strand
TAACGGCTACAAGATTGTATGCGGAGAAGACTCCGTGGGAGTCTTATTGAATGGGGAAGACGGGCAGGACGGCGCCAAGGGCGATACGGGAGTGGCTGGCACCAGTTGCTCTGCAGAAAAAGTTATTGATGGAATAAAGATTAGTTGCACCGATGGCAAATCGTTTACGCTGAGCAATGGAGCCGATGGTAAAGATGGAAAAAATTGTGAAATTGTGAGCGATTTGAACGGCGTAATCACTCTGAAGTGCGGTGACGATATTACGAAACTTTACAAGGCGATGTGCAATTTGACTCCATACGATCCGACGCAACAGTATTGCTCTGATCAAGGAATTTTTGACTTGGAAAAATGTGGTGACAAACTGTATAATCCTGAAAGCCATCTTTGTGATACTCGTGACGGCAGTCTTTATCGGCATGTGACGATTGGTGCGCAGATTTGGATGGCGGAGAACTTGAACTATAAAACAGACAGTAGCTGGTGTGGCGGTGGCAGTGATAAGAATGAAGGTGATTGCACCAAGTACGGTCGTCTCTACACTTGGTCGGCCGCGAAAAATGCGTGTCCCAAAGGCTGGCGTTTGCCCGATACCACAAAATGGAATACGTTGTTTACCGAAGTAGGCGGGGAAGGCTTTGCTGCCAAGATACTTATGTCTCAGACTGGTTGGCGTTATCCCGATGGTGAAAGTCGTAATATTGGTACGGATGCCTACGGTTTCTCTGCGCTCCCTGCTGGTTGGATGACCAGGGGTGGCGGCTACATCGGCTACGGTAGCTACGCTTTTTTCTGGAGTACCACTGAGTTCGATAGCGATTATGCCTGGAGCATGCACTTTGTATACAGCAGGAGTATGGTGTACACCGGAACCTACGACAAAAGTGACGCTAACTCAGTCCGTTGCCTCAAAGACTAGCTATATTTGAAATTGAAATGAGTTGCTCCTGTTCTGTTATATATAGATTTTGTTCCTATTTTGAAAAATTTGTATATTGAAAAAAACGGGAGCCCCTAATGATAAATAAAGTTCTATCCAAAACATTGATGCCATTTTTCGCGGCAGCAGTCCTTGCTGCCTTTTCTGCATGTGGTGACGAAATTACCGAAGTGACCCAGATTGTCGGAATGCAGCTGGTGGAAGAGGGCGACGCTTTGCCCAAGTGCACTACAGAAAACGAGGGCGCATTGGTATATTCCGTGGATTCTGCTGCCGCATACTACTGTGTCAACAGAAAGTGGACTACCATGAAGGGCAAGGACGGGAAAGATGGTGCTGACGGCAAGGATGGAAAAAACGGTGTAGATGGAAAGAATGGTAAAGACGGAAAAAATGGCGTTGACGGAAAGAATGGGGAAAATGGTAAAGATGGAAATGATGGCAAGAACGGGAAAAACGGGGAGAATGGTAAGGACGGCAAAGATGGTAAATCTTGCACGGTGGTGGCGATAGATAACGGCTACAAGATTGTATGCGGAGAAGACTCCGTGGGAGTCTTATTGAATGGGAAAGATGGGCAGGACGGCGCCAAGGGCGACACGGGAGTGGCGGGCTCCAGTTGCTCCGCAGAAAAAGTTACTGATGGAATGAAGATAAGTTGCACTGACGGCAAATCGGTTACGCTGAGCAACGGAGCCGATGGTAAAGATGGAAAAAGTTTTGTAGATGGCTGGATGGTGGATCCTCGCGACAAGCAACTTTATCGGGTTGTGAACATAGGGAACCAAATCTGGATGGCGGAGAACCTGAATTATAAAACAGAAAATAGTTGGTGTGGCGGTGGCAGTGATAAGAATGAAGGTGATTGTTCCAAGTACGGTCGTCTTTACACTTGGGCAGCGGCGATCGATTCTGCCAAGCTTTATAAGGATAAGTCCATAGACTGCGGTTACCTCAAGACTTGTTCTCTGCCTGATACGGTGTATGGTGTTTGCCCGCCGGGCTGGCATTTGCCTGATACCACGGAATGGAACAAACTGTTTGCCACAGTGGGCGGGAAAAGCACTGCAGGCAAGATGCTCAAGTCGCAGACTGGCTGGAAAGAAGATTATGATGGTACAAGTGGCAACGGTACGGACGCTTACGGTTTCTCTGCGTCCCCTGCTGGTAGCTGCGGCAGCAATGGCTTCTTCGATGAGGGTGGCGCAGCTGACTTCTGGAGTGCCACTGCGGGCGGCAGCTACGTCGCCTACCGCATAGATCTGTCCTACTACAGCGAGTTCGCGGGCTTCCTCCAATACCCTAAGGAGATCGGCTACTCCGTCCGTTGTCTCCAGGACTAGCTATATTTGAAATTGAAATGAGTTGCTCCTGTTCTGTTTGATATAGACTTTGTTCCTATTTTGAAAAATTTGTATATTGAAAAAAACGGGAGCCCCTAATGATAAATAAAGTTCTATCCAAAACATTGATGCCATTTTTCGCGGCAGCAGTCCTTGCTGCCTTTTCTGCATGTGGTGACGAAATTACCGAAGTGACCCAGATTGTCGGAATGCAGCTGGTGGAAGAGGGCGACGCTTTGCCCAAGTGCACTACAGAAAACGAGGGCGCATTGGTATATTCCGTGGATTCTGCTGCCGCATACTACTGTGTCAACAGAAAGTGGACTACCATGAAGGGCAAGGACGGGAAAGATGGTGCTGACGGCAAGGATGGAAAAAACGGTGTAGATGGAAAGAATGGTAAAGACGGAAAAAATGGCGTTGACGGAAAGAATGGGGAAAATGGTAAAGATGGAAATGATGGCAAGAACGGGAAAAACGGGGAGAATGGTAAGGACGGCAAAGATGGTAAATCTTGCACGGTGGTGGCGATAGATAACGGCTACAAGATTGTATGCGGAGAAGACTCCGTGGGAGTCTTATTGAATGGGGAAGATGGGCAGGACGGCGCCAAGGGCGACACGGGAGTGGCTGGCTCTGATGGCAAGAATTGCGAAATAGTGAACGATACGAATGGCACAATCACCTTGAAGTGCGGAGATAACACGACGACACTTTATAAAGCAATGTGTAATTTGATTCCATACGATCCGACACGACAGTATTGCTCTGTTCAAGGAGTCTTGGACTTAAAAAAATGTGGCGGCAAACTGTATAATCCAGAAAATCATTTTTGCGATAATCGTGACAGCAGTCTTTATCGGTATGTGACGATTGGTTCGCAAATTTGGATGGCGGAGAATTTGAACTATAAAGTAGATAATAGCTGGTGTGGTGGTGGACGCGATAAATATGAAGGTGATTGCACCAAGTACGGGCGCCTCTATGCTTGGACGACTGCCATTGGCCGGTCCGAAGAGGAATGCGGCTCCGTCAATAAATGCGAGCTTTCCGGCAGGGTACGTGGCGTATGCCCTGAAGGTTGGCATTTGCCGGATACCACGGAATGGAACACGCTGCTTACTGAAGTGGGCAAAGAAAAGAGTGTCGTCGTGAGACGTAGCTCGATTGGCGAGAGACTCAAGTCGCAGACTGGCTGGAATTATGACAATGGTATGGACGCTTACGGTTTCTCTGCGCTCCCTGCTGGCAACAGGTACTACAATGGTTACTTCAACTTTACAGGCGACGACGCATCCTTCTGGAGTGCCTCTGAGTACGATATTTACGACGCCTGTGACATGTACGTAAGCGACGGGGCGGGCGTGGGCCGCAGAAGTAAGTACTACGACCTCTCAGTCCGTTGCCTCAAGGACAGCTATAGATAGCTATTAACGCAAAGAATTTCTGAACACCCGGGCGACTTCGTCCGGGTTGTCGCTTTTGAGCCAGCTGAGCGTCTCTGTGCCGCGGTAGCTCCAGGCGAAAATGTTCTTGATGCCTGCAGCGCGACTCTCGGCAACGGCGATGGCGAGGTCGTTTTCGCGGCCTGCTTCAATCTGGTAAGCTTTCACCCACATCTGCACGGACTTGCCGTAGCGTGTGGCGACTTCGATGAGTTTGTTTGCAGTCTCGCGGTATTTCTCGCGGACCCATTCTTCGCTTGCCCCGCGTTCCCAGTAAGGGTCGCTTGCGATTTCATCGACAGCATCGAGGCTAGCCACGCGGCTCCAGTCGTCGAGCCCGGCGGGGAACCACGGCGGCAACATGCAAACGCAGTTGCGCTTGCCTCGGGCGTGCACGTCCTTCGTCATCTCGTCCAAAAAGTCGATGAGACTCTGTTCGCGGAACTGCTTTACGTCGTCTGTAAGTTCGGCGGGCATCTCGTAACCGAATTTTGAACGGAACGACTCGCGACATTTTTTGCAGCGGCAACTCCAGTTGTTAAGCCCGCCTTTTTCAAAATAAAAATGCGGTTCGTCCCAGAAAATCGTGGAAACATTTGTGTTACAGACAACTTCTATCCAGTGGTGCATGTAGGCTCGGAACTCCGGATGGTTCGGGCAGGCAGCCACTTTCGGCTTCCCGTCGAGCGCCACTTGGCACAAGTCGTGATTCCTCGCGGTGAGTTCCGAATAAGCTTCACCGCCAAACACTCGGCCTACGCCCCACGGATTCACATAGACGGAAAGCCCCATGGCGGCGGACTCGTTCACGATTTGTTTCATCGTATCGAAGTAATATTGCAGGTCTTCTTCACTCCAAGTATGAAGAACTGCGTTGAACCCGGCTTCTTTGATTTGTGCAAGGTCAATGCGTGCGAGCCTCGGGGAGCGCACTCCAAAATAGCTGACGCCTTTTATCACGATCGATAACCACTAATTAAAAACTTTTGTATGTCTTGTTGCCGGTCCACTTCGCCCATTGCGGACAACCGTTCTTGTGCAAGACACTTTCGAGCGTGGCATTCCATTCTTCTTCGCTGACTGGGCGCCTAATCCAGAATATGCTGTCGTCTCTCGAATCTTCGGGGAGTGGCATGTCTTCGGGGATGATTTCGATAATCCACGATTCGGGAATGGCGTTGTGGAGTTCCTTGCTGAATGCGAGATTCTTTTCGGTTGCGTGGTCGGCGTGGTCAAAGATGATGAGCGCCGGCGACTGTCCGATAATCAGCGCGGATTCCAAAAGACTTTGTGCGCTTTCGATGGAATTGCACGTATAAAGTGTGGAATCATCTGCCATGTTGCCATGCTCCAACAGCCAGCGGAAAGTCCACTGGTTCAGCTTGTCCAAGCTGCCGGGCGATGATGGCGTTATGAAAAATATGTGTCCCACGCCTAAAGTATAGAAAGTTTATTGTTAAATTATTGGTCGATCATTTTAATTTTCCCTTGAAAAGAATATGAACTTCCCTGACCTTGGCGAATTTAGGTTTGTAAGCAAATTATTAGAGGGAGCCGCACCGTTGAAACAGGATGCGCCTTTGCACCGCGGCTGGCTTGCGGCGGGGGATGACTGCGCTATCTTCGATGGATGGCTTGCCACAAAGGACTTGTCGGTCGAGAACGTGCACTTCCGGTTGGACTGGTCTAGTCCTGAACAGGCGGTCGAGAAGCACATTGTATCCAACGTATCAGACGTGTCTTCGATGGGTGGTCGCCCCAAAATTGCGTTGCTCGGACTTTGTGTAAACCGGAACTGGAGCGAAGAAACTCGAAACCAAATTGCAAAATTTTTTGCGCAAGGCTTTGCGAGAAGAGGAGTTACATTGATTGGGGGAGATACGGTTGTCGGTGATGTCGGAATGTTTTCGACAACGCTCCTCGGAACAACGGATGGCGAAACGACTCTCCTTCGCTGTGGCGCAAAACCGGGTGACCGTGTCTATGTGGCAGGGACACTTGGCAAGTCCGCAGCGGGACTTTGGATTCTGATGAATCGTCCGGAAGAGGCTGCACGCTTCCCAAGGTTGGTCGATTACCACCTTTCCCCAAGGATTTGCGAGGACATGGGGGCGCGACTGGTGAAGGCCGGCGTGCGTGGCGCCTGTATGGATATCAGTGACGGGATCAGTTCCGAGGTGAACCATTTGGCGCTTTCGTCGGGCGTATCCATCGAAATTGACGAGCAAAAACTGCCCATTGACCCTGATGTTTTGGAAATGTGCGCGTATTTTGGGCTATCTCCCCTCGATTTTGCATTGAATGGGGGGGAAGAATACGAACTTCTTTTCACTGCGAATCTTACAAAAAGTATATATTTGGATAGTGAACCCCAAAAGGGAGGAGTCCACGAAATCGGTTCTGTGGATATGGGCAGTGGCGTATATCTGAAGAAATCGGATGGTGGCAGAATAAATTTAATCGCGCAAGCGTGGTCGCATCTATGAAGGATTCAAGCAGTTTAGGACAATTGCTGGTTCGCGTCAACCTGATTAACGAAGACCAGTTGAGGTACGCCGAAGAAGAAGTCAAGTATCAGGCGCAGTTGGGGAAGAGGGTTACTCTTGCCCAGATTCTTGTCAGGGCCGGGATGGTCAAGCAAGAAGCGCTGACGGACATACTTGGCGTCCAGATGCAGAGCGTCACCAAGAAACGTATTGGTGAAATGCTTATAGATCAGGGCTTCATTACTCCGGATCAGTTGAACGAGGCTCTTGAAAAGCAGAAAACGTCCGGTGGCAAGCGTCTTGGGCGCTTGCTTGTCGAAATGGGCTTTATCGACGAGAAAAAACTCACCGATATTCTTTGCTGCCAGTTCGAGGTCCCGTTCATAAAGCTCGATTCCATTAAGCTTGACGAAAAAGTTTACGAGTTTCTGTCGGAAGACCAGTGCAAAGCGTACAAGATTGTACCGCTTTATGTATCGAGGGACGCTCGTCAGGCACTTGTGGTGGCGATGGCGGATCCGACGAACGTGCGCCTCAGGGACTCCATCAAGTTCAAGGTCAAGCGCAATGTCGATGTCGTCATGGCGTCCGAGCAGGACATCAAAAAGACCATAGATATTCTCTATGCGGGGCACGGTCCGGCAGAAGAATCCCTTGCAGAACTTATCGGCGAAAACAAGGACGAAGAACTTGAGACCGTCGAACGCGGTAGTAGCGCAAGTGATGAGCCGGAACTGACCGACGAAGAAGGCCGTGCGGTGGTGAAAATCGTGACGACCTTGATTCACGAAGCGATTGCCCGCCATGCATCTGATATTCACTTGGAACCGCAGGAGACGTTCCTCAAGCTGCGTTACCGCATTGACGGTGACTTGCAAGTGATGTCTCCGATTCCCGCGCGACTCATGCCGCAGATTCTCTCGCGTATTAAGCTTTTGTCTAAAATGGACATCGCCGAAAAGCGTAAACCGTTGGACGGACGTTTTACCGTGCGCTACAAAGGTTCCGAAGTGGACCTTCGTGTGAGCTCGTTCCCGATATCGCTCCGTAAGCGCGGTGTGTGCGAAAAAATCGTTATGCGTATTTTGGACCCGAACTCGGGTCAGTTCCCGCTACGTGAAATGGGCTTTGATGCTCGCGTGCTCAAGCAGTTTATCGATGCGATTAATGCCCCGAACGGCATTGTGCTGGTGACCGGCCCGACGGGTTCCGGTAAATCTACGACGCTTTACGCTTCTATTCGAGAAATTTTGGATTCCACCATCAACATCTCGACGATGGAAGACCCGGTGGAATTGAATATTGACGGTGTGAACCAAGGACAGATTAACAATGCCGCAGGCTTTACGTTCGCGGCGGGCATCCGTGCCCTCTTGCGTCAGGACCCGGATGTTATCATGATCGGTGAAATGCGTGACCAAGAAACCTCGACGATGGCTATCGAAGCTGCTTTGACGGGTCACTTGGTCTTCAGTACGCTCCATACAAACGACGCCGCCGGTGCTTTCCCTCGTTTGCTCGAAATGGGACTGGAACCGTTCCTTGTCTCGACCGCTATCAAGGGCGTTTTGGCACAGCGTCTTGTGCGCCGCATTTGCAAGAACTGCAAGGAACCTGTCGAAATTTCGCAGGAACTCCGCGACGAACTCCACCTCGCACCGGATATGCAGTTCTATCATGGCAAGGGCTGCCCCAAGTGCGATGGCTCGGGATTCAAGGGCCGTTGCGGTATTTACGAGTTCCTCGTGCCGAACGAAGCTGTGCGTAACCTTGTGATTAAGCGTGCTTCTGGTGACGAAATCAAGCGCGAGGCCATCAAGTCTTGCGAAATGATTACGTTGCGTATGGACGGCATCAACAAGGCTCTGCAAGGCCTCACCACGCTCGAACAAGCCATTGGCGCCTCCACCGCAGACGAATAGCCGCTAGGTTATAGAAATTTTTGCCTAGTCATCTCCGCTTTTTTCTCTTGTCATGCCCGACTTGATCGGGCATCTCCTGTTTTTATAAGAGTCTAAACCTTAACTGGATCCCCTCCCGCGCTACGCTTGGTCGAGGATGACACTTCCTACTTCTAACTTGTACTCTCGCTACGCTCAAGTACCAATAGTGCGCAAGGTTATGACGCAGCAGAATACTTGTATTTTGATATGTCATAATCGCAGCCACGAACGCCAACGGCGTTCAATGCTGGCCTCGGTCATGTCCAAGCAAGCTTGGCCGCGACTCTCGACCTACGCATTTGTCCTACTTCCTACTAATTACTATATTGCACATCTGTATATCGACTAGAGGTGCTAGATGGTAGATGTTGAAGAAAGTAATAATGTTGATGGAAGTGTTTTAGATCGTGAACTGAACCCGGAACAGGCGGCAGCCGCAAAGAAAATTGACGGCCCGATGCTGATTCTTGCCGGCGCAGGTTCGGGAAAGACACGCTGCATTACTTACAAGATTGCACATCTGGTTTCGTATCACAAGATTGACTCCAATCGCGTGCTGGCGGTGACGTTTACGAACAAGGCTGCCCGCGAAATGAAGGACCGTATCCAGAAGCTTTTGAATTGCCGCAAGTCTTTTCAGTGGATGGGCACATTCCACTCCGTTTGCCTTAAGCTTTTGAAACTTTGCTTGGCGAAGGAATCCGTAATCAAGGCGCTTGGCGGCAAGTGGTTTGACGCAAACTTTTCCATTTATGATGACGATGACCAAAAGCGCATCCTCAAGGAAATCTTGAAGGACGACTTGGGCGACGATTACGATGTCAATGAACTGAAAAAAATCCATGGCGCAATTTCTCGCTACAAGAATACGGTTTTGTATAAAGGTGACAAGGCGACTTTGCAGACGCCGGATGTGGCGTCTATGAACGCGGAATTTGCCGACGAAGAACGCAAAGCCCGCTATTATGCGGCTTACCAGAAAAAGCTTGCGGAATCGAATGCGATGGATTTTGACGACCTGCTTTTCAATACGGTTCGCATGTTGCAGATGGTGCCGAATTTGGCGGAACAGCTAAGACAGCGTTTCCAGTACGTTGTCGTGGATGAATACCAGGATACGAACGATGTCCAGTACGAACTTTTGAAGTTGCTCATCAACAAGGAAACGAAGAACGTAACGGTGGTGGGCGACGATGACCAGAGCATTTACGGTTGGCGTGGCGCAAATATCAAGATTATCCGCAATTTCCACCGCGATTTTGCTCCAGTGACGATTGTAAAGCTTGAACGCAATTACCGCTCGACCGCGAATATCGTGAAGGGCGCGGGTTCCGTGATTGCGCATAACGTCCGCCCTGCTGAAATGCAGAAGGTCGTTTATTCCAAGGAAGAGGCGGGCGAGCTCATTCACGTGCGTTATTTTGAGGATGACCGTTCCGAGGCTTCGAACATCGCAAAGACGATTGCGCAGGCAGGGCCTGATTTTTATGCCAAGACGGCTGTTTTCTACCGCACGAACGCCCAGTCACGCGTGCTCGAAAAGGCGCTCAACGATTTGCGCATTCCGTCGGTGATTTTTGGCGGTACGAGGTTCTGGGATCGCAAGGAAATCAAGGATGTGCTCGCTTATTTGCGCGTGCTTGCAAACGAAAAGGACGATGCGGCCTACTTGCGCGTGATTAACACGCCGCCGCGTGCCATCGGCAAGACGACCGTCGAAGGCTTGCTCGCCAAGGTGAAAGCGGGCGAGGGTTCGCTGTGGGACAACCTTTTGGCCGAAGCGAACGGCACGGGGCGCGGCGCTCCGAAGCTCAAGGTTTTTACGGATCTTGTGCTGCGTTGGAAAGAGATTATGAATTCGGGCGAGACCCCGCTCCCGATTCTGGCGGAAAACATTATTAAGGATACCGGTTACAAGGAATTCTTGCGCAAGGAAGACGAAGTCACGGCGGACGAACGCATCGCGAACTTGGACGAAATGATTAACGCTATCCGCGAATTTGACGAAGACCATCCGGGTGCTACGCTCGATGCGTTCTTGCAAGATATTTCGCTTTTGACGGATGGTGACAAGAAGGTCGATACGTCGAAGGGGCTTGTGACGCTCATGACGATTCACATGGCAAAGGGCCTTGAATTCAACACGGTGCATATTGCAGGCTGCGATGACGAAATTTTCCCGCTCGTGCGAGGCGCGTCAATGCTTTCCATGGCAGAAATCAACGAGCAGATGGAAGAAGAACGCCGCCTGTTCTATGTGGGCTGTACCCGAGCCGAGAAAAAACTTTATCTGTACCATGCCGAACGCAGGTTCTTCCAGGGCAACATTCGACCGTTTGCGCCATCTAGGTTCCTCAAGGAATTGGATCCGTCGGTCGTTGACTTTACGCCGTGCTTGAACACGCGTCCGTCGGTTCCCTCTTTTGTCGGAAATACACGTTCCAACTCATCGTATGGAAACGGTTCGTATGGCTCATTCGGATCTTCGAATTATGGTTCCCGTCCGTCTTACGGAAATTCGGGATCTTTCGGAAATTCGCGCCCGGCGGCGGTTCCGGCCTCCATCAAGAAAAATGACAAGCATATTATTTACCGCAATCCGATAAAAGTGGCTTCGCCAAAGGCTACAGTTCCAAGCGGTCCGCGTGTCGTCTATGATGAATACAGCCAGGTCGCAAACCAGAATCCGTACCACGTCGGTGCCCGCGTTCGCCATTCCAAGTACGGCAATGGTGTTATCGTCAAGGCTTACGGCAGTGGTGACAATGCCCGCGTCGATGTCCGCTTTGACCGTGACAATATGAACCGCACCATTATCCTCAAGTATGCCGCGCTGGAAGTAATCGGATAGTAATTAGGAAGTCTAAAAGCGGAATTAGGAAATGAAATAATCGCGGCAAAACCGCTTTGTGCAGTCTAATCTTGCATGTCATGCCCCGCTCCGACGGGGCATCTCCTTTCTACAGTTTTGTGTATAAAAATGAAAGATCTATTCATTGTGATGGTTGTCGCAATTTAGTTGGGCTAAAATTTGACACAGAAATTCAAAACGCTGTAAGTCACTGGTTTTTTCCAAAAAATAAAATCCGGTATTACAACTGTCACAATTCCGTTCACATTTATGGAATGAAGTCTGTTTGCTAACAGTTGTTGACAAAATAAACAAAAAATAAAACAACCTCTTGTTTTTCTTGAACGACTTTGTTAGATTATAACCAATCAGTTCTGATGGGCTGAATTTATTATATCGTTATCTATATCCTTTCTTATATCATTTGCTTTTATGAAAATTTCTTTCAAAAGAGAAAGGATATTTTATGGAAGAAAAACAAGAGGCGAAAAAGCCTCACGATGCTTTTTTCCGTTGGTTATTCGCAGATACAAATCACCTCAGGCTGCTGCTTGAACTAGCGGGGAAAGTAAATGTTGACGTGGCGGATTTTCTTGCTGCGGTAAATTTGGACACGCTTGTGCGTATTCCGGATTCATATTCAGAAGTGTACGAAACAGGCGATGCGGATTTGGCTTTCCGCGTAAACGTTGCTACGGGAGCGCCCGTATTTGTGGGGATTCTCGTGGAGCATAAGTCCGGCCGTGATGCCGACACGTTTAATCAGCTTGCTCGCTACGTGCGTTCTGTGATGAAACGTTTCGACGAAGGCCGCCTGTTTGATGGACTCCCGACGATGGCTATCATATTCTATAACGGGCGCGAAAACTGGAACCCGCTGGAATTGCTCGAAAAGGACTATCCCAAGTATTTTCATGGTATGGTGTTGCCGTTCCGCTGTGCGTTCGTGAACATGTCCGACATTCCAGATAGCGATTGTCTCGCTTGCGAAGATGTAATAACGGGCGTAGGAATAGCGGCGATGGCCCATGCTTACGACAAGGACGCCTTCTTTGATGTGTTTAAACAGTTCAAACCCAAATTGCAAAAAATGCCTAGCAACGAGCTCTCTTGTTTGCTGGAAAAAATAAGTCTATATTTAACGGAGTACCTTGGTAATGACATTCTGAAGGAGTTGAACATGGCATTCAAAAGCATTGGGCAAAAGTACGGATTTGTCAGCGCCGGCGATGTTTTCCGCCAACGGATTGCCGAAGCCAATCAAAGAGCCGAAGCGGAACGCCACAAAGCTGAATATGCTGAAGCCGAAATTGTTCAGAATCGTACCGACACTCAAAAAGTTCTACGAGAAATGGGCATGTCAGAAGAGCAAATTTCAGAAATGGAGGCTAGGCTTGAAGCTCTTCGGCAAAGCAGGCTCTCCAAGGAGCAAGTCTTGACGAAGTGAATCAGCGTAACTTCCTACAGTCTACTTCCTACTTCCTACTTAAATTTTCTATCTTGCATCCTGTAAAAAAGAGGTTTTTATGCTTGAACGTGAAGAAGTTTTGAAACTCGCGAAGTTATCTCGCCTGAGCATTGCAGAAGAAGATATTCCGTCTATCAAGGGTCACTTGGACAAGATGCTCGACCATCTCGAAGCATTGAAGGCTTTGGACCTTTCGAACGTGGAACCGATGACCGCTGTCGAAAACGGCGCTACCATCCTCCGCGAAGACGTGCCGGTGCAGGGCTTTACGCTCGAACAGGCTTTCGCGAACGCTCCGGCTGTCGAAAACGACCACTTCGCCATCCCGAAGGTGATGTAGTCGGCGCATTTTTTGCGTGCTTTTACTGCATCCCTGCGCTTTGGGCGTTTTAGCGTACTTCCGCGAAACCCTGTTGCGCCATTTTGCGAATTTCTAATATGGTCAGCTGCATTGTTCCGGCCCGCATGGGGTCGTCCAGATTCCCTGGAAAACCGCTACTGAAACTCAACGGCAAGGAAATGATTGTGCGTACGATGGAACGGGCGCTGCTTGCCGGTTGCTTCGAGCATATCGTTTGCGCCACGGATTCCCCGGCAATCGAGGCGGTGGTCACGACGGCTGGTTTTGACTGCGTAATGACGGGTGAATGCGCTACAGGCTCCGACCGCGTGGCTGAGGCGGCCCGAAAGCTGGGCTTAGACCTGGTCGTGAACCTTCAGGGTGACGAACCTCTTGTAGAACCTTCAGTGCTACGCGATGTCGCTAAAGACCTTTCGGAACACCCCGACTGCTGGGTGACAGTGGCATGCCCGCTTGACCCCGCAGAAGCAGAACTCAAGACCGTTGTGAAAGTGCTCGTTCGCGACGGCGAGGCTATCGACTTTACAAGATCGATACCGCCTACAGAAGCGAGCCACTGGTTCCAGCACCAAGGCATTTATGCATACTCCCGCGAAGCCCGCGACGAGTTTGCCTCGCTTCCACAGAGTAAAGTAGAGCTGGAGCGTTCGCTGGAACAGATGCGAATCCTTGGGCGTCGTCCCATCCGCATAGTCCAGAGCGCTTACCCGAGCATCTCGGTGGATGTCCCCTCGGACGCAACCCACGTCGAGAATATTTTGCTAGATCGTTTGCTAAATCCTTTATCTAGATGAACCTTTATGAAAAGGTATGAATGCATCTGAAAAAAGAATCCTCAAACTCGCATTAATCCTCTTTACAATCGGCCTTCTCTTCCGCTACCTCCCATGGGGGCTCCCGTCCATCGAATCGTTCGAGGTCGGCGATGATATCGTAGTCGCGAATACTTCTTCGCCTGCTTCTGAAATCGCATTGTTGCCTGCGATGGCGGGGGTGGATAGTAGGGCAGATTCTGGAGCTGGTGTTGTTCTGACTTTAGACAAAGTAAGTGACTCTGCGGCCCTAGCCCCGATGGAAAAATTCCCCCGAAAACCCAAAAAAGTAGTCTCGTTCCCGCTTCACATCAATACGGCGAGTGCCGAAGATTTGTGTGCCCTGAAAGGGGTCGGACCCAAGCTTGCGGAGAAAATTATTGTGCACAGGAACACATTTGGGCTGTTTAAGGGGGCTTCAGACCTTAAAAAAGTGCATGGAATTGGAAAGAAAAAGCTTGAAATGATGTTACAATTCATAATTTTTGATTAGTTTTAGGATATAAAACTTTACATAAGTGTTATTTATGAGTGGTAAGAAGTTATATCTAGGCATTGAAGTGAGTGACACCTCCATGAAGGTGGCTCTCGTGGATCCATCTGAAAAATTGGTTCTTAAAACCGCCGTCCTTCCGACGGAGTGTAACCCCATTTACGATATATTCCTTTTCGAAAACACGCTCCAACAATGGATTGATGATAACAGTATTGAAAATATCGAGGCAACTTCGGTGACGATGCCTGCGACGATGTCGATTATCCGCAAGGTCTATGTCCCGCCAGAGGCTGTGGCTAGCAAGGACCAGTATTTGACTTGGTATCTCGAGTTGTTTACCAATGCGGAAGTCGGTGCCTATATCGTTGATTCTAAGACGTTGAGCGGTGACGATTCTCTGGGTTATAACGAACTTGTGATGGCAGTCCGCAAGGAGTGGGTTGATGCTTTGCGCAAGGGTTTCCGTTCCCGTGTGCTCTCTCCGAAGAGCATGGAAGTCGATGTGCTTTCTCTCATGAACGTGATGGACGTGGGTGAAAAGATCAAGGACGCCGTATGTATTGTGAAGGCTGACTTCTCTGGTGTGACACTAGTGTGGATGCGTCGCGATGAACTTTTGGCGTTGCGTTGCGTTTCTACGCTTTCGATGGTCGGAAAAACCGAAGATACGGCATATCCGATTCTTGCCAATGAAATTGTCGAACAGATGAAGCTTGCCGAAACCGAAAACTCTATTAGGAATGTAACGGATGTCCGTCTTTGTGGTGAAATGGCCTCGAACGAGCACTTCGTCAATCTCCTTACGGAAAAGTTGAGTGATTACAACGTTTCTCTCATGACGTCCTTGTCGCAGCTTCCGTCTGACGAAAGCGTGAACCCTGGTGATATGATTTGCTGTGTTGGAGCTGTTGGTGCGGCTCTGAATTTGGTGGAGGGTGTATGATTCACATGAACCTTATTGCGGTAGCGGAAAAATCTACCGCCGGTAATGTCTCGCAGCATTTGCACGTGACAAATGTGGTGGATGTTGAACGCCAGCACAAGAAGAGGTATTTGACGGCTGTTCTTGTGGCTTTGTTTGCCGTTGTTGCCTTTAGCTGTTATCTGAGCTTGAAAGGCGTACCTTCGTTCTTGGAGGGCGTGTTCCCGGATTCCTACCTCAACTTGATTGGAGTGAAAAACTCGGCTGCGACGGGCTCTGCCGGTCCGACCGCCGCTGAAATCGCAGAACAGGAAAATGCCATTGCGAAGGCGCGCGCGGCAATGCCTGTGAACGCCATCGTGGGCGAAATCAATCCGCAAGCATTATTTAATAACAAACGAACTGACTACAACAGCTACTTGCCACTCGAAAAGCTTTCGTTCCAAAAGACATCGCTGGCTCAGTTCCTGTCGTTCCTCAACACGGCGGTCCCGGATGATGTCGGATTCACGCAGTGCGTTTATCAGGCGCCGAACTACTACTATCTTCGCGGTGTCGCCATAAAGGCATCTTCGCAGCACACGCTTATGGACAGGCTCAAGGCGGTCAGCAAGTCGTTCCAGTCCCCGATTGCATCCGAGGCCGCGACCGAAGTGGCGGCATTTGGCCAATTCTCCGTTCCTCAGGTGCGTCTCGACGCTGTGCGCAGCTTTGTACCGGCTGCCGAAGTTTCTGCTGAAATCAAGGCGCTCAAGGCTTTGGCTTCTTCGAACAAGGTTACGTTGAAGGGACTTGAAAAACCGATTATCGAGGATTTCGGTGTCTATAAACGTTATGCGTACAACGTGACATCGACGGCCGACTTTGCAGATTTGCTGAACTTCTTTAACGTGTTTGCCGAATCTTCGCTTCGCATAGGAGTTCCGAAGACCGATATCAAGTTCGCAAAGAAGAATCCGCAGACGGCGATGCGCATCGAAATGTTCGTCCTTCGCTAGTATGCCGATTCGTATAACTGGTGGCTTTTTGCGGGGACGTAACATCGAGTCCCCGGATTCCATGAAAACACGTCCGACAGCTTCCCGTACAAGGGAAGCTCTCTTTAACATTTTGCAGGGCGTCGATGGATTCCGCATGTTGGACTTGTTTGCCGGGAGCGGCATCATGGGGCTTGAGGCGGTGAGCCGTGGCGCCATAAGTGTTACGGCGGTGGAACTTGCACGTTCGCAGTCGCGGATGATTGAACGCTCGTACAAGGCGATGGGCGTTGCGGACAAACTTAAACTTTTTGAAACAAATGTACTGACGCTCAAGAAGGAAGTGCTTTGCGCAGACGGTGGCTTCGATTTGATTTATGCGGATCCCCCGTTCAAGGACATGGATTACCCGGATTTGCGTCCGTTTATCGAGTGGCTGAATCCTGGCGGTGTCGCCGTTTTCGAGGCTCCGAGCCGCAAATTGCCCGAATGGGCCAAGGACGACGATTTCCAAGGGCAAGTTCGCCGCTACGGCGAATCGTCGCTGATAATTTTCAGGAAATAATGGAATAACGCTAGTTTAGAGTTCTAAGTTACTAGTTACTAGTGATGTCTATATTGCAATCTCTAGTAACTAGTAACTACTTACCAGTAACTATTTTTGTAAATTGTATCACATGGTGTGGAAATCAAAAATGCAAAAATCGGTGGTGAAGGACGTTTGTTCAGAGAAGAATGGCGAACGTCGTGTGGCGGTATTTGCAGGTTCCTTTGATCCGTTTACGGTCGGACACTTCGACCTTGTAAAGCGTGCTGCGGGCATCTTCGATTCTTTGATTGTCCTTGTGGCCCAGAACGCAAGCAAGAAAAACCTGTTTGACGCCGAAACCCGCAAGGCGATGGTGGAGGTGGCTGTCTCCGGAATTCCGAATGTGTCGGTTGCTGTTCATGGCGGCCTGACAGTCGATTTCATGAAAAACGCTGGAGCCCGTTACCTGGTACGCGGTATCCGCGGTGCCGCAGACCTGGATGCCGAACAGGCGGTCGCTTGGAACAACAAGGTTCTCTGCAATGATGTTGAAACCGTGTTGTTGTTCAGTGCCCAGGAACATCTTGCCGTGAGCAGTAGCCTTGTCCGCGAACTCCTCAAATGCGGTGCCGCCAAAAGTGATGCCGAGCAGAAGGCGATTCTCTCGAAGTATGTGCCGAAAGCCATGATTTCAAAGCTTTTAAAAGAGTTTAGGAAGGTTTATGAAACCGTTTAGATATTTGCCTAAAGTTTTACAGATTTTGCTGATTGCAAACGCTGCCGTCTTTGTTGTCGCTTTTTTGGGACGAGGAATAGAAGTTAACCTGGGGGCCGGTTACGGGAGCCTGACGGATTACATTAGCTATTTCGGTGCTTTTATGCCGAGGGTCCCGCTGGAACTGTGGCGGTACGTGACGTACATGTTCATCCATGTTGACTTTATGCATTTCTTCTTCAACATGCTCATGCTCTGGATGTTCGGGTCCGAAGTCGCAGAGTGGATGGGCACACGTCATTTTGCTTCGATGTACTTTTTCTGTGGTATTTTTGCGGCGCTTTTCAGTTTTGGAATGTGCCTGCTTGGCTTGACCAATAACCCGATTATCGGTGCGTCGGGCGCTTTGATGGGAATCTTTGTCGCCTATTACAAGTTCTTCCCGGATCGCATGATTCTGATGTTCTTTATCATCCCGATGAGAATTAAACATGCGATGTGGGTGATGATTGCGCTCGATATTTTCTTTGCAAACTCGGGCGATATGATTGCGCATTTCGCCCATTTGGGTGGCGTGGTCGCCGGTTTCATTTACATGGCGCTTTACCAGAACAGTCCGAATAACTCGCTGCTTTCGGGCTTGTCCCGCTTGTTTTCTCGCAAAACAGAAAATTATAACGGACGTTCTTCGAGCAGGCGTTCCGATGAAAACGATGCGTCTGAACCGGAAGTTCTCGAAGGCGAAGTATTCTACGTCGATGAACAGAAACGCATGGACGAGATTCTCAAAAAGGTGGAACGCGAAGGCATCCAGTCCTTGACGGAATCGGAACGTGAATTTTTATTAAGAGCGGGCGACAAGTTGCGTCGCCGTCGCGGAGGAATGTAATGAAAAAAGTTCTTGGTATGGGCGCAGCCCTTGTCGATATTTTGGCGAACGTGAGTGACGAATGGATTGCTGCCCAGGGTGTGCAGAAGGGCGGCATGAATATGGTTGATTGGCCGCAGATGGAAAAATTTCTGAAAGCTCTTGACAATCCGATTCGCGTTCCGGGCGGTTCAACTTGCAATACGATGGTGGGCCTTTCCCGTTTGCATGGCAAGGCTGCGTTTATCAGCAAAATTGGCGATGACGAACTTGGCAAGCTTTTCCTGGAACATCTGAAGAATAACGGTGTGGAATCGAAGGTCGGACTTTCGAGTGCCGCGACGGGTTGTGTGTTCTCTGCCGTTACTCCGGATGCCCAGCGCTCGATGTGGACGTACCTGGGAGCTTCGGATTTCCTCGGTTCGGACGACTTTACGCAGGCCCTTTACGAAGATGTGGGGCTCCTTTATGCCGAAGGTTACCGCGCTTTTAATGGTGAATGCTTCAAGAAGGCATTTACGCTTGCTCGCAGTCTCGGTGTCGAAACAGCTCTTGATTTTAGCTCGTTCGGCGTGGTGGAAGTCTGTCGCAAACTCTTCGACGAACTTTTCGAAAACAAGATGATTGATATCATCATCGCGAACGAAGACGAGGCGTTCGCTTACGCCGGTGTCAAGGAAGAGGCTGCTCTTGAAGTATTGGCAAAAAAAGCGAAGGTGGCTGTCGTGAAGATTGGCAAACGCGGTGCCTTGATTGCAAAGGACGGCGTGGTCACCCGCGTGTCGGCAGGGGCTGCAAAGGCTATTGATACGACGGGGGCAGGCGACCTCTGGGCGTCGGGATTCCTGTACGGCTACATGAACGGCTGGGACATGGAACGTTCGGGCAACCTTGGTAGCATCGTCTCGAACGAGGTGGTCCAGGTGATGGGCGCACAGATTCCCGAAGATGGCTGGCAGCGCATTTACGCTCAAATGTAATATTGAGGTTTTATGGTTTCTGTTGTTTGTTCTTTTATAAAGTCTTGGGCTGTGTTCGCCTTGCTTGTCCTTGCCTTTGCCGGGTGGGGTAATGCTGCTGAACCGGAGTCTAACGCTGCAAGCGCCGCGAATGCAGAACTCGTTGCAGAACTGGCCGTACGCGATAGCGTGATGGCGGTTCGCGATAGCGCCTGTACTGTAGAAAAGCAGTCGCTGCATTCCGAACTCGAAATCGAGAAGGCCAAATGCGAAAACTGGGAACAGAGTTACAATACGCTCAAGAAGAACAATGAAACTTGCGCCAAAGCTCTTGGAATTGCAATGGAGGCAAGCCAGGAACAGGCAGAAAAGCAGAAGACCAAAGAGAATTCCGAAAAAGAACAAAAGGATTCTGACCGTATGATGATGGGTGCCTCCATGGCGGCAAGTTTTGGGCTTGGCATGCTTATCATGTGGCTTATTATTGACTAAATTACGGGATGGGATTGATATGAAGAAAACAGTGTTTGTTATGAGTCTGCTTTTGGGAGCAGGACTTTCATTTGCAAAAAAAGCGGATGTTCCGGCAGGACCGTTCCAGAAAGGGAACGTGCTGACGCCGCTGGCCTCGATTCCTATGACGACGGCTGAAATTTCGGCATTCATGCCCGAAAAGAAGGTCCTGTTTGTCGTGGGTGGCGAAAACGTTCTTGAAGTGGTCGATATCGCGGACCCGTCGAATCCGAAGAAGTTAAGCGAGATGAAATTGCCGGGTGGTGCTTCCAGCGTTACGGTTCACGGCGATCTTGTGGCGGTGAGCCTGCTCAACAATCCAGAATGGAAAATGGGCCATGTGCAGGTGATGCGCTATAACAAAAAGCTCGAGGTCCTTGGTTCGCACGAACTGTGCTATATGCCGGACATGATTACGTTCACTCCGGATGGATTGAATTTACTTGTAGCATGCGAAGGTTCTCCGGACGAGACTTTCTCTGAAGACCCGGAAGGCGGCATTGGCGTTTTGTCGGTGTCCAAGCCTGACGCAAAGTCTTGGATTAAACCTCAAAAAACGATTGTGGATTTTAATGGACTTGATACGTTGAAACTTATGGCGGCGGGAGTCCGCAAAACGGGCGTAAAGAGTTTTGTGCAGTCGCTCGAACCGGAATACATTACGGTGTCGCCAGATTCCAAGACGGCTTGGATTAGCCTGCAAGAAAATAACGCCCTTGTCAAGTTCGATGTCGAATCGAAAAAGATTTTAGATGTGTTCCCCCTCGGTTATGTGGATCACTCTGTGCCCGGTTCCGGACTTGATATCAAGAAGAACAAGAAAATTGAAATCAAGAATTACCCGTTGCGCGGTCTGCGCCAGCCTGATGGAATCTCTGCATTTTCCGTGAATGGAAAGACGTTTGTCTTGACAGCGAACGAAGGCGCTCCGGTCAACGATTACAAGGCTTGGACCGATGTGACGACTCCGATGATGCTTGTGCAGCAGGGAGTACTTGATTCGAGCGTGTTTGTTGGGGAAGTGCTCGAAGACGTGAAAAACCTTTCTGTGAGTAATCTGGAACGTTGCAACACCGTTCCGGACAAGACCGCGAACGGCAAATGCCCTTACATGTACACCTTTGGAACGCGCTCGATTAGCATCTTCGATGGCGAAACGGGTCATCTGATGTGGGATTCCGGCGACATGTTTGAACAGACGATTTCTAAGGTTGCGCCGGACTATTTTAACTGGAACTCAAAGAAGGGCAAAGTCAAGATGGATGCTCGCAGTGAAGATAAAGGCTGCGAACCGGAAAATGTAACGACGGGTGTCGTCGGAGAAAAACGCTATGCATTTGCCGGGTTGGAACGCACAAGTGGCGTTGCCGTATTTGATATTACAGGAATCGAAAACGGAAGTGCTCCCAAGATTGTTGGCTTTTATATGGATCCGAAAGATAGGGGCCCGGAAGGCATTCTATTTATCCCTGCAGAAAAAAGCCCCAATGGGGAACCGCTTTTGGTTGTAGGCTACGAGTACAGCAAGACGCTTGCGGTGTATAGCGTGAAGTAGGTTGTGCCTATAACGCAGTTACTAGTTGGTAGTTAATAGTTACTAGTTACTAGTTAATAGTTACTAGAATTTGTTATAAGAACATCTCTAGTAACTAGTAACTTGGAACTCATAATTGCGACGCAGTCGTCTAGTAACTCAGAACTTATAACTGTGCCATAGGCACCTCAGTAACTAGTAACTCGGAACTCTTAACTACGACGTAGTCGTCCTAGTAACTCAAAACTTGAAACTTGCTTTTTATTATACATTAACAACTTCAGGCCAGGGGTGCTTGGGGTATCTTCCCCTGAGTTCCTTACGGACTTCGGCGTATGTGTTCTGCCAGAAGCTTGTGAGGTCCCACGTCTTTTGAATTGTGCGGAAGTTCGGCGCTAGGATGTCGTAACGCACTTTGAGTTTGCCGTCTGCGATTTTGTGCTCTCCGCGGAGTTGCATAAAGTCCTCGATGCGGGCGGAAATTTCGACAAGCACGCCGTCTGCGCTTTGTACAATCTTGCCGCTACTTTGCTCGTCGGCCGTGGCTACGGCTTGGTAACTGTAACGTGCCCGTTTGCCGTTCGGCAAAACGTAATGGTCGGGGAAGGTCTTATGCAACCACGATAGCATCGACTTCCCGAAGTAATCTTCGACAATGTTCCTGTAACGGTCTTCGTTGATGTCGCGCAACAGAAATATTCCGTCTGTCAGCTCGTTGAAAATTAGCTCCATGTCTTCGTCGTTGAATTCCGGGAGCCCGAAGTCCGGGTACAATTTTGCTGCCAGGCGCATTTTGATAAGGAGCGTCTGCATGTTTTCGGTCAGGTAGCGACCGGTCCAGTTTTCTTTTTCGAGCTTGTCCCGCCAAGCTTCGGCGGTTAATTCTTTGAGTTTTTCGAGAACTTTGGGCGAAGCCTCTTGCGGGAGGATTTCTTTGCGGCTGATTTCGCGGACTTCGTCGGTGGGGGAGTTGTCTTCGTGAATTTCGACGCCTATAAAGCGTTCTTGGCCGCTTCGCCACAGGAGCTCGTAACGGACGATTTCGTTATCACCGCCGAGCAGGTTCTGCGGGATGGGAACGTAAAGGCTTACGCGAAGTTCCGATTTGCTTCCGCCACCGGTACGTAGCATCGTAAGGGCTAGCAACGCGTATGGCGGGTCTGCCACCTGCAAACGGATTGTATTGCCATTGCTTAACTTGTATGTACTTCCGCTTGGAGTCGCAAGCCTGTCAGGGAATGCGCTTAATAGGTTGCGAATGACAACTTCATGGATTGCTTCACCCCTATGGGGTTCGCAATGACGTCGATTGTCATGCCCGTCTTGAACGGGCATCTCCTTTAGGGTTTCGCGAAAATCCCGTAGCTGCTTTAGCGTGAACGAGACTTCTCGCGGAGCGTTGATCGTTTTTGTAAGCGTATCTTTTGCAAGCGTGAGCAAGTCCAGCGAAACCTTGGACTTCTGGACGAATTCCGTTCCCGAATGAATCCATGCCATTGCGGCAAGCAAAAGGTCGGGGAGGTCTGCGGCTCTTTCCGCTTTTGCCAAAATAAGCGCTAAAGGTATATTTGAAATAGGCGTTTGGATGGCGCGTTTGCCGAGTTCCGTGATGCGACCGTCCTTGAGCATGCCAAACCCTTCGAGAAGCTTGGTCGCGACTTTCCCTCGAGTCTCGGGAATCGCCGTAGGTAGAGTGATGGTAAAAGTACTGGGTTCTAGCGTTCTCGCTGTAAAAACATGCTTGTCATTCCCGGCTCCGACCGGGAATCTCCTCTCGTCTAAACTCTCTAGCATCGCTTTTTGCAACAGGAGTTCCGACGGCTCGATTTGCAAAACTTCTGGCACGATGCCTTGCGGCATGTGCTTTTCTGCGTCTTCGGTCCATAGGCGGATGGCGCAGCCGTTTTGTGTACGTCCGCTGCGGCCGCTACGCTGGATGGCGTTCTGCATGGAAATCGGCAGTGTGCGCAGCACGTTCACCTTTTCGCTGTCGTCGTATTCGCTTACGCGTTCGATTCCGCTATCGACAACTCCCGTGACGTTCGGCACGGTGATGGAAGTTTCCGCGATGTTCGTCGTGAAGATGACTCGCGGGCGTTCCGTTTCTTCGAAAATGCGGTTCTGTGTTTCTCGGTCCTGCCCTCCGTACAGTTCCAAAAATTCTGCGACGTTCTCGCCAAGCGCCTCGCTTGCTGCCGTGTGGCATCTTGCGATTTCTGCCTTGCCGGGCAAGAATACAAGTGTCGTTTGCCAAATGTTGTTGCGGTACAGCGTACGTAATGCGCGGACGACTTCGCTTTCGATACCCTGACCTGCACTTGTGTTTGTGCCCGTGGCCGGTTTTTGATGTATGATTTGTACGGGGTAAAGCGGGTGGCCTAGTTGCAAACATTTAACGCCAAGGGCTGCTTCGAGCTCGTCGCGGTTCAGTGCCGCCGACATCACCGCAATCCGCGGCTTTTCACGTCTAATTAAATACGCAAAAAGCAAATCCATGTCTGCTTTGCGCTCATGGTATTCATCGAACACCACCCAGTCTGCATCGAGTTTCCCATGCAAAAGTTCCTGCAAAAAGTTTCCGTAAGTCTGGAACAAAATTCGGGTTTCGCTGGACTTGCAACTGTCCTGCCTGAACTGGTAGCCGACAGTTTTTCCGCACGGTTCGTTGTGCAACTTTGCAGAATACTGGGCGAGGGCGAGGGCTGCAATCCTGCGCGGTTGCAATACGACGATGCGCCCGCTAAAGTGCCTGCTCAGGAACCACGGGATGTACAGCGACTTGCCACTTCCGGTGGGGGCTTCGATAAGCAAGTTTCGCGACTTTTCTATCGCCGCTTCAAGCTTCTGTTCTTCTTCGGCTAGAGCCAGGTCTTTATATGTACGCATTGGGCTTTCGTTGTCTTATTGAGATTTTCTTTAAAAAAGTTGACCCCGGTACAGTGACCGGGGTGACAATGTAACATAAAGGATCACTGGATTCTTCGTTCGCAATGCTCACTTAGAATGAAACAACGTTAGTGAACCTGTCGAACCACTCTCGTCTCTAGTCTGTAAGCGAAGCGGTCTCTCGTCTCGTTAGGCCTTCGGGTATCTCAGCTTTTCGCCGGTAGCTTCGTCCATGTAGGGCGGCTTGCCTTCGCGGAACTTCTGGTTGATGACCAAGTTCTGGAGTCTTCTCTTGATGCCGGCTTCTGTCTTGCAGAAGAAGAAGACCACCTTGTTTGTTCCCGGTACCTGGAAAACGGCAAGCTTGAACTTCTGCGAAACGGCGCGACGGAAAAACTTGATGTCTTCTTTTTTGGGAATAACCTGGTCGCTACCCGGCTTGATTTCGCAAACCATGTCGGCGTCGGCGAGCAAAGCCTTGGACTTCTGCTGGAGTGCAAGGAAGTTGGGTTCGGTGCTCTTGCGGATATTTTCCATGTTGAACGGGCTTCTGGCTTTTAAACCTTTCAGGGCGCCGCGGATGGCGAAAAATAAAAGAATGCCCACAACCAGGATCAGGATGTAGGGCCAGTAATTTGCAAAAAAGTCTAACATAATCACCTCAATTGGAGTTCTCAAAATATAGCAATTTTCTATTTTTGAATTGTGAAAACGAATACGTTTATATTGTTTCTTATTGGTGTTGTGTCATCTTCGTATGCCGCGCAGTTTAGTGTTTTCCATGAAGAATCTTATGAATGTTCCGATGGAACGCCTATCGCTTCGATTGAACTTAAGGGGCTTGAATACACGAAAGACCACGTTGTTTTGCGAGAACTCGTTCACAAGGTTGGGGAGTCTTTTTCGCAAAAGATCTTTGAAGTGGAAAAACTGAAACTCCAAGATCTCGACCTTTTTACCGATATTTCCGTGACTTGCGAACCGGCTAAAGAGTCTATTAACGACATCTTTGCAGGCACTGCCACTCCGGCGCATTCCCTAAATGCAACAAAGCTTGTCTATCATTTCAAGGAGATTTTCCGTTGGATTCCGTCTCCCACGACCAAGACGTCGGACCGCGATGGATTCATGATTGGGCTTGCGCTTGCAAACTTGAACGTTCTTGGCGAAGACATTCGTGCTGAGTTGCAATATCGTACGGCAGTCAGCCCGATTTTCGAAAAAAATGAGTACGCCGTCTATGTCAGTTCTCCCTACTTCATGGAACTCCCGGTGGGCTGGAGCTTTGAATTCTTGCGTACGAATAGTTGGGATGATATTCGCAGGTTCCGGGATGCAAGCTGGATATTTAGTTTGGATGTAAAATGGAACCTGATTCCGCATTTTTCCCTTCTTGGGCATACGGCCTACCGTTATCTGGAAGACGGTCCGGGACATTTGCCGGAATTTGGACTTGGCGTAGCTGTAGATTTCCGCAATAGCGAAATTGATACTCGCAAGGGCGTTTACTTTGAAAGTTCTGTGATGCACATGGGTTTCCGCGAGATGAACGATGAACATTATACGGAATTCTTGGAAGATGGCCGTGCCTATTATTCGTTCGGCCCTTTTGTGACTGGGGCTTCGGCGTTGGTGCGCTTGCGTCCAGGAACTGTAAAACGTTATGATTACTTCTATCATGGCGGCGAAAATTCCTTCCGTGGCCATTATGCTGATTCTTTGTACCTGGGCATTCACGAAGCTTTGCTTACGCTTGAAGAACGCTTTGTGTTGCTAGAACGCCGCCCGGCTTCGCTGTGTGGGGTTAATTTCTTCTATGGCCTCCAGCTTGTGGCCGGATTTGACGGCAGTCTGCTTTGGGACGAAGGCGCTCCCAAGTGGAAGAACTATGAAGGAGCTGTGTATGGCGGTATTCATCTGGTCCTTCCGGCTATTGATCGTATCCGTTTTGAAGTCGGCTATAGCCCTGACTATGGCGAACCGAAGTTTTACTTTGGTTTCTTTGACAAGCCAAGTACATCTCGTTGGCGCAATAGGTAGCCTCTAGACTAAAGAACGCACCCTTGTTTTTTTTGTAAAAAAAAGTTAAATTTATCTTGCGATTTTGAAAAAGAAAAAAGAGGCTCAACGTGGGCCTATGGAGAATAAATGTCCATTAACTATCTAGATCTTCCTATCGGACGCAAATATCCCTATGAAGTGGATTGCGTCGTGGAAATCGGTAAAGACACGAATTTGAAGTACGAATATGACGAACGTTTGCATGTGTTTCGTCTGGACCGTTGCCTTTTGAGCTCCATGAGCTACCCCTGCACGTATGGTTTTATTCCGAGCACAAAGGCCGATGATGGCGATGCTTTGGATATGCTCATTTACAGCCCCGCATCCATGATTACAGGTACGGTTTGTACTTGCCGCGTTATTGGTGCGCTTGATATGACCGACGGTGGCAAGAAAGATTATAAGGTTCTAGGTGTTCCAACGTTCAACCCGCGTCCGTTCTGCGATATTTCCGATGTCGATCAGATGTTCCTCCGCATCACGAAGAATTTCTTCCAGAACTACAAGGAACTGGAAGGCAAGGACGTTCAGATTGGTGAATGGAAGGACGCAGCTTTTGCTCGTGAAAAAGTGATTGCAGCGCATAAGGCTTATTTCCAGAATCAAGTTCAGGTGCCGGAAATCCGCTATCAAGAACCCGAACACGACGAAAAAATCACCGCTGAAGAGCTAATATAAGCCGAGAGTCGCGGGAGGCCGCTTGCGGACTCACATGACCGAGGCGCAATATCTAAAAAAACAACGAAGTTGTTTTTCATTAATCTAAAGGCGAGCGCAGCGACCGCTTGCAGATTTGTTTAGATGAATGAATGCATCGTAAGGTTGCATTCATTTTTTTTGCGCCGAATAATTCCATCTAATTACGATAAAGTTGTTGATGTAGCAATTATTTGTTGTTTTTGAAAGATCTCTTTTATATATTGTTCTTGTTATAACAGTTTAAATAAGATGAGGATTTATGAATAAGGTAATTATATCGGCAACCATGTCGCTTATGCTTCTAAGCACATCCGCAATGGCGTTGACGATTAACATCAACAAAAAGAAGAGTGAAAGCGAACGCGTAACTCCTCCGCCACCACCGCCTCCGTCATCACTGCCGTCTCCACCACCACCTCCTCCGCCACCACCACCGCCTCCTCCTCCGCAGATTCGTTGCACTTATGCGGAACCGAAGTGCGACCGTTACGATAGAATCCAAATGGAACGTTATCAAAACGAACAACAGATGTATAGCTTTGGCCAGTGCATTCGTGGCGAAAAGGAACGCTACTATAATTTCTACTGCACCAATGGCGATATATGGATGAAAATTGATTTCCGTCGCAACAAGGCGGATCGTATTGAGTGCTATGACCCGCGACAGGACCGGTTCTTTGTGGCTCGTTCCATTGGCGAATGCGAAAAGATAAACCGCAATCTAAATGGCAGGAATAATGTGAAAACAGACGTTCCTCCGCCGCAACACAAACAACAAGGATTGCTCAAAAACTTCGATAATCGTTAATTTGTTGTAATTACGTTTAAAGCCCCAGAAGATTCTGCTTCTGGGGCGTTTTGTATAAACTTTAATTTTTTAGATTATCAATCCTCTATTCGCTACTTCTGGATGCACCGGACGGAAAACGCGTTGTTTTCTTCGATGGCGCGTTCCGCATAACGTTCATTGTAACCGCCGATAGTTACGAAGTTTGCGATGTAGGTCGTCTCTTCGGTTGCAGTCCAGAAGAACGCAGACTTGTCTATGTCTTCATATGCGAAATGAGCATCGCTTTGACCAGGAACTGTGAATGACGATTTGGTGGCTTCGCAGTATGGGCTCCACATTTCGTTATTGCCAAAGCAAATTCTTTGTCCCGCTTGTTTTACCCTAAAGCCGTTTTTCTTGCTCGCTCCAAGGTACTTGCTCAAAAAATTCCAGTCTTTGCGGTCGGGAAGCCGCCAGCCGGTGGGGCAGGCGTTCATGGCAGCTTTCCAGGTGTAAAGGCGTCCGTATTTGTGGCAGTTTGCATTGTCGTCGTTGTAGCAATAGCTGCCGCGAGTCTTGTATGTAAGGTTCTCGGCAAGCCAGTTGTGGTTTCCTATTTTGACAATCCTGTATGTGTGCCCGTCACGCGGATCCTTGAATTTTTTTGCAGAAGCTTTTGCGGGTGCTTTTTTCGAAGGTGCCGCTAAGGCGATACAGACCGATAAAAGAATAAATACTAAACTAATCCTCATAAGTATAAATGTACAAATTTTCTATTAGAGAAATTTTTTATCTTGGGATTTATTGAGGTTTTGCAAGTTGCTAATCGAAGATGTAAAAAAATCAATTGTAAATGCCGGTTTTCATGATGGCGAAAAAATGCCATCCGTACGCAAAATGGCGGACCGGCTTAAGCTTTCTGTGAATACGATTCATAAGGTGTACAGGCTTTTGGCGGAAGAAGGCCGGATCCAGTTAGTTCATGGTAAGGGCTGTTTTTGGGGCGAAGCGCCCGTGATTGACGTTAAACCCGAAGAAAGTGTCTATTCTGTTGTGGAACGGTTGTTCCAAAACGATTTGAACAGTGGTTTTTTGAATGCATTTGATGAGCTTCCTTCGTGCAAGGAATTGTCAAACCGTTATAACGTTTCTCCGTACATTATCAAGAAATTCCTGATGCAGAAATGCGCCCAGGGTATTTTACGCCATGTGGGGCATCGTTTCTTCTTTAGCGAAGGACGCCGCATTGAAAAAGCGAATTATGTCCTGTTTGTACATCGATCCGATGAATTTGGACGATTGAAAATCGAGTCGGAGCGCGAGTCCGATGTTTTCCGCACCTTTGCGCAGATTGCCGCGGAACAGAAAATTGCAGTGAAGTTTATCGGATATCACGAAACGTCAAACCAGTTCTATTTATCAACGGGTGAAAAGTTTGTTGTAAAGAACGATTTGCATTGTTTAGGGGTGTTCCTTTCGACGTGGCTTGTCGATGACGCATCGAAGTTGTTTGCTCATTTCGCTTCGTTTAAAAATCCGATTTCAGTTTGGTGGGAATACGCGCCCGACGTTATTCCTGTAATTGCGCGCAATAAAAAGAAATGGGCTTTTTATAATGTGGCCTTTGGCAAGGAAGCTGGCGTGATTGTTGGGCGATACCTCAAGAATAAAAACATGGGACCGGTGCATTATCTTTCGCCTTATCATGCGAGCTTCTGGTCTAAAGCTAGATTGCAGGGTTTGCTTGATGTTGGAACGGATGTTGAGCCTCTTGTCGATGACCGTTTTGCTTCACCGTTTGATTTGGCTGATGCCGCGGAACGTGATGGCGTTGAACGTCAGGATTTTTTGAACAACATTCTTGAGTCCTTGTTGCAAAATGCGACTCTCGATAAGTTTGTCTGTTCGAATGATTGGGTGGCGGCATCGCTGATAGATTTTTTCAAGGCGAAAAAGTTGCCTCCGCCGTACGTGATAGGCTTTGACGATACGATTGAAAGCTATCGCTACGTGTTCGATTCTTTCGCATTCAACGTCGGGACGATGGTGAAAGAGGCTATCTATCACATTGTCGCACCGACCATCTATGCCGAACAGCGGCGCCAGATGCAGACCCCGCTAGGCCGCGTCGTCGAGAAACATTAGATTTTACGAATCACAGTCGTCCTGAACAACGTGAAGGACCCAGCTAAGTCTTGCAAAAAATGACTGGATTGACGGCTACGCCGTCCGAGGCTTCGGCTCAAAAAACATCAAAAAACGAATGAAGCAGTCAAATTTATTTGACTATTTCTGAGATCAAGATGTGACGCGAAGCGTCAAATAGGTCTGCGAGCAGCCTGCTTTGTTCGCCTTGCACTCGTTTCTTCGGGCGTTCCGCTCTCAGGATGATGCTTCGCTTTTGTCACCCTGAGCGTAGCGAAGGGTCCAGTAAAGTCTCGGAATGCAATAGAAATCAAACGTCAAACTTCCCGGAGCAGGCGAGGAATCCGAGCATATAAAGTAATCCATCGTAATAGCGCCAAGTTCCTGTCGGGACTTCCATGTTCCACAAGTCTTCTGCGAATGGCTTGATGAGCGGATCGCCAGCGGGGAGCGCAATCGTTGCGGCTGCGTTCATGGCAATGAGGCCACCCGTGGCAAGTCTTGCCTCGCGCGGGAACGCGCTCCCGTCGACACGCATGTCAGCGAGATACGGGCGGCGGCTGTGGAGGTAGCCGAGAATCTTACGGACTGCAGAAATTTCCCATTCGCTCACGTCAGCGCGTGCGCCTTTGTCTTGTAATGTGGCTGCATCAAGCCCGATGTTCCACACAACGCGCCAAGCGTCTCCGCTGAAACAGTCGCTTTCCGGATTCCATGGCGTGGATTTCGGAGTCCCGTCGAATTCGCTGTAGTCGGCTGCGAGTCCCGTGATTGGGTGGCATGCTTTTTTCAAATAGGCGACACTGTTGTCTGCTATTTTGTTCCAAATGCCATCACCGCTGGCTTCACCGTACATTCTGTAGAATGCAATCGTGTTGTAGCTTGGGTCGGTGAAATCGTTGCCTTTCATGGGGGAGAATCGCACGAGACCTGCGTCTGCGTCCATCATTGTATAGACATCGCCCGATTGCGGCTTGTGCGCCATGTCGTTAATGAGCTCGACAGCTTCGCGCTTGTAATTATCGCAATTGAATATCTTAGCGGCATAAAGAAGTGCTGCGGCAAAGTATTCTTCGCCATCGGGGGCCGCACCCGGATCCATCATCGAAAAGTCTGCCGTCGAAACTTGCCAAGCGTAATAGCCCTTCAAGTCGCCTTCGGTGTTTTTCATGTACGTCTTGGCAAATTTCCAGAGTTTGTCAAAAAGGTTGCGTTTGTCAAACAACGCAGCGACCGTCATGCCGTAGCTCATTCCCTCGGAACGGATGTCGTTGTGGCCGATATCCACGATGTACGCCATGTCGTCGCCTTTGTCAAAGCAGATGCGTTCGTTTTTGTGGTCACCTTCGAAAAGTTGCGCGAAAGCCTTGTTTAGTTTCGCCTCGATTTCGGCGGGAGTTTTACCAATTTCTTCAAAAATGTTTCTCATGACAAGTAAAATAGAAATGTATTGGACTGCCGTCTTGGTTACAAGGTGAAATGTTGAAAAAGTGTTATGGGTGTTTTTGATGCGCTTGTTGGGGTGCGACAGCCCCCAATAAAATAAAAACGCCCGCATTTCTGCGAGCGTCTTTAAAAGCTTGAGTCTTTGCAACTCGAGTCGGTTTTCTATTAACGAGAATAGTATTCCACGACGAGCTGTTCTTCGAGCTTGACCGGGATCTGGTCGCGGAGCGGAAGCTTCACGAGAGTACCCTGCATCTTGCCGAGATCGACAGACAAGTATTCCGGAGCGGCGGCAGCAGAAGCGATTGCTTCCTTGATCTGCACGTGTTCCTTAGACTGTTCACGAACGGCAACCACGTCGCCAGCCTTGATGAGGCGGCTCGGAGAGAAGCTACGAACACCGTTCACAGTGAAGTGACCGTGTGCAACGTACTGACGGGCAGCGAAAATCGTACGGGCAAAACCCATGCGATAGACCATAGCGTCAAGACGTGTTTCGAGCAAGATCATCAGGTTGTCACCTGCAGAACCTTCACGACGGTTAGCTTCCTTGTATGCCTTGGCAAGCTGAGCTTCGGAAATGTTGTAGGTGAAACGAAGACGCTGCTTTTCGACCAACTGCTGCTTGTAAACGGAAGCAGACTTCTTGCGTGTCTGACCATGCTGGCCAGGTGCGAAGTTGCGGCGGTCGAGAGCCTTTTGAGTCTTCTGAGAAACGGCAACGCCGAGAGAGCGTGCTACTTTACCTTTAGGTCCGCGGAAGGAGGACATATTTACCTCTTTGAGGAAGCTCTTTGGTTACGCTTGCAAATTGGCAGAGCTTGGCACGACTTGCAAGATTTGGAGTCCCAAATTTAGTTATTTGCTTTTAGGCTGTCAACAGGAGCTGCGGGTGCAGCTGGTGCTGTTGAATCAACCGGTGTGACGGATTCCTGACATTTTTCGAAGACGAACGGGTTGTGGTCGCCCTGGACCTTGAAAATGCGGCGGTCGCGCTCACATTCGCGTTCCGTGACGGGATAAGCCCTGTCCCAGGCTTCGAAAAGTCTGCGGTCTTGCTTGGAAAGGTTGATGCCGTAAGTCTTTTCCATGTAGAAGTGTACGCGTGCAATGAGACCGCGGACTTCTTTGCGGGGTTGGACCTTCTTTTCTTCGAAGTCGATGATGGTTTCGCATTCCCCGTACATCGGAGTCGGGTTGTTCGTCCACTGGTTGAACATGAAGTTGCTGCGGTCTCCGTTCACTTCGCCGATGGCGGGGTACAGGTTGTGGAGGTCGCCTTCCATAATCTTGAACGTGGAATCGTTCGCGCTGCAGTTCTTACGGCCTCCGTCGCGCCAGCAGGGGAGGTGCTGGCCCATGTTGTGGGCGGTGACGATGTGTTCCCATTCGATGCGCTGGGCGCGCTTGAAACTCTTGCGTTTTTCGTTTTCGCGTGGCTTGTAGTTGCAGGAACTGAAATCGACGGTCTTTTTGTCGATGTACCGGCAGTCGCAATAGAGCGTTCGCTGGAGATCGCCGTAATAGATGCGCCTCATCTGCTTACCTGCATCGCGGTAGTTGTAGTGCTTGGGAGCTGCTTCCGGATTCACCTTCGCGAACGAGAATGCAGCGAAAACGCAAAGAATCAAAGCGACAGCGCTTGCTGATACCTTCATATAAATAAAACCTCTTGTTGTGTGTGATTTAAATGTAGTAATAAAGAGTTCCTAGTTCGAAGTTACTAGTTACTAGATTCTTCTCTAGTAACTCTTAACTAGTATCTAGTAACTCCACCGCAGGTGCCCTAACTTTCTATATTATAGACCATGATTCAGAACGGTTTGGAATATTTGAATTCTCGGCTCATATTCGGGATGATGCCGGGGCTTGCTTCGACACGAAAACTTTGCGAAGTTCTTGAAAACCCTCAAAAAAATTTTAAGACGATTCATGTTGTCGGGACGAACGGCAAGGGTTCTACGAGTTATTATCTGTCCGGAATTTTGCAGGCGCATGGACTCAAGACTGGGCTTTACACGAGCCCACATCTTGTGAATTTGCGAGAACGCATTCGTATCAACGACACGCCAATAGATGATGAGTCGCTCAACCGTCTGATTATGAAAGTCAAGGCTGCGGCCGAGGAAACAGGCGTCGAACCGACGTTCTTCGAAGTCCTGACGATTGTAGCTTTCCTCTATTACGCCGAACAGGGCATTGATGTCGCCGTACTTGAGGCCGGCCTTGGCGGTCGTCTGGACAGTACGGCGGTCGCTGATGGCGATTTGATTGTGCTGACGAGCATCGGGCTTGAGCATACCGAAGTGCTTGGTCAAACCGAGAGCGCCATCCTCAAGGAGAAGATGGGCGTGGCAGGGTCTGCTCAAAGCATTCTTTCGAATGGTCGCAGTAAGGTGTTTGTGCTTGGCGGACTGAACGAAATGCTGATTGAAGAAGCTCGCATGTTCGCTTCTACTCGTGGCTGTACATGTGTCGTTCCTGAAATCCGTAACAATATCGAATTACCAAATTTAGGACAACATTACGTCGAAAACGCAAGCCTTTCTATGAAAGCTGCGCAATTGTTTATACAACGTATATCGAACCATGAAATGGAGATTCCCGCTGGAGTTCATCCCGGATTAGGTTCCGGGGCGGGAATGACAAATCTGAAGGTGTACGATGATGCTCTTGCACTCAAGACTCTTGCAACGCGTTCCTGGACGGGACGCATGCAGAAGTTGGTAGATTCGAACGGCAACACGCAGTTTATTCTGGATGGTGCGCACAATTCCCATGCAGTGCGTCGCTTGGTTGAGACGCTTGACGAATACTATCCGAGTCAAAAGTTCCATTGCGTGTTTGGTGCTCTTCGGGACAAGGACGTTGGCGAAATGCTCAAGCTTATGGCTCCGCATGTAAGCCATTGGCATATCACGCGGACTGCGTACCCGCGTTTCCGCGAACTTTCTGACTTGCAGGAAGAACTTAAAAAGCTTGGGTTGACTGTGGTGAGTGCGGGCGAGTTTTCGAAGGAGTATTTGGACGAGGTTCGGGCTAGCGTCACGGATTGCTCGCCGATCCTCATTACGGGGAGTCTTTACATGATTGGTGCAACGGTGCAAGAACTCAAGAACGATTTTGATAGTCTGAGTTTCTTCCGTGGGATGGAACCGACCACGAACGAGCATCGGTAAGGGTGACTGCGCTATGTAAGTCTTGAATATGCAAAAAGGCCTTGGCGAATGCCAAGGTCTTTTAAGTTGCGGAAAACTTTAGACTGGAAAATTATTCCATTTCGTCGAGTTCGGCGTAAGCCTTTTCAGCAGCGGCGCGAACCTTTTCGGCTTCTTCCTTCTTTTCTTGCTGTTCGAGCATCTTGATGTATTCAGAGACGAGGTCAGCGTCGAGCGCCATGATGCCATAGACCTTGAACTTGCCATCGGGGGTTGTTTCGACCTTGACTTCGTTGAGGGTGGCGCCGTTGAGACGCTGGTTCACGTATGTCGTGGAGGTGCTCTGGAAGTGTTCGGAGATTTCTTCGCTCACGTCTTCCTTGAAGTTCTTGACAAGAGCCTTTGTCTGTGCATCGATGGACTTGGCAAGATCAACACGGGCGTTCTGGTCTGCTTTTTCAAGAGCGATCTGTTCATCAGCGGATTCGCCGATACCGATGCCGGCCGGAATGTGCTGCTTGATGTAGTTCTTTTTCTGCATCTGCATTTCGATGAGAAGGTTGGCCTGCTTTTCTTGCGGTGTCTGCGGCGGATTGCTAGAGCAGCCGACGAACAATGCTGCAAGGGCGAAACATGCGATGAGTTTTTTCATTTTTTTTCTCCTTGGAAGTTAATCCCAATTTTATTGTTTTGTGTTTTTAATATACAAAAATATTTTAGCAAAGATGTAGATTCCTTACTTTTGCCTAAAAAAGTGTTGAATTTTGCAATTCTACAATTTGAAAATTTGTTTTTTGTATTTTATAATTGTTCTCTGTAAAAAATTTTAAAATTTTGGAGGTTGCTTTGAACAATACAGTTCCTGTCTTGCAGATGATAGCTCAATCTGATATTGTTACCATGATAATTCTCGGGATTTTGGCCTTTATGTCCTTGGGCTCCTGGGGTATCATTATTGTGAAATTCTTTAAAAATAAGTCGAATTTGCGAGCGAATTCCACTTTTTTCAGGGACTTTTTGAAAATCAGGCGCTTTGTGGACCTCCAAAAGCTTTGCGATGTCTCGAAGGACAGTGCTCTGCGTACCTTGAGCGTTGAACTGCTAAAAGAAGCCGGCAAGTTTAAGGGCAAGGTGAGCTTTGAATCCATTCAGCATAGATCATCCTTGCTTGAAGACGCCATCCAGCGTTCCATCGAAGGCATCCGCATGGGCGAAGACCGCTTCCTCACGTTCCTTGCGACATCTTCCAACCTGGCTCCGTTCTTTGGCTTGCTGGGTACTGTCTGGGGAATCATGATTGCGTTCTTCCAGATTGGTCATCATGGTTCTGCGGATTTGACCGTTGTCGCTCCGGGTATTGCCATGGCCCTTATCACGACGGTGGCTGGCCTTGTAGTGGCTATCCCAGCTTCTGCTGGGTACAACTATTTTACATCGTGCAATAGCCGTAACGAAATATCGTATTACAACTTTGGCTCGCAGGTGTTGAGCTTATTTAAAAGAGGGGACTTGCTGACTGTTGAAGGCGTTTCCGAGGAGGATGCGTGAAGCGCAGCCGTCGGCATGAATTGAAGCAGGAGCTGAACCTCACGAACATGATTGATATCGTGTTCGCCATCTTGATCGTGTTCATTTTGTGTGCGCCGTTGATGAGTCAAGGTGTAAAGGTCGATCTCCCGAAAGTCGAAGCTCCGACGATGGAACAGCAAAAACTTTTGAAAGTATCCATCACCAAGAACCTCGAAATATTCATAGCCGACATGCAGGTCGATATGGAAAGCTTTGAGAGCATTTTCAAATCGTTGTGGAATGGCGAAATGGCTGTAGTTATCAATTCTGATGAAAACGTAAGCTATGGCTTTGTGATGAAAGTTGTGACGCAGGTACAAAAACTTGGCGTGAAAAAGCTCGGTTTTTTGACGATGTCACCCAAAGACGAATTGGTTAAATGAATAGGAATAAGGAAAAAATCCAGTATTTCTCGACAGAAGACGACGGAACGTTGATTAAGATCATCGTGTCTGCCGTTGTATTTCATTTGGTCGTCGTCTTGGTCTTGTACGGTCTGCATTGCATTGATTTGAGCAAGCCCGCCAAGGAAATTCCTGTTTTTGAACTGGTTCAGATGGATGAGCCTGTTGAACAGTCTGTGGTTGAAACGCCTAAGGATGCCGAAGCGCAGCAGAAGGATGAAACTTCGCCTGAAGAACCGAAGCAAGAACCCCCGCCGGATGAAACGAAGGAAGAATCTATAGAGCCTGTTGTGGAAAATCCACCACCCGAGATTCCTCCTGAAACGCCGCCGGAGCCTGTACAGGAACAAGTAACTGAGCCAGTGCAGGAGCCAGAGCCAACGAAGGAACCTGTGGTGGAGCCGACTCCTGAAAAGGCTGTTGCTCCCGATGCTCCGCAAGTTCCTGAAGAGGCTAAAAAGCCGGAAGAGGTAAAACCGGAAAAGGTAGAACCCGAGGAACCGCCGAAACCGGTGGAAAAGCCGAAGCCTGTCGAAAAAAAGAAACCGGAGAAAAAGCCTGTCGAGAAGAAGAAAAAGGAAACGGAAAAGCCGGTGGAAAAGCCGAAGGTCAAGGACGATTTCGATATCGACGATTTAGATTTGCAAAAGTCGTTTGAATTGCCCAGCTTGAGGACTGTGAACCCGATAGACATGGACCCGCTGATGCAGGTGTTCCTAGAACGTGCGAAGCAGAAAATCATGAGCAATTTCAATCCGCCGAACGGTCTTTCGATTCCGCGTGATGCAAAGACGACGGTGCAGTTCTCCGTGGAACGCTCGGGACAGATTACTAGCGTGTTGCTGAAGCGGTCGTCTTCGAATACGACTTGGGATCATTTGTCGGTGCGTGCCGTGAAGATTTCCAAGTTGCCGGAATTGCCGCCGACGTACAAGGGCTCAAGTCTTGTGTTGCAGTTTAACTTTACACCGAACTAGAAAAAGGAGATGCCCGCGCAGGGCGGGCATGACAACGTTACTATGAATAAAATAAAGTTGCTTTTTGTGATGCTTGCGTGGGCGTTTGCGATGCCTGCGATGGCGGCGATTGATACGATTGCCGTGGATGTCGGAATATCCGTGTTCAAGTTGATGCCGATTGGTATTGTGCCTTTTGAAGAAGAGGGTAAAATCAAGTGGGCAAACGAAGCTCCGCACGTGATTCTGAAACGCGACGCGAATCTCTCCGGGCGTTTTGAAGCAGTTCCTTCGGATAAGTTTGACTTGGTGCTGTTCAGCAAGAAGCGTGCCCGCCAGTACGTGTCTGGAAGTGCGACAAAGTTGAGCAATGGCAAAATCAAGCTGGATTGCTATTTGTATGCAGCCGAAACGAAGGACGTGCTGCTTGGCGAAAGCTATACCGTCAAGCCTCATGAAGTACGTCAGGCCATCCACTCGTTTTTTGACAAAGTTGTTTATCGTTTGTTTGGAGAGCGCGGTGTTGCGTCGACGAAGCTCGCTTACGTTTCGAAAATCGATGGTGTAAAGCAAGTCGTGATTTCTGACTATGACGGATTTTCGCGTAGGCAGATTACACGCGATTCGTCCATCAACATGATGCCGGTTTGGCAGAAAGATAACAAGGGATTGGTTTATGTGAACTTTAGACATAATCGTCCGAATCTTTATGCTATCTCGTTCGGCGGCAAGGAAACGCCTCTCTTCACGCAGTTCTCGCAGACGTTTAGTCCGGCAGTGAATCCGAAGACGGGCGAACTCCTGTTCTCTGTGACAGAAAACGGAAAAACTGAAATTTACCGTGGCGATATGAAGAAGGGTACGGCCCAAAAATTCCTGCATCTGAAATCGAATCAGGTGAGCCCCTCCTGGAGCCCATTTGCGAGCGAAGTGCTGTTTACGAGCGATCGTGGCGGTTCTCCGCAGGTGTATGCCGTTGGCAATGATGGTACGGACGTGAGGCGCATTACGTTTATGGGACATTACAACGAACGTGCCAGTTGGTCCCCAGAAGGCGACCGCATTGTCTATACTTCGATGGACGATGGCAAGATGAACATTTATACCTGCGCCCTCGATGGGACTGATATTACCCAGTTGACGTCGAATGCGGGGAACAACGAACACCCGACTTGGTCGCCCGATGGCAAGCTGATTGCGTTTGCTAGCGACCGCGGTGGCAATTATCAAATTTATATTATGCGTAAGGATGGAAGCGGCGTGACTCGAATTACGAATGGAACCGAGAATACGTCACCGACATGGTCCTGGTTTTTTGGCGAAAAAAAGTTTAAATAAGAGGAGAGGTGGATAGTGAAAAAAATGGTTAAATGGTCTTTAATGCTTGTAGCTGTTGGCCTTTTGGCTTGGGGCTGCAGCAAGGATAAACCGGAAACGGACCCGAATCCGAAAACGGCGCCGGAACAGCCGGCGGACTCGACGCTCAATCTCGACGCCCTTGTCGCGGATACGCTGAGTGCGGATTCGCTGGCTCGCTTGGAAGCGGAGCGCCTTGAAGCAGAACGAGCCCGTCTCGAAGAAATGATCAACCGCATCATGTCCGATGATGTCTATTTTGATTATGACCGTTCGGAATTGACGGAAAAAGCGAAAGTGTTGCTTGCGCAGGTGGCCGAAATTCTGATAAACGAAAACCGTTTCGTAGTCATCATTGAAGGGCATACGGATGCTCGCGGAACAGAAGATTACAATATTTCGCTGGGTGCACGCCGCTCGATGGCGGTCAGGGAGTTCTTGATTGCCTATGGCGTTGATGGAAAAAGGCTTGTCCCGGTGAGCTATGGCAAGGAACGCCCGAAGGTTCAGGGAACGGACGAATCCGCATATTCCATGAACCGTAGAGCCCATTTCCGTGTCATTATTGAGTAGGAGTTGAATCGTGAATTTGAAGTTTTTACCTCTTGGTGTTGTTCTTGCGTCGTTTGTGCTTTCGGGGTGCAGCAGCATTACTGTGTTGCGTACAAAAGAAATGAAAGCCGTTGGCGATGAAATCATGGTGAAGAACGATTCTGCCTACACGGCTCTTTCGGCAGAAAACGCTGCGTTACGTGCAGAACTCGATAGCGTCAAGTCTCAGCTGGATGCGGCTGCCGTGGCTCAGAAACGTTTGCAGGCGGAAGTGACGGTTCTTTCGAATCGCATGAGCGATGAAACGGTTCGCCGTGATACCCGTCAAGAAGAAATCATCTATCGCTTGGATTTGCTTTTGGGCAAGTCCGACAAGATTCTCGCAAAGAAAGTCGTGGTCAGTGGTAATGCGGCAACGACCGTAATGGAACCGGATGCTAATGCCGAAAAAATGGTGGAAGCAGAAACGATGTTCAATACGGCGCATTCAGATTACCATCGCGGTGAATACAAGCTGGCTTACAACGGCTTTAAGCAGGTCTATGAAATGATGAAGAGTGGGGAAATGGCCGAAAGTTCGCTGTACTGGATGTCGCTTTGTTTGATCGAAGCGAATCAGGCGGCCAAGGCGAAAACGCTTTTGACGAATCTCGTGGAATCGAATCCGCAAGGGATCAAAGCATGCCCTTCGATGTACAAACTTGCGACGATTTACGGTAAAGAATGTAATCTCGACCGCAAAAAGCAGTATCTGCAAATGATTATCTCGAGCAATACATGTGCATCGACTCCGGAACTGGAACAGGCGGCCCTCGCTTTGCAGGAAATGCTGGACTTTAAATCGACGGATGGTCGCACAGCCGAGGATATTTGCCGCGAACAGATGCGGTGATTATTTAGAGGCTTGAAACGATTAGGGCGATTAGGCCTATAAACATGGCTACCTTGACGAGCTTTTGGGCTTGGCGGTAGCTTTTTTTGTGGGCGAAATAGAGTGTTGCTGCAAATATGGGCGTGAGTGTGGTTCCCGTGATGATGAGGAACAGCTGTGGATAGTTGTACTCGAAAATCCGGTCTAGGTAGAAAACGGGAATCGGAAGCGAAATCCACGTGAAAATGATGATTGCACCGGCGAGGTGGCGTGCCGTCTTGGAACCTGCGATAAGGGGGAACGTCATGATGCCTGCCTTGAGGTCGCCCGTTTCGTCTTCTAAGTCCTTGTAGATTTCACGCGCAGTCGTGAGCAAAAATGCGAAGGGAATTGCGGGGATAATCGCCCATAGGTGTTCTTGTGGAAAAATACTCAAGAAGTTGTAGAAATATTGCAAGGCGAAAATTAATGGTGTTGTGCACAGGAATGCTACGGTCATGTTTTTCAGGAGCGGAATGTGCTTGAGCCATTTGTTGTAGGCGATAAGGAGTGCTCCGAGTAACACGAAAAACCAAAGAGGGAAGGTAAACTTGATGTAATCAAGCCATTCAAAGGGATAGAAATAACCTTGATCGCGTGTTATACTTAGAATTTCAAATGTTCTGGAATTCTGTAAAATAGTATCTCCGAGTCCGCAGAATAGCATCAGGATGAACATGATAATCCAAGTTCTGCGCGCTGTCTTTACCGATACTTTCCCGGTCACGAGAGGGCGTTCTGGGCGGTTCATCTTGTCACTTTCGAGGTCGAGGATATCGTTCTGGATGTTCGCAAATCCGATAGCGAATGCGAATCCGAGAGCTTGCAAAATCAGGGAAAAATCGGGAAAGACGTTAAGTAAACAATATCCGACCGCCAAGGTGATGATGGCGATTGCGATATTGACTGGACGAGTCATTTTTAAAATGGTGCGAAACATATTTTAAATATAGACAAAATTCTCTTGTTTCTCGTCTTTCGCCTTTCTTCTAATATCTATCTTTACGTCATGCCTTTTTTTACGAAGAGTAATCTGGAAGATTTGAGAAAGGAAGCGGAACAGCTTTCTATTTGCGTGGAACATTTCCTGTATGCATCAGAGCACATTCCCGAAGGCGATTGGAAGACGAAGGGCTTTTATGATAACTGCATTGAGAAGTGCAATGGCCGCTTGAAGGCGATTCATTTTTTGATGGAGTCCATTCGTCGCGGTCGTCCGGTAACAGAAGAAGAATTGGAAGAATCTAGAGAGCTTGGAGACGAAAAAGTTTCTAAATTGGCGGATAATGCGAAGTAACTTTTTTGATTCCGATGAACATGATGCTCCTTTGAAAAGTGTACGCACATCGCGGCGTGAACACCGGAGTCGCCGTATCGACGTCATGCGTGAATTAGAATCGGGAGTTGTCGATGAACGTCCTATCAAGGAACGTTTCAGTCGCGAATTTAAAAAAGCGAAAATCAAACGCATCAAGAATCCTGTCGAAAACATCGGCGAAGAAAATTGTGTCGAAGGCTTGGTGCTCGAAGTCCACCGCCGCACCTGCGAAGTGCGCTTAGACGATAGAACGGAGCTTCGCTCCTACAGACGAGAGACGAAAGATAATAACCAGAATGAAAACTCTCTCTCGTCTCTCGTCTCTCCACTCTCGCCTGTAGTTACTGCCATGTACCGTGCGACGACGTCCAAAACGCTTGGGGAATTTCCTGCGGTGGGCGACCGTGTTTTGCTCGGGCTCGTGAACGATGGCGATGATGAAGGCGATGGTGTTGGTTCACAAAAATATTGTGTTGTCCGCGTGCTTCCGCGAAAGAGCGAACTCAAGCGTCCAGGACCTCGCGATAGCTTTTACAAGCAGCAGACGCTTGCCGCAAACATTGATCAGGTTGTTATTGTCGCAAGCGTGACGCAACCGGAATTCAACTACGGCTTCATGGACCGTTTTTTGTTGGCGGCGAACTTGAACGATCTGCCGTTTGTGCTTGTGCTGACCAAGATGGACTTGCTGCCGAATGGCTACGCGGACCTCTCTAGCGATATCCGCGACTTTATGAAAATTGCTGATAAAGTGATTCCCGTGAGTGTGAAAAGCGGAAACGGCTTAGACGAACTCCGCAATGAACTGCTTGGTAAATCGTCTGTTTTCAGTGGCATGAGCGGTGTTGGCAAATCGACGCTCATCAATAAGCTTGTTCCCAATGCGGATTTGCGGACGGGCGATGTTCGCGAACGCGATGGCAAAGGGCGCCATACGACAACTTCTTCGAGTCTGTTTGATTTCCCGGGTGGCGGTTATGTGATTGATACGCCGGGCATCCGGAGCATTGGGCTTATGGACTTGGAACCGGAAACGCTTGCAAAAATCTTTCCAGGCTTTTTCGAGGATGATCATTTTACGTGTAAGTTTAGCAACTGCAAGCATCTGAAGGAACCAGGCTGTGCTGTGCGTACCGCCGTGGAATCGGGCAAAATCTCCGAGGCTCGCTATGCAAGTTATGTTCGAATTTTAAATTCAGGAAAATAGTTTAATGTCTGATTATGTTGTAAAAATTGCTCTTGTCGCTTCGATTATTTTGATGGGGTATAACATCTCCGAATTTATAGCGAGTTTTAAATCTGTGAACAAAAAAATTGAGGATTTCCTCGGCTTGGCGAAAGAAAATGCTGCAACAGAATCCGAATTGCGCAGGTCTAATTTCGTCTTGTCTTGTGCTTTGTCTGTCGGATATTCGTGCTTGATTTATTTTTCGGATGTTGCCTTATGGCTTGTTGCCTTGATTGCCGCAAAACTTAGTTTGACCTTGTTTCTTTCCGATAAGTTTTTGATTCAGATTTTGCGTGACGGTTCTCTTTCAAAAAAGAATTATCTTGTTTCGAAATATGATTCCCTTTTTAACGCTACGGTAGGCTTTATGTTTGCCGTGATTTTGGTACTGTAATATGAAAAATAATTTCTGGAACAATCTAAAGCGCTTGAAAATTGTCCTTGCCGTTGCGCTTTTAGGTTTTGCATCTTCATTTGCGCAGGGACTTCCGATGGGGGCTACTTCGACTGGGAATACGGGCGTTGTTACCAATCCTTTGGGTCAGGCAGCCGTCGGTGCAGGGAACGTTATGAACATGCGACTTCCGCTGTTCTTGGGAGGCTCTTTTGGGCTTGGCTCTGGAGCCGGAGTCGGAAGCGGAAACAATATCGGCGTTTGTGAAATCAAGCCGATGCTTGGCGCATGGATGCCGGGGCTTGCTTTTGTGCGGCTGGGTTATGGCTTCTCTAGTTACGACGAAAAAAATGATGATGATAAAATCAACGAAGTTGAACATTCAAATTTCAGTGTAGATTTGGGCGTTCATCTCATGAGTGAATTCTACGTGATGGGGTCGTATTCCAGAGTGAACGCTTTGAGTGAAAATGGCGATGTCTCTTGGAATGAATGGAGTGTGGGCTTTGGAACGTTCTGGGTAGTTTTTTCAAGGACGTTCTTGACTCTTGATGTAGGGTATCACTGGGTTCGTGAACATTACGATCCGTTCCTCGATACGAAAGTCTCGGGTGGACGAATGCAGATAAATCTCGGTTTTGCGGTCTTTGTGTATTAATTTATTTGATGTTGCTTTGAGGTTTTTGGGTGAGTGACGTGAAAAAAAATGTGGCTGTTTTGGGTGGTGCGTTTGACCCTGTTCATAAGGATCATGTGCGTGTGGCAAAAACTTGTCTGGATCGTGGTTTCTGCGATGAAGTCTGGTTTATGCCGAGCCCGGATCGTTGGGATAAAGTTCTGAAAGCTAGCCCCGAGGATCGCTTTGCTATGTTGGAACTCGCTTTTTCGGGCGACAAACGCTTGGTACTTTCGGATTTGGAAATTGAACAAGGCGATTTTCGTGGTTCTTACGTTTTTTTGATGGGCCTTAAGGAGAAATTCCCAGATATCAATTTCCGATTGCTGACTGGGGCTGATACCTACGAAGGTATTCCCCATTGGCGTGACCCGCTCAATTTTTACGGCACAAATTACAACGGTCATTTGCTTTTACGTGATATTGAACTGATTGTCTTTGCTCGTAACGGTTACCCGCAACCGGATATGGAACAACATAAGCGCAACGGCTATGCTCCGCTTTTTTGGCTGGGGCCAGAACAGGGTTTCAATGGCGTTTATTCCAGTACGGCAATCCGTAGGTCGCTCTTGCTGAACCGTAATGTTTGTCCACCGGGGCTTGAATCCTCTGTCTATAAATACATCATCGAACACGACTTGTACAGGGAATAAAATGAGCAAGGCTCCGTCGGATATGTTCTTTGAAAGCGAGGTGCGTCCCGAATACGAAGGGCGCCTTTTGCTTGATTCCCTAAGTGACCGCTTTACCTATCACAGCCGCGAAGATTGGATTGACCGCTTGACGCGAGGCCTTGTAACCGTCAATGGCGTGGTGGCGAACGTCGAAACGATTGCCCATTGCGGCGACAAGGTTGTTTATCACGTCGAAAATTACAGTGAGCCTGAAGTCCCGACGGATTTTGAAACGGTCTTTGAAGACGATGAATTTATTCTAGTCGCAAAGCCTGCGGGTGTTCCCGTGCACCATACGGGGCGTATTTTCTACAATACGTTTGCGGCGATTATCCGCCGTGAGTTCGATTCCGAAACGGCGACGCCGATGCACCGCCTGGACCGCGATACGGGTGGACTTATCTTGTTTGCAAGGTATGGCGAAACGGCTGCACGCTTCCAGAAAAATCTTGACCGCATTTTGCTCCGCAAGTTCTATCTCGCGGTTGTGCGTGGAAAATTCCCGGAAGGGGAGGTGGAATGCAAAATGCCCTTGCGTGAAGACCCGGAAGACCCGATTCGCTTGCGCATGCACCACCGTGCGGACGGCAAGGAATGTTTTACGCGTTTTAAGCTTCTGCGGCATTTAGATTGCCCAGAGATTGCGCCGGAGCTTTCGCTTGTGGAAGCGGAACTTATTACGGGGCGCAAACATCAGATTCGGGCGCATTTGGCTGAGATGGGGTATCCGATTGTGGGGGACCGTCTGTATTACCGCGATGGCATGTATTACGAAAAACTCGCGCAGGGTGGCGAACTCACTGACGAGGATATCAAGGTGCTCGGTGCGCATAACCAGATGCTTTTTGCGTACAAAGTCGAACTCCAACTCCCGTACTGGAAAGAACCCCGTGTGTTCGAAAGCCATGCTTTCCCCGAAGACATGGCAAAGTTGTTGAGTAAAAACGTTTGAATTAACAATAAAATTGCTCTGGATCCTTCACGTTCGTTCAGTATGACATACGCTATTCGTCATTCTGAGGCGGAGCCGAAGAATCCAGGAATTTCTTCAAAAAAACGCTTAAATTAACATTAAAAGCGCACTGGATGGTGCGCAAAAGAACTTTTTGTGTGAGATTTTTGTATTTTATTGCACATGAAATTTTCACTCCTTCCTAAAATGTTGTTATGTCTGGGGCTTTCCGGCGTTTTTGCCGTGGCTCAAGAAACAGTGGAAAGCGTCCGTCGTCAAATCAAGGCGGTGGAAGCTGAAACTGCCCGCGAAAAATCTATGCACGAAGCCGAAAAGAAGCGCCATGCCGAATTCGTCGAAGTCGGTCGCAAAAAGGTACAGGCTCTTTCTGCGCAGAACAAGTCCTTGAAAGCCGAAATCGATTCGCTCAATGTCGAATTGAAGAAAATCTCTGCGGCAAGGGCCAAGACGAATGGCTCCATTCGCTTCTTCGAAGGCAAAAAGACGAAATATGCAGATTCGCTTGCGACGGTCATCGACTCGCTGGTGCCGTTCTTCGAGGCTGATTTCCCGTACCGCACGGATGAGGCCGTCAAGAACATCCAGGAAATCGCAAGCATGCTCCACAAGGGCTTGATTGAAACGGATGACGCGTTGAACCGCACGATGGAGGTCTTTTACGACCGCATCCGCTTGGGGTATACCACCGAAGTTTGGAAGGGCTTTTTGCAAGTGGATGCCCGCAACGTGGCCGGGACGTATTTGCGTTACGGTGCAGTCGCTTCGATTTTCGTCAGTAACGATGGCAATGACGTGCTGTTCCTCACGAAATCCGGTAACGGTTACGCTTGGAAAAATGTTTCCGAAGACCTCGCCATGCGAACCATCCTCAAGGACGTGATGAAGGTCGCCGAAGGCAAGACCGCCCCGAGACTTGTGACAATTCCAGTCTCTTTCCCGAAGGAGGCTAACTAATGTTTAGACGAAAGACGAGAGACGAGAGACGAAAGATGAGTGTCGAACGACAAAAGATTGTTTGTTTACGTCATCCTGAGGACCGTAGGGACGAAGGATCCAGAGCATTTTTCTTGTTGCCTTTGCTGATTGCCGCGTTCGCCGTGTTCGCTCCGGCTTCTTACGCCCAACAGAACGTAACCGTCGATGCCGTCAAGAAGCGCGCCGAACTCAACAGCGCCAAGGCGGACCTGGAAGAAGCTCGCCGCAAACGCGACATGGCTGTCGCCGCCCGCTGGAAAGACCGCGAAACGTTCAACAAGGAACGCGAACTTTTCAATGACAAGTATCAACTCGGCAAGGAACGCGTCGATGCTTTGATGTCCGAACGCACCCGCTTGCTCGAAGACGTGCGCGTGGCCCGCGAAGACTTGGCTCAGGTCAAGCTTCAGGCCGAAAAGGCCCGTGCTGAATTCCTCACGCTTGCCGCTGGCCCGGAACGTCTGGAAATGCTGGCGAAGTTCCAGGAACAGGGCGTGCCGTTCAAGATGACTGAACGCATCGAGGCGCAGAACAAGGTCAAAAAAGAAATGGGCCTTTACCGCGATGACCCGCTCCGCATTGCCCGTGCGATGCTCGATGTTGCCAAGAAAGAAATGATGTTTACGCGCGAAGTTCGCACTGAAAAGGCGGACCTTGTGTTTGGCAGCTCCGTTGCTGAAGGCGACCGCATGCGTTTGGGCGGCCTCTTTGCGATGCAGATGGCAAAAGTCACCGACATCAACGGTTTCCATCCGTCGGCTTTGATGCTCCCGGTGGCCGGCGAAAAGAAGCGCGTTTATAGCTGGCAAGAAAATCTCTCTCCCGAAATGCGTAAGAATGTGGCGAAAGCCTTTGCTAGCGCCAACGATTCTGCATTCGTGATGGTGCCGGTCGATGTACTCCTCAGCACGGAACTTTCGAGCGAACTGGCGAACCATCAAGAAACCACGTGGAAAGAAGACTTTGCGGAGTTCTTCCACAACGGCGGAATCTTGATGTACCCGATTGCGGCTTTGTTCATTCTCGGTCTTTTGATTTTCCTCGTGCGTTTTGTCTGGCTCCTCGTTTTGGGCTTTGGCGGCTTTGGCGCACGTAGGGCGGTGAAGGCTCTTGAAGTGCGTGACTTGAAACAAGCGACTGCTGAATCTGAAAAGGCTCATGGCGAGGTGGGGAAGGTGTTGCGTGCTGTGCTCGGCAAAAAATTCAAGGACCGTGCAAGTGCCGAAAAGTCTCTCGAAGTTTTGTTTGCAGGTGAAGTACCGAAACTCGAAATGGGCCTCAGCTGGATTTCCGTGTTTGCGGCGACGGCTCCACTCCTCGGTCTCTTGGGTACCGTTATGGGTATGATTGAACTTTTCAATGTAATCACCATGCACGGCACGAGCGACCCGAAACTTTTGGCTGGCGGCATTTCCATCGCTCTCGTGACGACGGAAGCTGGTCTTATCGTGGCGATTCCGTTGCAGCTTTTGCACACGTTGCTTGTAAACATCGCAGATTCAGTCCGCACCCGCATGGAAAAAACTGGCCTTGCTGTGCTCAACGCTATTTGGATCAAGGAAAAGGATTAATGGACGAATATTCCGTCATCGAAGCGACCATGAGCATCCTGCTGCGCGGCGGCTGGGTGCTGCTCCCGCTATTCCTGATTGGGTGGCTGGGCTGGTTCTTGATGTTTGAACGATTCGGCTATTACCTTATGCTGAAAGGACGTTCGACGACGAAGTTCTTCAAGGATTTAGATTCGGTGGGCGAGGAAGCGGCATTCGCAAATTTGAACAAACGTCGTTTTGGCTATTTCCGTGCGCTTGTCGAAAACGTGCGCAAGTACCGCAACGAAGGCCCTGTGGCCGTGCGTAATGCCATGACAGCAACTCGCCATAGCTTGGATGTAAGCCTTTCGAAGTCGCTCAAGACGATTGTGACATGTGCGCAAATCGCTCCGTTGCTTGGGCTCTTGGGAACGGTCTCCGGCATGGTTCATACGTTCAAGACGATCCAGCAGTTTGGCTTTGGAAACCCGGTGCTCTTGGCGGATGGTATTTCCGAAGCGCTCCTCACGACGCAGGCGGGCTTGCTTGTCGCTTTCCCGTTGATGTTAGTTTATAACTATCTCGAAAGACGAGTGGATTCTATTGGTGATTTTGCCTGGAGCGAAGCGCTCAAGTTCGAAGAACGCTGCTTTGCCAAGGAGGTTGAATGAGTTTTATACGCAAACGTTCGAGAAGCGGTAACGGCATAGACGTTTCACCGATGCTCGACATGGTGTTCATTCTCTTGATTTTCTTCATCGTGACTTCGACGTTCACGCGCGAAACGGGCGTGGATGTGACGAAGCCGAAAGCGAGTACCGCGAAGGAACTCGCGAAGGAAAGCATCTTGATTGGCGTGACCCGTCAGGGGACCATTCACATCAACGAGACGCAGGTGAACCTCTCGACGCTCCAGACCGTGCTCCGCCAGATGATGGCCGAAGCGCCGGACCGCCCGGTGATTATCGTGAGCGACCGTGACGCCCCAAACGGAGTCGTGGTCGATATCCTCGATGAATGTAATTTGGCGAAGGTGAGAAAAGTCTCCATCTCCGCGAATAAGGAGGAGTGATGGTTAGACGAAAGAACGGAGCTTCGCTCCTACAGACGAAAGACGAGAGGAATGGGGAATGCCTTCCCCTCGCTCGTACTTTGTTACTCGCTACCCCTTCTAGCAGGGGCTCAATCGCCGCCCCCGCAACGCCCCGCTTTATGCATATGCAATTTTTTTTCTTGAAAAAATCATCTCTCGTCTCTCGTCTCTCGTCTCTCGTCTAAATACATGCTTGATTTTTGTGCTAAATATTTCCGATTCCCGGTGGCGTTTGTGCTCTCGTTTGTCGTGGGCGCGGTGTTTTTCCTTGCGATTCCTGTCATCAACGTGCTTTTCTTTGATAAGGGAGCCAAGTCCGAAAAGGTTCTCGAAGAAGTGACCGAAGTGGAAGTTCTCGTGAGCGAGAAAAAGCCCGAAGTGAAACAGAAGATTATCCGCACGGTGGCGACTCCGAACACGTTCAAGGTCTCGGCGCACATGGGTGTTTCCCGTAGCCAGAATTTCCAGATGGATTTGTCGCTTGCTCGCGGTGCTGCTGGCGATGGCGTCGCCGTGGATGCTGGCAATATGGAAAACGTGATTTACGAGGCGGGCGAAGTGGATGAACAGGCGCAAGTGTTGCGTGAAATCCAGCCGAAGTTCCCGGACCGCGCCAAGAAAATGGGCGTTTCGGGTTACGTGAAAGTGTTTATTGTGATTGATGTGAACGGCGATGTGACTCAGGCACAGGTGCTCACGCAGGACCCGGCAGGCTATGGCTTTGATGTTGAAGCGCTCAAGGCTATTCGCCAGTGGAAGTTCTCACCGGCGCAGTTACGCGGCTTCCCAGTAGCGCAGAAGGCTACAAAGGAGTTCCGTTTTGTTAAGTAATTTTAATTACAAATTTGGGAACTCTTTGAGTCATGCTACCCGTACCGCATGCGGGCGGGGCCCCAGCTCGGAGTTGACGCCTGCGGCGTCAGCGGCTTCACTCGGCCATATCGGCAAGCAAGCTTGCCGCTGCGGCACTCGTTTTGCACGCTACTGCGAAGAATGTTCCTTGGCCGACGCGAATGCTGTGATGAAAGGTTTATCTCAGAACGGAATGTTTTCAAGAGGTTGTCATTCCCGACTCGATCGGGAATCTCCTATTTCTTTCGCAAAGAAACACTTCCTACTTCCTACTGTCTACTTCCTACTGCTCTTTTTCCTTGCGCTGCCGCTGCATGCTGCGGACGATTTTTTCTTCAAGGCGAACGAGCTTTACGATCAGGGGCGTTACAAGGAATCGGTGAAGTATTACCGAGCCGCAATTGACGATGGCCGTTACGAGCCGTTTGCTTGGTTCAACTTGGGCAACGCCCTTGTGCAGCTTGGCAAAAAGGAAGTCGCGATGGTGGCGTATAAACGCACTGTCGAACTGCTCCCGGATTTTGTGAAGGCTTGGATGCTCCTCGGCGATTTGTACTACCTTGCCGAATCCCCCAGCGATGCGATTGTCGCCTACAACCGCGCAATTGAACTCGGGACGGAAACGGACCACATCCATTTTGCTCTTGCGGAATGTTATATGAAAGGAAGCGACTGGACGCTTGCCCAAAAGCATTTTGAACGTGCGCTGGCGCTAAACCCGGACCGCATGGATGCTTGGTACGGCCTTGCTGAAGTCTATGAAAAGCTTGGCGATTACGAGTATGCCGTGAAAACGCTCAAGAATGCGCTCCAGATGACCGCAACCGCTGGCGCTGACGTTCATTACACGCTTTCGTATTACTACCGCAGCATGGATTCGACTCGCATGGCGTTGAACGAAATGGAAAACGGCATCATGATGGATCCCGAAAACGTTTCCGCTCGTCGCTATCTCGCTCAGATGTACGTCAAGAACGAATCACCGTGGATGGCCATCTTCACGCTTGAAGACGGACTCCGTCATAATAAAGGTGTTGCGGACTTGAACCTCGATCTGGGGCAGATTTACTTTACGCAAAAACGCTACGACGAAGCTTTCGAATGCTACATGAAGGCATGGCGTGCAGGCAATTCTCAAGGCCGCATCGGCGCTGAAAACGTCGGCCACATATTCTCGAACGCCGGCGATGCCGAAAAAGCCGAAACTCTCTATGCCCGCATTCGCGATAAGAAGTAACTCCAACATTGTCTTCCTGGCCTTGTGCTGGAATCTCCATTCCCATTAACGTCATCCTGAAGTCAAATGCTGAAGGATCCATGCTGCCAGAAGTGTCATCCTGAGCGTAGTCGAAGGAGCCAGTGGCATTTCTACTACAGACTCGTTATACGAAAAATTTCGCATTTTGCGTTACGCATTTTGCGAAATTTGATTATATTTAGAGTATGAATATTAATCCGTTCCTTCTTTATGGGTATAATGGTCCTGAATACTTCTGTGACCGTGTCGAAGAGACCAAGTACATTCTGTCGGCTCTCCGTAATGGGCGTAATATTACATTGCTTTCTCCACGACGTATGGGCAAAACAGGGCTGATATACCATATTTTCAATGCTATACAGAAAGATGAAAAAGATGCAGCTTGCTTCTATATCGACATTTTCCCGACGAAATCGCTGGATGATTTCGTTCACAACTTAGGTACAGCTGTTGTCGGAAAATTAGATTCGTTTGGAAAGAAGGCTGCAAAAACGGCCTTGTCGCTATTCAAAAGTTTTAAAGTAGTTCTGTCAACAGATCCGGTTTCTGGCAATCCGCAGCCGTCTATTGAATTTGCTCCGCAAGAAACAAAGAATACATTGGCAGAAATTTTTGCCTACCTTAAGCAATCGAAGCAAGAATGTTTCATCGCCATTGATGAATTCCAGCAGATTGCAGAATATAAGGATGAAGGCGTTGAAGCACTGCTTCGTTCGTACATCCAGTTTTGCCCGAACGTCCATTTTATTTTCTCTGGTAGCAAACAGCACTTGATGACGGAAATGTTTGGCTCGGTGTCACATCCGTTTTACCGCAGTACGGAGATTTTCAATTTAACGGCGATTTCCGAAGACCATTACTATGCATTTGCAAAAAAATGGATGTCGAAAAACTCCATCAAATTGTCCAAAGAAATCTTCGGCGAACTCTATCATAAATTTGATGGGCATACTTGGTATATGCAACGCGTGTTGAATCGCCTGTACGAAACTGCTCTTGCAACTATAGAAATTGCAGATGTGGAACTGTGTATCGCAGCTATTGTCGAATCAGAAAAGGAAATTTATCAGAGGCTGATCGCCTTGCTTACACGCAATCAATGCCAGTTGCTCATCGCGATTGCTAAAGAAGGCTGTGCAAAGGCTATAAATTCATCTGCCTTCGTACAAAAGTATCATCTGAAAAATGCAAGCAGCATCAGTCGTGCTATAGATACACTCTTGTCGCAAGAATTCGTGATGAAAACTCAAGAGGGCTACATCGTTTATGATCGATTTATGGCGTTGTATTTGAAAGGGCTGTAATCCGCTATGCCCGCCGTGTTTGCAAAAAAATGGGTCTTTTAATATAAGAGAGTGTGGAGGTCTTTAAAATGGTTGAAGTGAAATACAAATCGCTTTTTTAAATTGTTTTCTTACAAATAAAAAAGAAGCTTTTGAATTTGCTGTTACAAAGTTGCCATCCTATAAGATTTCAAAAGAAGCACGTTTAAAATTGAAAAAGAAATATGGAATTATAGTAGAGTAGATTGAATTACGCATAGGACCAGATTCCAAATGACTAAATTCCCCAAAATCCTTCTTCTGCTTGTGCCGTTGTGTCTTGTCGTGCTGTTCGGGTGTACGCACGAAGAAGACTATGTAGGAACGTATAAGTGCAAACACGAATATGGAGAGGAAACGATTACACTTTATCCAGACCACTCTTTTTTGCAGATATTTGCGGACAGCAATGGCGTTGATTCAAATGAGGGTAGATGGCGAACCGAATCAAATATGTTGGTTCTTAAAGGTCGAATAATGTATGTGTCTCCAATTCAGTTCAAAAATGCCAACAATGTTTTTGGTGTAGGAAAAAAGCGAACTTCTTATGTCCTAGTATCGAGAGGGTGTATTATTGTTGAATTAGATTTTCCAGAATTTAATCTATGTAAAGAATAATCCTGTATTAACTACACGCTTCGCGTTTCATAAAAAAAGCACCTTTAAACGCTGGTAACAATATGCAACAAAAGCCACAGATAGGTAGGAAGAAATGAAAAAATATTTTGCCTTAGGCATGGTCGCCATCTTTTTATTGGGTTTCTTTTTAGGGCGAGAAACAAACTCTAATTCTCCAAGTCTTTCCATCCAGGCTCCTTTAACAAAGCCGCCCGAAGCAACGATAAACAAAACAGATTCCGTTCAAACAAAAACGGATGTCCAGTGTTTCGTCGAAGCCTTGATTATTTCGATTTATCCGAATACAGCCCTTCGCTTGAATAATTGCAAAGCAGCCCACGTTGATGTCTTGGAAAACGGTTTCAAGAAATTGGCGGCCAAAGATAATGGCAAAGATGTTTTAGCAGCACTAAAGAATTATTTGGATTCAGATGTAGATTTGGGCGATTTTGTCTTTTTTATCAATTTGCTGGGATACCAATTGTCACTTGATAATGGAACAATAGGAGGAGGTTCCAAGAATTGGATTCTATATCCTTATAATCTATTGAATCCCTATGCATCTTTATATCCAGAAGCATATTATTATTCCGCCCTTGGCAATCTTTATGGATACAAACCATCAAAAATTGATTGTGAAACTGCATTAGAATTTTACAATGAATATCGCAAGTTGGGCGGAAATAT
>CAMKLO010000017.1 GCA_946413655.1 uncultured Fibrobacter sp. | reverse complement strand
TTCCTTCGCTTCGATAGCCTGATGGATACCGTTGGAATAACGGCGGCCTTCCATCAAGCGGCCCGTGTTTTCGTCGACGATGATGATTTCGCCGTCACGGACGATGTAGTCGACATCCTTTTCAAACAAGTACCAAGCGCGCAGAGCGTTGTCGAGGAAGTGCACCCAGTCGGCATGTTCGCCGTAGAGGTTCGTAATGTGCATCAAGTCCTGGATGTGGAGCACGCCCTTTTCGGTGAACTGGATGTTCTTGTCCTTCTCATCGACAGAGAAGTCCTTGTTGCGCACGAGCTGTTTGGAAATTTCGTTCGCCTTTGCGTACTTTTCGGTTGCGTCTTCGGCAGGACCGCTAATGATAAGCGGCGTACGGGCTTCGTCAATCAAGATGGAGTCCACTTCGTCAACAATACAGAAGTTGAGTTCGCGCTGCACCAACTGGTTCGGTTCCACGGCCATGTTGTCGCGGAGGTAGTCGAAACCGAATTCGTTGTTCGTACCGTAAGTCACGTCGGAGTTGTAGCTTTCGCGACGCTGTTCCGCATCGAGACCGTTAATGATAAGACCAACCGTAAGACCGAGGAACTTATAGACCAAGCCCATCTGCTTCGCGTCACGGCCGGCAAGGTAATCGTTCACGGTCACCACATGCACGCCATGACCCGTAAGGCCGTTCAAATACACCGGGAGGGCAGCGGCAAGCGTCTTACCTTCACCCGTCGCCATTTCAGCGATGGCGCCTTCGTGGAGCACGAGGCCACCGATCATCTGCACGTCAAAGGGCAACATGCGGAACGGCTTCACCGATTCCGGATAGAGTTCGCGGACCTTCGCATAGACGGCAGCCGGCAAATAGACTTCCCATTCGTTCTTTCCGCTTTCGAGTTCGGCCTTAGCCTTGTTCACGGCTTCCTGAAGTTCCGGGCCGAGGCTGCTAAAGTCAAAGCCGAATTCCGGCTTGAAAATGTTGAAGATACCCAAACGGCGGTCGCAAGCTTCGCGGCAGACAGCAAAAGCCTCGATCTTGATATCTTCGAGCGTGGAACCGTTTTTGAGTTTTTCGCGGAATTCCGCGCTTTTTGCAGCAAGAGCTTCATCGTCCAGTGTTTCAAGAGCCTTGCAGGCTTCGTGAATCTTTGCAATCACCGGGCGGAGCTGCTTCACCTTGCGTTCATGAGGTGTACCAAAAATCTTATGGAGTACTGTATCTACAATGCTCATGGTTATCCTTTATAATTTGCCGTGGATACGCCCACAGCGCACGATTAAAAATTAAACGTGGTAAAAATTAGCAAAACCCATGCCACAATTTTTTTGTTTCAACTTGAAAAACCCTTTTTGACACACCTTTTTAATGACTTAGTTTACTTAAACAGGGATTTCAATATATATATTAGTTACATGAATAACTTGCATTTCGTAAAAAGCTTTTTTGTGATTGCGGCGGGATTTTTCCTTGCCACCTCCGTGAACGCCCAAATCACCGACGAGGAACTCGCCAAGCACCCCGAATTCACATCGAGCAACTACCTGGTATATCCGGAACCCGCAAATACCAAATACACTAAAGCACCCGCAGGCTACAAACCGTTCTATATCAGCCATTACGGGCGCCATGGAAGCCGTTACCACCACGACTCGAACGAATACAAATATATCTACAAGACACTTTCCAAGGCCGATTCCGCAGGCAAGCTCACCGAGCTCGGCAAGCAGGCGCTCGCCTATGCAAAAGTGCTCTATAAAAAAGCCGCCCCGCAAAAAGGCGACTTGACACAAGTAGGCGTCCACCAGCACGAAGGCATCGCCAAGCGCATGTACAAGAACTTCCCGGAAGTTTTCAAGGACGTAAACGTCGCCGGCAAAAAAGTCACGCCGCACGTCAAGGCTTACGCAAGCACCAGCGGACGCTGCATCGTGAGCATGGCCGCTTTCATCGCGGAACTCCGTGCACAGAATCCCAAAATCAGCCCCGAGCTCATCTCCGGCAAGAGCTACATGAATTTCATCAGCGCCTTTGACTGGGGCAAACTCGACTATTCCAAAGTCAAGACCTACACCGACGAAAGCGACAAACTGTGGAAAAACGTAAACCCGCAACCGTTCCTGAAAAAACTCTTCGCCGACAGCAATTACGTTGTAAACAACATCGAAGCAGACAAGTTCTATAACCGATTCTTCGAAATCGCCACATCGCTCCAGGGCATGGACAAACCGCTCCTCGACGAAATCGCGGCCAACGCCAAAGTACCCGCCGACACTTTCGTGAACATCTTCACCACCGAAGAAAAAATTACCCGCTGGAAAGCCCAGAACGCCTGGTGGTACAGCCTCGAAGGCACAAGCCCGCTCATCAACAGCCAAAACGGCCTCGACTTCGCAAAACCCACCTTGCAGAACATCCTTGACGAAGCAGACGCAGCCATCGCCGCCGATACCGCACGCGGTTCAGCACCAATCGCCGCGACACTCCGCTTCGGCCACGACGCAGCCCTCCTCCCGCTTGCCGCCCTCATGCAGTTGCCAATCGCAAACGCAAAAGTCTCGGACCTCTCCAAACTGCACGAACAGTGGAACGACTTTAGAATCATCCCGATGGCCGCAAACCTCCAGATGGTTTTCTACAAGGCAAAAAACAAGCCCATCCTCGTAAAATTCCTCTACAACGAAATCGAACAGATGCCCGGTATCGAACTCGAACTGCAAAGCCCTGAACAAAACGCAGTAAAAATTGCCCACGGCCCCTACTACTATTGGAACGAAATCCGAGAATTTTACAGAGCCATCCTCAATAACGAAAAAGCTATCCGCCATTAGTAATTTATCATGAATAAAGTTGCCATACTCATTTTCGCCCTCGCCGCAAGCTCCATGCTCTTTGCCGCTCCGAATGATGCGTCCAAAAACGCAGCCGTCCAGGACGTTGTCCAGAATTTAGTCAACCAGGGCGTACAGTTTCACGAACAAGGTCAGTACGACGAAGCCATAGCCAAATACAAACAGGCCGAAAAGAAAGCTCCCAAAAACGCCCTCGTCAAATACGAAATGGCATTCTCGTACCACGCCAAGCACGACCTCGACAAAGCGCTCACTTACGCCAAAGCCGCCACGAAACTCGACACAAAAGGCCTCAACGAAAATCTATACAGCCTGATGGGCACCATCTACGACGAAAAAGGCATGCCCGATTCCGCAATCGCCACCTACCGTAAAGGCTTCGAAAAAGAACCGAACTCGTACAACATCCCGTACAACGCGACCATCACCTACATGCGCCAAAACAACGCCGACAGCTCTTACGCCTGGGTCAAGCGCAGCATCAACAATTCACGCACGCACGAAGGCAGCTATTACTACGCAGGGTTCATCGCAAGCCAAATGGGCAAATGGCCCGCCTTTTACGCCTACACAATGTACTCGACATTCATCACCAAAAAAGGCGAAATCATCCGCGACAACCTTTCAAGACTCTACGGCAAGACAAAATACCTTGTCATAAAAAAAGACAATGCCATCGAAAGGAATAACCCCAACGTCAAACAGACCGGTAGCGATTCCACCGTCAACAACGAATTTCTGCTTTCCATACAAACGTCGCTCGTCACCGACTCCATCGGCCCGCGCAAATTCTATGACACCGACTCCACCTCCGCACAGCAAACAGAATTCCTGATCCACATTCTCGATAAATGCATCAAGCTCATCGCCTTCACCGACGAAATCGACGACCCCATCCAGAGATTCTATCAAGGACTCATCCGCGAAAGACTGACAGAAGCATTTATCTACAGCATCTGCGAACCCATTGACCGCCCGACGTTCGCCCAGTGGCTCATCAAGAACCGCTCCGAACAAGCGCGACTCTACCAGTGGTTCAACAGAGAATGGCTAATGCTGTAAAGGATTTTCATGCGCTTTTACGTCCCCACTGAAATCTACGTTGAAAAAGACTGCGTAAAAAATCACGCGAAAGATTTGCTCGCCATCGGAAAACGCGCCCTCATCATGACCGGGCACACCTCCGCCAAACGCAACGGCTCCCTGAACGACGTCACGGAAATCCTGGCCGCAAACAACGTTCCATACCAAGTCTTCGACCAAGTCGAAGAAAACCCGTCAACCGACACAGTCGCAAACGCGGCACAAACCGCCCGCGAATTCAACGCCGACTTCATCATCGGCATCGGAGGAGGTTCCGCCATCGACGCCGCAAAAGCCGCAGCGCTCCTCCTCGTGAACCCAAGCTTGGCAGCAGACAATCTGCACCAAGCGCCCGCAAAACCGCTAAGCCACGCACCCGTCGTCGCCGTCCCCACCACATGCGGAACAGGCTCCGAAGCCACCCCCGTCGCCATCATCACGAACCACAAAATAAACTTAAAGAAAAGCATCCCGCACCGGATTTTCCCCGCGCTCGCCCTCGTCGACGGCAAATACCTCGCCTCCGCGAAAAAAACGCTCATCGTCAACACCGCCGTCGATGCGCTCTCCCACATGGTCGAAAGCATCCTGAACATCCATTCGAACACATTCAACCGCATGTGCCCCGAATACGGACTCAAGCTCTGGAGCCAGTGCAAAGACGCCCTCCTTTCCGACACCGCCGTCGATTCTAGCTTGTACGAAAAACTCATGCTCACCTCCACAATTGCAGGCATGTCCATCGCCATGACAAGCACCGCCGTACCCCACGGCATGAGCTACGACCTCACACTCAGCAAAGGCACCCCGCACGGCCCCGCCGTCGGCTACTTCCTCGCCGCCTACGTCGAAATCTGCCAAAAGAACGTCCCCCAAGACGTCGCGAAAATCCTCTCGCTTTTGCAATTACAGAACGTCGACGAATTTTACGAAATGCTCCGCAAGCTCATCGGCACATGCACCGTCACCCGCGAAATGAAAGACAAATTCATCGCCGCCATGAAAGTGAACCACTCCAAACTCGAACTCGTCCCCGGCGGCATCAGTCCCGAAGACATCCAGTACATCTACGACAAATCCCTCGCCGTTGAATAACAACCCTTCAACCGTCATCCCGAGCCCCTCAACTGTCATCCCGGCCTTTGTGCCGGGATCACCTTACACATTAGCCGAAATTTGTATATTATTACACCGAAAATCGATAAACAATTTGGAGTCACAATGAAAAAAGCCCTCATCATCATTGCCGTCATCCTCGTAATCATCGTGTGGAAAGGCGTCAGCACCTACAACAACATCATCGCTCTCGAGGAAGGCGTAAAAACACAGTGGGCACAAGTCGAAAACACCTACCAGCGCCGCTTTGACCTCATCCCGAACCTCGTCAACACCGTCCAGGGCGAAGCCAACTTCGAAAAGAGCACCCTCACCGAAGTCATCGACATGCGCAGCCGCATGGGCGGAACCGTCAAACTCGACGAAAGCCTCATGAACGACGAAGCCGCCCTCAAGCGCTTCCAAGAAGTCCAAGGCAACCTCAGCGGAGCCCTCCAGCGCCTCATGGCCGTCTCCGAAAACTACCCCGACCTCAAGAGCAACAAGAGCTTCCAGGAACTCCGCGTGCAACTCGAAGGCGCCGAAAACCGCATCGCCGTCGAACGCAAACGCTACAACGAAACCGTGCAGGCATTCAACACCACCATTCGCCAGTTCCCCACGAACCTCGTCGCAGGATTCGCAGGCGCCTCCCCCAAGGCACTCTTCTCAGCCGATGCAGGCGCAAGCACCGCCCCCAAAGTGCAGTTTGATATAAAGTAAACACGCGGAAAACACCTGCAAAAAGCCTGTCATGCCCGCCACCGAGCGGGCATCTGCTTTTTTAATATTCCCTGTCGAAAAATTAGCATATATTATTTTCAGTGCATTTTTACCCGCTTTTCCAACTTTTTTAGCGCATTTCGCCTGTTTTTTTGCCAAAATCTGGGTTGAAAATTCGTCAAAGTCTTGGTTGAAAACTTGCCAAAGTCTTGGTTTTGAATTATATTAAGACCATGGAATACAGAAAACGCCTAGCAGATGAAGTATTAAAGGACAAACTCGAGGCCTCTGGAGCGGTCCTAGTCGAGGGTGCCAAATGGTGCGGAAAGACCACCACATCCAAGCAAATTGCGAAAAGCGTTCTCTATATGCAGGAACCGGCACAAAAAAAGCAGAATTTGCTAATGGCAGACACGAATCCGTCATTACTTTTGCAGGGCAATACTCCCCGCCTTATTGATGAATGGCAACTCGCCCCAAAACTTTGGGATGCAGTGCGCTTCGAAGTGGACCAGAGGGACGATTTCGGACAGTTTATTCTTACTGGTTCTGCGGTTCCACCCGATACATCGGAAATTTCCCATTCTGGGACAGGCCGAATTTCGAGAATGCTCATGCGACCCATGTCACTTTTTGAATCAGGAGAATCCAGCGGGAGCGTTTCCCTTGAAGGACTATTCAATACGGATTACGAAGTTTCTGCTTCTGTAGAATCCGACATAGAAAAACTCGCGTTTTTGATATGCCGAGGCGGTTGGCCGAAAGCGGTGGGCAAATCCATCAAAGTCGCGCTTCAGCAGGCGGTGGATTATTACGATGCTGTCGTGAATTCGGACATTTCCCGAGTTGATGGCAAGGAGCGCAACCCCGAGCGGGCCAAGCTCCTTATGCGCTCGTATTCCAGAAACATCGGTTCGCAGGCAAAATTCGAAGAAATTCGTCAGGACATTCTAGGCAACGATGTTGATTCGTTCAGCATCGATACTTTGTACGACTACTTGAATGCGCTCAAGAAAATTTTTGTGATAGAGAATGCTCCCGCATGGAATCCGAATCTCCGTTCAAAAACGGCCATCAGAAATACAGACACGCGCTACTTTGTTGACCCGTCAATCGCCACCGCCAGCATGGGCCTTGGCCCCAAGGATCTAATCAACGACTTGAATACCATGGGGTTGTTTTTTGAGAATCTGTGCGTTCGTGACCTACGCATTTACGCACAATCTATTGGCGGCGAAATCTATCATTACCGCGACAAGAGCGGGCTAGAATGCGATGCAGTAGTTCACTTGCGTAACGGTTCCTACGGGCTTGTAGAAATCAAGCTCGGTGGCGACAAGCTAATTGAAGAGGGCTCCGCGACCTTAAACAAATTCGAAAAAATCATCGACACGACTAAAATGAAATCCCCCAGTTTCAAGATGATTCTGACCGGCGTCGGGAACTACGCATTCAAGCGCCCTGACGGGATTCTTGTTGTGCCCGTAAGGAGCCTGGGAGCTTAATTACTTTTTCGACAAAATAAAATAAACCTGCGGATTAACCGATAAATCCATTTAAATGAATTCCAAATAAATATTGGCGTTTTTCCTCAAAGAGGATAACTCAACTACGAAACTAAAGTTTCAAGTTTCGTATATAGGACATACTGTATTAAATGTCAAGAGGCTTTTGTACAAAAATTTGGTACATAGGCCTCTTTTTTCGTAAGGACTGCATAAAGTTGTCGAAGCAGCTTGTTCGCCACTGCAATCAAGGCTACTTTGCTAGGCTTGCCCGATTCCTTCAATCGTGTATAGAATGACCTGCAATCAGGATTGTATTTTATCGCGACGACTGCACACATATAGAATTGCCCTCGCAGCCTTGTGCAGCCCATTCTCGAAATACTTCCGTTTTTATGGATGCTTGTCCCTGATTGTGCATTCCGTGGAGTCAGGCCTATCCAGGAAATCAGGCTTCTGGAACTGCCAAACCTTTCGATGTTCCCAACGTGTGTGAAAAACTTCAGCGATGTTTCCAGACCGATCCCGGGAATGGAACATGCCAAGGCGATTTCTTCTTTCTTGCCGGTCTCGACCATTTCAAGTTGCCTGTTCCTGGCTTTTTCCATGAGGGCTTCCAGACTGGATATTGTTTTCTTGATGATGGAAACGGCCTGGTCGTCTCGTAAATTGACCTGGGTTAGCGAATGCAGTATGTTCTTGCTTTGACGGATCTGTTTCTGCAAGTTGTCTATAACGGCATCAAGATGCTTGAGCCTTATTTCGACGTCTGTCGGGCATGTCCAGCAATCGGTATTCTTTTCCGCTGCGAATTTCGCTATCGAATAGGCGTCGGCCCTGTCGTTCTTGCAACGCCTGAGGTCGCTTTGCATATGCATTTTCACGGCAAATGGGTTCAAGACAGCAACCGGATTTCCGCGGCTGGATAGGTATCTGGCACAGTTCAGGTGATATTCTCCTGTAGCTTCCATCGCAAAACGGGACTCAGCCGGCACTTCGTTCAGAAGACGTTTGAAACCGTTGGAACTATTTTCCAGCTTCAGATGATTCTTCTTGCCGTCCATAATCCAGGCTGCGTCGAAAGTGTCCTTGGAGATGTCAATGCCGACCCATGTTTCCATTTTAAGATTCCTTTGCTATATTGTTAACGGGTAATCACCCCACGCCCCATTGTCCAAAGGTATTCGGCATCTGCGTTTTGCCAGCATACTTGTTCGGGGTCCTGGGTTGAGGGAGATGGGTCCCAATGTCATACACTGCGTCTAGCGCTACCGAGCCAGCGGGTTGCCCATCTCCTACCCATTTCTAAAAATAGACTAATGAAGGGGTGATTTTCGTCCTTTTTAAATATAGGACCGAGCCTAGCATTTGGCGCTTGCGCAACGGGTGAAAGAAAATTTTACACAACCTGTTGATTCCTGTAAATTTACACCCTAGCCATCGTAAGTCCGGATCAAACTTTTCGGCAGCAAGATGGAATAAGCACCGAAGAGAAGCTTGAAATTGCGGGCGACAACCTTCTCGACCTCTTCTTCGGTCTTGAATTGAACCTTGGAATAAAATGTGCCGGAGGGAGTGAAGAGCATGGGAACACCAATCAAAATTTTCGTCTATAAAATGTCGATTTTTGCGTAATTTCGCCATTTTTGCCTAATCTTGTTTAAACATCGTCTGCTTGCTTGCGTTTTATTTAAAAAATCCTATTGACAAACAATCATCACAAACCTATATTTACATTATCTCATCTACCAGTTGTAGAAGGAGTTTCTGGAGACGTTCCGCCAAACGGAGCGTCTTCTGCTTTTTTGTTCATACGGTAATGCTTCAGCTGTTTTTGAAGAGAGTGATCATATTCCAGATAAAAAGCTGTAATCAATAAGCAATAGTATTCTCGCTTTTCAAGAACAACCAGGAATCGCTCTTCTTCAAACAGAAAATGAAAACGCTTTGTTGACTTGTATGGTTCTTCCCAATACTTGATGCCATCGCATTTTTCGACACAACGGGCCTTACATTGATAATTCTCTATAAATTTTCGAATCCAGTGTAAACGTTCGCAGCGTCTGAAATCGGGTTCACGATTTTGAACGTTCTCGTAGTTCTTGCATGTGAAATGAACAAAAGACTCTTCATAGCCATCAATTATAGGAGATTTCCGAACTTGGACTTTCAGACCTTGGAAAAACAAATCGTTTGACCAAAAATCTTTTTTGTAGGTACAATAAAGGGAAGCTTCGTATTCTTTATACGAGGCAACGGTAAACGAAGTTTGCGGAAACTCGTTTAATTCAGGAAGCCAACAATTATTCCTGGTCATTACGAGATTTCCACACAAACAAATTCAACTTATCCTCACGAATGAGGGTGGATTTTTGCAAAGTATATCCTGATCTTTTTTGAATAAGCTCTATAATCCTCCTTTTGGCCACACTCCGTTTTTCAGAATCATCAAAAACTCTATTGTTATAGCCAAAGGCTCCTGTTAAAACATCTGTAATTTGCATTATTTGAACTTCATCAGACCTTATAGGTTTCACCTGCTTAATAATTCTCTTTGAAAAATCATACATTGAATTGGAAATCACACTCCAAAGTTTTTTAGCCCTTTCCGCTGAATGAGTATCCTTTATATCAATAAAAATATTGTATGTATCTGTCGGAACAAGCATGGCCTTCAACATGCTAAAATACATCTTGTAATACCACTCATCATGAGTCTGGTTGAACATTTGATGATTCAATTTCTTTTTGTCGGGAATCAAGAGTCCTCTAAAATGTAAATCCGTTTCATCAAAAAAATACTCCATCAAGTCTATATAGACCTGAATTTTGGAAGGTGAGACTTTTGTCCACTTCAGTTCAGCTTGCTCAGGAACATTGTTGCGAATCTTTATTTCCTTTATTCGTCCGTTAATCTGGTGCCGTTTTTCCTTTGGACACCACACGCCCCCTAGAACCATGACATTGCTATTGTCATGTTCCAAATGGCAGCTTTCATCACAATAGAAATTGTATTCAGTCATACATTTTTCCTCTGAGCGTTAAAATAGGTTATTCAGCGGGCGGGGGCAATAGGTTGAAGTGCGGTCAAAGTAAAACAACTTCTTGTTCTAGCATTTTTCCTCGCTTTCGAATTTCGATCATCAAACTTTCCATTTTTTCATCAGGAAATCCATTTTCTTTGAAACGATTCCATAAGTTTTCAAAGAGTGCTCCTTGATTTTCCTTTTTTCTAAGCTCACTAGAACCATGCTCAATTAACTTATTTTCCCAATCATCCATCCAATACCATCGAGCAGCCGGCATCGTTTCGACGAGATTTGCATAATTGCTTATTCCGACAGCATCGTAATCGGGGAAAAGGATTACACCTGCAAAAGAACTTTTTGTCAACCACGCACGTAATCGAGCGGATAAATTTCCTGCATAGTAAAGAATAATTCCATTAAAATCTGACGGCATCCATCTTAAATCATCAAGTAACTGTTGGTTTTCAACTAGTATCAAAGAGCCATTGCATTCAAATCCATCAGAGTCATCCTTTATCGGCAAAGCAAAACAACCAAGGGATTTTGTAATAAAGGAAACATCTACACCATTAACAATTACGCCGTCACCTACAGCTTTGCAAAGAAAATAGGAAAAATCAAGCGTCGTTTGACCGGCTTTTGTATTGCTATTTTTTGCAAGATTTTGAACGCGGACAGGGAGGTTATCTAAATCTTTTTTAGGGGCAAGACGAGCTATTTCCCATTCAAGAGTTTTCTCGTCAACAACCTTAAATACCCTTCCTTTACCGGCTTTTTGGATAGAAATACACCCTTTTCTTTCAGCCCAAACTTCTAATTCTTTTCGCAATGATTGTGCGATAGATGAGAAGGCCACTTCCTTTTCAGAATAGATTCTTGTCAAAATATCAACCCAGGCATCATTCCTCATTACGCACCTCGATTGGATCCAGCGTTATTCGCTGTTTGTCTGTCACAACATTTCTGTTGTTTCTCTTTTCAATACGGATACAATAACGGACTGTTGTTTGTGCTGTTGGAGAAGCAAAAAGCAACACAAAACCAAACTCACGAGCAGCCGCAATCAACTTTTTCTGGTTTTCTTCATCAATGCTTGCAGCCTCATCAAGATAGCATATTGATGTTGTCGCGTTCTTTTTATCCGTCATCCAATGAAGCAACGCCAAGCCGAAAATAAGTTTCGCCATAAGAACGGTCCCATTAGAACCTATTGCATTTAAATCACTAAGATTCTGTTCTAATTCGCCTTCTTTCTGAACCTTGATAGATAAATCAAACAAGTTTTCTAGTCTAAGCTTATCATTGTTATCACAGAATCGGAACAATTTTTCTTTAGCTTTGTCAACTTCAGGATTTCCCGCATATCCTTCTTTCGCATCGGGGCTAAACAAGCCCATTGAATCGGCAGAATCAGCGCTATGTCTCGCTATTATTTTAACAGCATCAAGTATGTCTCGAGGATTTATCTCAATAGAAAGTTTTTTCAAGTCAGAAACACGTCTTTTCGTAATCAACACATTAAATTTGGTTAAATCATCTTCAAAAGTTTTATATTGATTGACTAATTCGATGAGAATATTTCCGACTCGCGTAATTGCTACATGGAGATTGTGTTGTATGGCAGCCTCTTCTTTGGGCAATGTATGAGCATAATCAAGAATACGCTCCGTCATTTCATCTTCTTGTTCTATACCAATAAATTTGGTAAACCCTCTATGTTCAAGATCCCTTAAAATTCGATTCTTACTTGAAGATACAGAATCCAGTTCGTCACAGTCGTCAACCTGATTTTTTAGCAATTCCGGAAGTTCTTCCATCACATTCCCATCGTAAACATACGGAAGATTCGCCAATTCAAGAACATCTGCATAATTTTCAACATCCCGGCGTTTATTCCTCAACAATGAAATTTCGCCATTTCTTTTATTTAAATCATTTATCCTGCCATTTATTTCACGCTCTTCAGACTGACTTTTTTCTTTTTCTTCGTCAAATTTCGCTAAATTATCCTGATTCTCTTGAAGCGATTTAGAAAGTTTAATTTTTTCATCATTTCGTTCTGCTTCCGACAATCGCAACTCAACAAACTCATTATAATCGTTCAACTCCTTTTGCGCCGAATCACGCCTATTAATCAATTCTCTCAACTCTTTTTCAACTTTTTCGCGTTCCTCAACGGCTCTGAGACGATCTCTATACTGTTCTAACTCAGCTTTACTTGATTTAATCTCTTCTCGAATTTCTTCAGGAGATTTTTCCTCATAATGTCCCATTGCTAGGATTTCACATCTATTTAACGTCAATCCATTTATTTCTAAAATATCCCCTTGGCCGTTGAGCCAAGTTTTGTACGATTCAATAAATGACCGAACATCGCCTAGTTCATCTACACTAAAAGAAAGGATTCTTTGATTGACAAGATTATAAAGAATGTCTTTTTCTTCAGAATTGAGTAGAGATTGCACCTGTCTTTTGAATAATTTTTCACCAGACTCAAGTTCCCTTAAACTCTGATTTATACCTTCTTCCAGTTCTTTTATACGCCTACTAATAAACCTAACATTTTCTTGTCGTGTTGAGTTTAACAACGTCTGTTTTGCAGCAACTTGGTCGTTTAAAGAACTAAGATTCTGTTTTAACACATTCTCATCAATATTGAGAACAAACCGAGATTTCAATGATTCATAACGATTATTTTTTGATTCGATTTCACCTAAATTACGATTAATATCTTCGTTATCTCTGATTATTTGATCATGCTTTTCTCCGTATTCCGCAATCTCGGCTTGTACACGAGCTAAATCTTTTTTCAAACGATCATCTTCGCTATTTTTATACTCTTCCCACCGACTCAAGCCCTCGTTTATCAAAGGACGCATCGTCCCAATTTTACCACGGAGTTCACAAATCCGATTATATCTTCGTTCCAAATCGTTTATTGAAGACATAGAATCTTTACAGGCCTTATACTGAGCCTTATCTTCTTCCACAGATTGGAAGGCTTCATTCCACTCTCGCTTGAAATCAAAACCTCTAGACGAGGCTTCTTTGGAATAATTAACAGCATTAATTTGAAGAAGAAATCTCTTGATGTCCGCAGAATCAAGCTTGTCAAGATGAAGAGTCTTTATTAGGACCTTTTGAAAAACATCTCTAAGCGAAGCCGCTACAGAAAACAAGCGAATATCTAAATCCGACGATGCTAAATCAGTTTTACCATAAAGATTATTAAAGAACTCTGTTGAACGAGGATAGTTGTTAATTGAGATTCCTTTTTCCCGCATTTTTTCTTGCAAAAAGGCCTCTTCAATAATACTGCCATCTACATCTTTATAATCTTCTATGTGAAGTGAACCTTCATAACTGAAATACTGATACTCGTTAGAAAAACCTTTGCCAACGCAACCGACGACGACAACGCCACTTTTTAATTGCATTTCAAGCAATATGTAAGAGCTAGGATATGGAAAATAGAATTTTAGCGAAGAATTCCTGTCATGGGCTCCAAAGTCCATCTGCTGCTTATCGCGAATAAGCAAAAATTGAAGAGCATTAATCAAGCTCGTCTTGCCAGAATTATTCGGACCAACAATAGAAACTGCATCGTCAAGAGGAATCTCGGCAATTTCGTAGTTGGCACTATTTATCAAAACCAACTTTCGTAAGCCATACTCATTTTTCATACATCATCCTCTTCAACAAATTCTTCAAGATCTTCGTTAGTATCATCAACAACTGCATTATCAGTTTCGTTATCAGATAAATCCTGATAAAGGTCTATAAATCGCCAGCAAGGCAACATCATCGTATAACAAGAATCATCTTTATTCATAAAGCCTAAGGTCTCTGCCTTATGAACCACCCTATTCCACGCCTCGTCAGAATCTAATTTTTCTTGAACGAGTAATTCTTTATTCTTCTCTCGCAATTCTGCAAAGAATACTGGGTCCAAAATCCAGCTTGTAAACCGAAGTAAATCAGCACCGTCAGCGTATTTTTTATCCAAAATCAGCAAGAAAAGCAAAGCAACCTGTTGAGCGGCCTTTTGATTAGCATCTTCATCAAAATTAAAATATGCGAAGCCCCTCGGATCAATTTCTAACTTTTTTCCTAAATGCTTAAAAAGAATCGCATAATCGTCTTTATGTTCACCTTGCAAAGCATTCCACCATTCAGCATCAGCAGAAGCATCAATATGCCGTCCAGCAGCAAGCTGACTAAAAATATCTTTGACATACTTCAAATTTTCGAGATCTTTTGATAAGCTCATACAGCATTCTCCAAAATATGCGGATAGTATGTAATTCTATAATTCTTTAAGTTCGTTGATTCGCAAGAATCCAATTGACGCAACCTATTTGACTCGCGCTGCAAAATCTGCTGGTAAACAGATAATAACGTTCTATCGCTTTGTTCGGGATATTTTTCCTTAAGCCATTCCATCAAAGGCATCCGTTTTTTGCACATTTTTAAATTTTCAACAACATCATCTATTCGAAGCAACATCAAATCGTCGTTATTCGAAACTAATTCCTCAGGAAAACTAAACTTTGCAGGAGTATATTGCAAAACTTTTGCCGAAAACTCCTTGACTGAAGGACTTAATGAAAAACGGACATCTCTTTGACTTCCACCTAATTTGAGAGTCTTCACATTTAGAGTTTTCCTCAGCCCCTTTTTCCGGATTTTTGCCAAAAGTGCAACTACAGAACAAGAAATTCGATTATTTTTCGTTACTCTATTGCGTAGAGGAGCCAATTCATTTTGGAACAAAGCCAAATTTTCTCTGATTTGCGTTCGCAGCATGCGTATTTGACTTTGAGCACCTTTCATTGTTCTTGACCAAGAAGACAATGAACCAGCCTGGATATTGCAGAGATCCATTCCCCGAGCCAACTGTTTTTCTATGGTTAAAGTCAAGTTGAGAAATCCAGTAGCATCATTGCCTAAAAATTGACGCATTGGCTCTACATATTGTTCAAAGCAATCAGAAACCTCCCCATAGCGAAGATTCAAAGGCGTATCGGGCGGCATAATCTTGGCACGCTCAATTATGTTCTTGATAGCATTTCTGTCAGACTCCAAATGATTTTGAATTTCATCTATCAGATCAATAATCATCGAAGCTTTACTTTGGACAAGAGCCAAATCACCTTTTTCAAGAGCCTTTTGAACCTCATCACTTAGTTTTCCAACACGATTTGCCTCAACTTTAACTATTTCAGCAAGGCCGAGTTTTTGTTCCTTAACTAGGTTAAGGACATAGTCTTTCGTGTACTTTTGGATTATATACGCCCCATCTTGGTCAATAGAACGTAATATTCCGTTTTTGACCAACAACCTAAAGGCTCTCAGTGCATCATCTTTATTCTGTTGAAAATAAGCAACGGCTTCATCAAAAATAGTCTGCTCATATAGCGCATTTGAAGACCTACTTTTTAAAGCAAGCCTTTCTATTAAGTCAAAATACTCATTCAGAGTTTGTACTATCGCCTTTGGAGAAGCCATTTTTAACCTAAATTTCCATTCTAGCTAAATATACTCACAATCAGATGTCACAAAATGTCAAACCGACATTTTCCCTAAAAAAATTCATTTTCCCGTCTATAATTTTGCCGTTTTTCGTTCAATTCCGCCAATTTTCGTCTAGAACTCGTCTAAGTTTCATCTGTAGGATTGCTATTTAGACGAGAATTTAAGCGTTTCAGGTCGTTTAATTAGACTTATTTCACTATTCGGTATTCGTCACAATATCTGCAAAATACAAGTTGCCTTCTGGGCCATCCTGTTTCGAACAATTCTAGGGGCCTGCGGCATTTTTTGCATTTAAACGAAAACGGTTTGACCAATCCACAAGATTTACAAATAGTTTCCCATTTCTTAGTCGTCCTATTCATTTCAAACGAAAGAACGTTTCCACATTTACAGTTTGCCTGTTCTTCCTCGATTTTTCTATAAAAATACTGCGGACGGTGAATGTCTTTTAAAAAAGCTATAGTCTTTACGATATCTTCTTCCGGCAACAACCAAAGTGAATCGTTTTTCAGAATGGCGTCTTTTACAAAATTCTTTACCGTATCCGATTTTTTATAGCTCTCATAAATTTCAAGAACCTTATCAGGAATAACTTCGGATTTAAGGACCGTTCCGTCAAATTTACACGGTTTGTCAGGCTTTACCACATTGGATTCACCATGCAAAGCAACTAAATAATGGACAGGATAATTCTGAAATCCTCCTTGAAGAAAGAGAAATTTCTTTCTAAGGGTTTCTTTGTTATTCTGCAAAACTTTTCTTAACGCCTCAGACTGGATTTTCGCTTGATAGATAGGACTTTCCCTACTCGGATGCCATTCGTAGTCTTCTTTTGATAGATACCAGCAATTTCCATCTTCATCATATTTCATCCCGCCAGTCCAACTCTTTGTTTCTATAACAATGAAGCAATATGGCGTAATAACAAGATGGTCTATTTGGACATAGTCACCATCGTCAGTCAAACATTTAAACCGCAGATTGTTAAGAACATGAATCTTAGGATGGTCAAAAAATTTCCGCTTTAAATAATAGGCCGTTTGCTTTTCGGCTTCATAGCCCAATAAATCTTCTTTAGAAGCCAATTCCTTTGATACGATATTTTCGAGTTCTTTGTCTATCATGTATCAAGCCCTTATTCTCGCATCATTTTCCTCTTTTCAATTTTCCCATTCTTCCAAAACAATGTTTTCTTGTCTTTTCCTAAATATTCGATTACACCATACATCGCATCAGATGCATCTATTAGCATAGTTTCTTCATCTGGCTTCTTCACTTCATATTTTACAGTATAACCTATTATTTTCAAGCTAGATGAAGGGGTCTTTATTTCGCCTTCTTTTGAAAAAATTTTTGTTTCCTCAAATTGACCAAATTCATCTTTATGCAATAAGGGTAGTTTATTTTCTAGATCAAGCCATGTTACGGTCTTTTCCCCATCATTTATAAATATTTCATTATTATTGCCAGCAATTGCAAACGATGTATTCCCCTTCATTTCCTTAAGTACACTTTCCGAAACCTTGGGATAAAAACCTGTTATTCTTGCAGGATAACCCATAGACAGAGTAAAAGCAACTTTATTAATTAATGGATTCCCTTGTTCATCAACCCAATCAGAATCCAATGGTTTTCGAACAATAAGCAAATCTATTTCATTCTGTTCGGCTTTCTTTTGCGCACCAGATTGATAGCCGATCTTCGTTGCAAACACGGGCTTTAAATCAGGTAAATCCTTAATTTTTCCAACCAGGGCATCAATTTTTTCAACAGACACAGCGGAATTGTAGTCTTTACATTCTATTATAGTCTTATAAGTAATTCCACCTAGTTCATATTCCCAATAAAGGTCAAATTCTCGATCAATTCCGCAATTGTCCGTTATCTTTTTTCTTGTCTCAATTTTTATGTTCTTTTGGACGCCTAATGTTTCTAATTGCAGTAAAGCCTCTTGAAGAGTTTTCACAAAATTTTCATATGATTCACCTGTATTTTTCATTTTGCCCCCGAAAAAGTTTCCTAATATTCCACAATTCATCAACTTTCACATTGTCATTTTTAAAATTATAGTTCATAGTATAACTGACGTGAACGAGGCGATAAGTCAGAAAAATTATTGATCGGAATATCCCCTTTCAACTTTAAACATGTTTGATGAACAATCTGTTTGTTCTTTATTGAATCATAGCCTCTGTAATCGACTTTTCCATGCTTATGAAACTCCCAAAACAAAGATTGTTTTCCCAATTTAAAAGCTTCATCAAGAGTTTTGCCTTTTATCATAGACACGCATGATGGAATAAATGACATTTTCATTTTATATCGAGAACCTGGACTTTCTTCTAAATGAAAATGGAATTCCGGCTTATCTTGAGTTCCTGCATGATCTACAGCAACGTAATATCCGCTTTTGCCTGCAATTAATCTTTTACAAAAAAGGACACATGACTTCTGCCGATAATCGCAATTACTTGTAAAACGAATCCTTTTGACAATGGAAACAGATAATTTTGAATTCACAGATACAGGAGGATATACAATCTCCATTTCTCTAACTAAATTCCCATTTTGCTCAAATACAATCTTTTTACAATCGTCTTCATTTACCAAACGAATAAAGTTTAGAGCCGAAGAATAATACAAGTTTTCATCTTCACCTGCAACGCAATCATGAGAAATCTTTATTTTTGTTCCATTATTCAGCATCACCCAAGATGTATTTCTAGAAACAAGAATTTTTTTGAAAAAAATTTCACCAGTTTGATATATATAATTATCACAACAATCTATTTCCATATAAATTCTCCTTTTATAACATATTTTAAACTACTATTTACGAATTAATTTTTTTAATTCATTCTTTTTTAGCCATGGTCTTCTATGATGAATCATTCGATGACAATTGCTACACAACAAAACAAGATCATCCAATCGTGTTGTAGAATTATCAGACAATTCGCTCACAGGAATTGAATGATGTACTTCTATAAAATCCCTCCCATATTCACCATATACATCATAAAAACTCATTTCACAAGCTTCACAAAACAAAATACCATTATGTTTAGCCTTGAATCGTTCTTTTTTTAGTTCAACAATCTTACGATTACGTTCTCTTTTCTTATGACGAACATAAGACTCTTTTCCTTCAGGAAATTCATCCTTGTCATAATCTACAATCTCTTTTGCAAAACTTTTTTCTTCTGCATACTTTTCAAGATAATCAAAGTCTTCTTTTCGAAAGGCATTTATCCCTACACTCGGGGACGAATATCGGACACAACTGGGTTGTACACAATCATCGGGATAAGGAATTCTTTCTACTAATTTTACAACATTTTTCTTTGAAACCTTCCAATGGTAACTTTGAACATCTTCACGCATTCTTTTTTCTAGATGTTTTAAATAATCTATAGAAAGGCTATTACCCAAATTACGGAGATCGGAGCACTTTTGTTTCACAACACGCTTTTCAAAAGGCATCCCTTCTATTTCATACGATGCATTATGATAAAATCCTACAATATACCACTTTTTACTTCTTTTATCATAATCAAGAAAACAAATATTAAATAAATCATTTTGGAGATTTTCTTTTGGGACATATCGTTGATAGCCATAAACAAACTCATCAACTGACAAATCTAGGTTAAAATTCCAATCCTCGTGTCCGAAACCATTCTGCTTTACATAATCAAGATTGAGTTTCTTAATCAATTCTCGCCGTTCTTTTGCAGATATACCATCTAATGGAACAAGACGACCTTTCGACGGCTTTTCCCAGTGATTTTCATTATGAGCGATTCGCAAAGCAAGATATTTCATAACTTTTTTCGTTAAATTTTTGTTCACTTAAAATATTTTTGCATCGCCCATTTTTAACACGTCGCAGCGCCTTTTTTTTGATTGCATTCCGAACACAAAAGTTGACCATTTTCTATAATAGTTTTTCCACCATTACTCCAGGGTTTTATATGATCAGCTTGGTAATTGTCCCACTCGCATTTCTTTCCACATTTTTGACAAATACCATTATATTTTCTATAGATAACACGACGCTGAACTTCATCAAATAAGCGTTTAGGATCCTTTGGGCATAATTCTTTAACATGCTGAAACAAATCATCCATCAGAAAATTATTACGATATTTCAGAGAGTCTGCTCCATCAGTGCTATGTGCCGTTTTCTCATGGTATGTAACAAATGCAGAATTCTGTTCTTCTGCAGGTTTCAAATCTTCTTGTGCACGACGCAACTCAAAATCTATAAACCAATCCGCTAATTCTTTCTCTCTATCTTTTATCACATAATTTTCCATCAATTCGGATATCAGAATATAAAGCGAAATTACATTATATCGTTTTAATTCTGGCGTTTTTGCGGGGAACATCGCAGACAAATATTTAAGTACTTTCTTTATTTGATTTGCCGTAGAAGAATTTGGATCAAAATCCCTCTTATCATCATACATCGCGTTTAAATCTCTATCTTTTACATTACATATTTCACCGCGAAGTGTAAGCAAACACATTTGTGCTGCAATATGTTCGTAAGTAAAACGACTATTGTCAAAATGGACCGAATTAAAAAAGCTATGGTTAGCCAGTTCACAGATAAAGTCACGCATCCTTCCTACGCGAGCATGTCGTTTTTCTTGGGCCTTAAGACTTGTTCCATTTTGAAGTCTAAGAAACATTTCTCGAACTTCTTCATCAGATGAGTCTTCAATAACAGCAACATCCAAAGCATACTGTTCCAACTGAATTCTCTGGTCTGGCTCTAAATCCTTACAAAACTTGTGAGCGATTTCAACACCATCAACAGAATCAGCATCTTTTGCAAGAGCATATTGGTTATCCATAAATTCCCAAATAGCCCTTAAACGCTGCTGGCCGTCAACAACATCATATTTCTCTGGTTTCTTACTCACCTTATGCCAATAAAATTTGGGAACATCATAACCACGCAAAATGGAATCCATAAGCATCTGCTTTTGTGCAGTAGTCCAAACAGCAGGGCGTTGGTAATCCGTGTCAGTATTGATACGACTCCTAAGGCTAAAGGTCGTAGAAAGGGGCCAGGTTTTCTTATTGATTTCCATCCGTTTCATCCCTTTAATTATGATTATGCAAGAAATATACTTGACAACTCCGTCACTCCAGTTCTTTAATAAAAGTCAACTCATTATCTGTAATTCTACGGGTAAAGTATGAATCATCTACTGGGAAACCATGAACTCCAATATTGCATCCAGAAACAACATCAAAAGATTCCATTCCAACTAATGGAATACAATCACCACGATTATATGCAGAACCAACATATGAGCTACCCGACCACTCAGTATCACAAGGATGAACAATATACTCCCTTTTTCCATTCTGTGCACTAAAAGCACTTACTGAATACTGTGCTTCATCAATCCACGTTTCAAATTTTTGCGGATCTGACAAATCTTTATTGAACACCGAAAAATAACTACAGGCAGACGTAGAACCATCGTATGTATCGGATTTATGCTTATCATCCTTTCCATAAAAGGCGTTTGCAGACAAAGCCTTTTTAACATAATCTTTAAATTCATCCATTGTATCGGGATATGATGACATAAGAACTCCTTTTTCACTTGCGGATTTTAATGGAAATACTTCATTCAGCTCATCCCAGGAAATAAACTCAGCCCCGGTTTTAATCAAAGAATAAGCCCTCGTTTTTTTTATCACATTTCTGCTATCATTTCCATTTGAATCAACATAATAAGTTATAAACCATCTAGCCTTGGGACAAACTGCCGAAATTTTTTCAAAATATGACAAATCCGCATCCCCAAGGGAATGACCTAAAACATAAATTTTTTCTACATTCGCAAGTTCAATCCAATAAGAGTTGTGATTAGTAATATTCAGCTTCACATCTTTTAGCGTATCCTTATAATAATTTAGATGAGAATATGCTCCATATTGAGGTTGACCTATCAATTCATTAATATACTCATATTGAGAATGTCCAAACATCAACGAAGAATCCCCTATTTTCCCATGAATGTGCAACACCTTACTAGCGGGTATGTTATAAACATTCTCCAACAATTCTGTATAATTAAAATTTAAATACAACTGATTCTGCGGGAATCCATATTTCGGCACAATAGCAGTAATTTGAGGCTTAACAAAAGAGGACATCCAATTTGGCAGCTGATGGATTATAATGTCTGCAAATTCTTTTACAAACAATCCATCACCATTTATTCCCTGGATTGTAGAGAGCATTGTTTCTAACTCGTTCCAACACCAATCATTTTTTTTCATTTTTTCAAAAACATCATCATAATTCTTGGCAAGCTGCTTTCCATACTGGTCTCGAGTCATTCCATCTACAAGTCCCTCATGGATGCCAGTTTCTTCTTCAGGTCTATCCAAATAGCTAAAATTAGGATATCCAAAATAATCTACATACTTCTCAAATCCATTATCTATTAAATACTTTTTATAGTAAGAGTAACTTGACTTCAAGCAATGATCACAATCAAAGCCGTTTCCAATAATAAACAAAATATCATTATCCATTGCCTTTTTTCCTCTTTATTCTTCTAGAAAAAATCTAAAAATATCTCTAATCATATCATCGGTTAGCGTAATCAAATTTGAAACGTTCGGACCAATCCCATTTAAAATATTATTCAAATTTAATGGTTGCCAAACAAGCCACGACCCATTCTTATAATATATATCGTCAGTAAGCATTACGGTATCCGCAACACCTTCCGTTGAATACAACCGAATTCTATTCTCGTTTGATGATGCATCTATATTATTATATATAAAATACATCTCTCGTTTATCATGATAAAAAATCCTTCTATCATAAGAAATTTGAGTTTTTTCGTAATTGTACACATCAAAAGACACATTAACAGAATCCGGTCGTTCTTCAACATCAAATTCTTGCGCGATATGTGCAAAACGATCCTCCAAATTCATTATTTGAGTTAAAAAAGCATTTACAATGGGTCTAGTACTCATTTTTGTCCTCAATCAAATTAGATAATGATTTATAGTCTGAGATTAATGGTTTTATTATACGACTTAAATATGTACAGTGTTCTACTAAATCTTTTTTTGATATTGATTCTGTTGAAATCATAGTATTAATTCTTTCATCAACTCTATTTAATGAATCAGACACTCTGCCTCGAGTATCTCTTGTCTGCGTTGCAAGGTTATTCTTTGTTTTTTGTTGCGATTCATACGCAAATATATCTTTTAACAGCATCTCTCCAGGTTTAACTATTCCAATTGCAGATATTGTGGACACAATTAAAGCTGTTATAATTGGAGATTTTTGCGACAAGTGAAAATATTGGTCAACAAACTCAGAAATAAAAAATATCGCAAAAATTAATCCTAAATATATTATTGTTTTCATCATTTACCTTTTCTCCACGGCTTCGATTTCTTCGGCATCGGTGATGCCGTAGAGTTGATAGACGAGGGTGTTGACTTGGGTTTCGAGGTCGGCGATTTGCTTTTGGGTTGCTTCGCCATCTACTTCACTGGATCCTTCGACTTCCCCTATCGCCTTCGGCTCCAGGGTTCGCTCAGGATGACACGAAGCCTGCTTTTTAGCGGCGATGATTTCATCGGCGAGGGTGGCGAGTTTTTGCAGTAGTTCCGCATTGTCTAGGGGGATGCGGAGGTTTTCGAAGTAGGCTTTGCGGATTTCGCGACGATCATCGCCCAATTCGGGACAATTATGCCATATCCACAATTTACAAAGCTTGGAATTGAATATGGCGAGGAGGGCTTTCAGTAGGTTATAGCCACTGGGAGAGGAGATTCCCGCCTTCGCGGGAATGACATCGCTGGTTGTTTCTGCACTGGATTGCTTCGCTTCGCTCGCAATGACGTTTTCTGTTCCCTTTGGCAAATTTTGGGTATTTTCCTTTTCAGTAATGATAAAAGCTTTATTATTGCAGTACATTCCCGAATCATCATAGATAAACGGCTGAAACTTGGTAATTTCGGGATACATGATTTTTGGTTTATCAAAGTCTTCTAAATATGCACAATTACGCAGATTATATGGAGTGTCACCTTTGTCGCCACGTTTCGCTAATTTATCTACAAATTGGTTGAGATGCTTTTTTATTGCAGGATAATGATCAATGTTAATGGGCGGAATATTTTTTTCCTTAATCCCATTATGCGGATTAATCATATATTGATCATCATTGCTCGTAAACCAAGGTTCCAAATCCTTTCCACGCAAGAATGGTTTTATAATTTCCGCACTTTTGACATCTTCGACAATGAGTTTTTCTCTCGTCTTTCCGTCAATAAAGAATGCATCATTAAAGCCAGTTAATATACCACGATAAATTGAAACGGACATATCTTTCAAAGCAGTGCCAACATCCATCTTTTGCAAGATAGATATTTCCCATAAATCCATCCATTTCCAAGGATCCTTACCAAATGCATGTGAAGAAAGTTTATCTTGTACTTCTTTTTCAAAAGCAGATCCTTTCTTTGTCACTGTACAAGCTAAAGTTTTTTCTTTGTATTTTGATTTTTGAACCACCAAAATTTGCGGGTCAACATTTGCATCGTCAAAAACTCGAACACCAGGAAAATCAATCAATAAAATCGGATTCGCAGATGTTGTAAGAAATTCTCGCAGTTGTTCACCATAATTGATTTTTAACCATTTGTCAGAAGCAATGAATCCCAAATAACCATTCGGCTTCATCAACTGAATTGCTCTTTCATAAAAAAGGCAATAAAGATCTGCGGACTTATTGTAGCAACTGTAATCGCGCTTGCTATAAACGTCGCTCATTTCGCCCATACTTTGGAGCTGCACATACGGCGGGTTTCCAATAATTGCATCGAAGCCAACAAAGCGACCTTTTTCGTCCAAAACTTCTGGAAATTCGAACATCCATTCGAGCGAGTTGGAAAAATCGATGGTATTACCCGCAGAACCCTTGTATTCGTCAAACATTTCAATCTGCCCGTCTTCTACGATACGGCTTTTTAGACCCGCAATTTTCTGACGAAGTAATACCTTGGAATTTTGCGAGCCTCCAGTTTTATAATCATTTACACATTTACGGTATTCAATAAGGGCGGTATTGAGGCTATCTTTTTTGCGGTCGTTCTTTTCTTCTGCACTTAAAAAGTCTGCGACTTTATGACCTGCATTTACAGGATACTGGCTCAGCAGCGAGTCGCCGACTTTGATATTGATATCAATGTTCGGGAGCGTCTGAAGTTGTTTGTAGCCGCTTTCCTTGGTGTAGTAGGCGTTCTTCAAAAGTTCAATCCAAAGGCGCAAACGGCAGATGTTCACGCTGTTGGGGTTCAGGTCAACGCCGAAAAGGCAATTCTCGATGATGCGGCGTTTCTCATTGAACAAGGCTTCTTGATACCGCTGGCTTTCTTCGTTGCCGGGCTTGTATTCAAACGGTTCGCCCTCGTCATCAACTACAGAAAGTTCGTCGTTATCTACTTTCAAAATCAAGTCGCGGCGTTTGATGCGTTTGCCGTCTGCATCGCACAAAATGTTCAATTCCGACTTGATTGCAAGCAGGCGATTAAGGGCCGACACCAAGAAATGCCCAGAGCCCACGGCGACATCGGCAACGCGGATGTCATCTACAATTTCGTTCGCTTCTGAAATGTCTTCAATCTTGTCCGAGACATCTTCCAAATTTTCGCATTTCCAGGACTTTTTCTCGTTGAACTTCTGCACTACCGTCCGTTCCAGCACATCGCGGGCCATATAGTCGGTGATGAACCCTGGCGTAAAGAAACTGCCGTCTTTGTAGCCGTTGATTTTTTCGAAGATAAGTCCGAGAACCGACGCATTGATGAGCGTCTTGCTCGTAGAGGTCACGCCGCCTTGTGCATCGCTTGCGAAGTTGTACGCATCGAGGAACTTGAAGATGTAATCCAGATTCGGGAGCGTGCCTTTTGCGCGTTTGCCGCGTTCGTCCTTCAAAACGGTCTTGTTGAAAATTTCCATCTGGGCATCGGGAATGCCGCGGATTTTCAGGTGCTTTTCGTCTTCGGTCGGTTCGAACAGTGAACTGTTCAGGTAAGGGACATTCGGGTAACGTTTGAGTACGTCTTCGTCGCGGTCCTCGATTTTCTTGCCGAGTACCTTAAAAAAGAAAATGTTCAGTTCGTCGAAGTTCGCTATTTTATCTGTACTCATGAATCGGTACGAAGCATCGCCCTTTTGATACATGAGGATTTGCGATTCGACAAGTTTCAAGAACAGCAGGCGGTTCACCCACGTAATGCAGAGACGGAGGGCCATCGCCTCGCATTCTTCCTTGTTCGGGAAATCGTCTTCGAGCTGGTAGATGGCACTTTCAAGGAGGCTCGCCTTGTCGCGATTTGCGGGCTTCTTGCGTTGAATGACCTTCTTGCCTCCCTTATCTTCTTTTACTTCTTCGAGGCCAATGATGTGCAAGAGTTCCGCATAAAAGTTGCGGTCAAGACTGTTGCTGTCGTTTGCGAAAGGTCTGGCGAGGAGGGTTTCCGGGGAGAGGAATTTGAAAAGAGGGAGGAGTTTTTTAGATCCTTCGACTCCGCTTACGCTCCGCTCAGGATGACACGCAGCATTAAATTGCTTCGCGGAGTTTATCCCGGACTTTGATCCGGGACTCGCAATGACGTCTAGGCTAAAATGCACGACGTTGATATCGCAGGAGGCGAGGAAATCGTCGATGGCGGGTTTCGCGATATCGTTGTAGAAATCCGAGGTTTTGTTGCCGCTCATCTGATTCGCCTTGAATTTTAGGAACTGATCGTATATCGGTTTTGACTTGTTCCCAAAATAGCGGATAAAGTCCTTAACGTCGAAGAAATACCATTCGTCAAAATTTGTGATGGCGAGCCACTTGATTTCGTGATTGCCCGAATGTACGTATTCCAGCATAAAGTAATAGACGAGTTCCTGCAACGATTTTACGTTCGGATGCTCCGCCGAAAACATTTCTGCCGCATTCGTCGGCGATTTCGCTTCGATAATCACCGCCGGCTTTGCACTTGCCGTATTCCCGTTAAAAATTGCAAGGTCTATCGGGCGGTTGACCTGCACCGAATAATCGGGTTCAAAAATCTTGCGTAAAAAGTTCCAGATTTCGCCCTTGTGGTATTCTTCGTCCTGCGCAGTGTTCCGCTTGCTGTAAAGATTCTTGAGCGAAAGCTTGAAATCCTCCATCTTTTCGACGGGAACAGGCAACTTGAGGAACGCTGAATTTACGGACTTTTTGGGCGTGATGAACTTGATTGACATACAAGTGAAATATACCCTAATTTAGTGCAACAAGAATGACAAGAACGGCTTTTTTCGCATATTTTCAAAAAAATAGACAAGCCTATTGACAAACTGAATTTTCGAATTTATATTTAGTGCACAAGTGTATAGTCTTTGGTATTTTTATCGCTTGTATGCCAGAGGAGTTGACGATGAAAAAAGATGTTGCGGCCAGTGCGGCCGAGGCCGTCGCGCCGAAAAAGCCCGAATTTTCCCTGATAGACGAGAACCTGCTCAAGTCGCGAATATATACCATCCGTGGGGTAAAGGTCATGCTCGACGCCGATCTGGCCGAGATTTACGGGTATAGCACGAAAGATTTTAACAGGCAAGTCAAGAATAACATTGAACGTTTTGCGGAGGATTTCCGATTTCAGCTGACCAAAAGGGAAGTTGAGGAATTGCGGTCAAAAAAATTTACCGCAATTACAGATGCAAATGACGCTAAAGATTTGCGGTGCAAAAATTGCACCGCAAATATCAGCACAATGAGCCGTTCCAATCCCTACGTTTTTACAGAACAGGGCATTTATATGCTTATGACTGTGTTGAAAGGCGATTTGGCAGTACAACAGAGTATGGCCCTCATCCGTCTTTTCAAGCAGATGAAGGACTACATTGCGGCGGAGAACGTGCCGGATGTTTCTGCGGGGATGGTCGCACTGGCGACGCAGACAAGCCAAAACACGCGGGATATCGCCGAGATTGCCACGGATGTCCGCACGCTTTCGAACAAGGTAGAGCGAAACGAGAGTTTTCTCCAAAAAGTCATGGCAAATTTCATCGACCCGAGTACCTTCAAGCATTTCCTGATTCTGAACGGGCAGCGGCTGGAAGCCGATGTCGCCTACACGCAGATTTACAGCATGGCGAAGAAGTCGGTGCTGATTGTGGATGACTACTTAGATGTAAAGACCCTTGATTTGTTGCGGTGCGTGGCGAATGGTGTTTCTATCAAGATTTTCAGCGAACAGTACGGTCGTACCTACCTGACCGAAAGCATGAAGGCGGACTTCAGAGCTGCCCGCCCAGATGTGGAGCTTGGCGATGTTCACGCCACTGGGAATAAGTTCCATGACAGGTACATCTACCTGGATTTCGGAACCGCCAGCGAGAAGCTTTTCCACTGCGGAGCTTCGTCCAAAGACGCAGGGAACAAGATCGCGACCATCATGCAGGTAGAAGATATCGCAGGATATCGCCCACTGTTCGAGAATTTGTTGCAGGATGAAAAATGAGGGTGCGAAGCCTAATTTTATAAATCAATATATTGATAAATAAACAAATATATTGTAATTTAAACAATGAAGTTTAAAGAAATCTGTGAATACGCAAAAAAAAGAGGCTGGGTTCCACACACCATGAATTACGCAGCGAAAATCGAGAAAGACAAAGACATGGGTTTCGTGGTTTCGTTCCCCGACCTGCCCAACGTGAACGCGTTCGGCGACACGCAGGAGGAGGCCCTCAGGCAGGCGAAGGATGCACTCGACGGCGCAATGGAATGCGACCTGGATCTCGGCAACACGATGATCCTCCCCAAGACGATGCCCGACACCGACAAGGGGCTCTACCCGGTCGAGCTTTCCCCGCGAATCGAAATTGCGTACAAACTCTTCGAAGCGCGCAGGGGTCAAAAGAAAAGCGATGTGGCGCGGCGTGCAAACATCACCCCGCAGGCATACCAACGCTTCGAAACTCCGAAAGGTTCACCTTCCATCGAGACGCTCTACAAGCTGGCGCACGCCCTCGGCAAGCAGCTCATAATCGAGTTCGTGTAGGTATTTACGCGGTCATTTTTTTACTACTTTTCCAACTATGAACAGACAGCAAGTTATCGTGCATCCTTACGACATGGCGCAACCGGACTGGGTCCGCTGCATTTTGCCGTGCCTTCAGTTCATGGGCAAGAACGACTTCGAAATCATCCCGTCCATCACCGAAATCATCTGCACCAACAAAGACGCGCTCAAGCAGACGCGCGCGGTGATTCTGCAGAAGCCGACGGCACCGGGTCGCGCACAGATTGCACTTTTCTATTCGAAGCTCAAAAAAGAATGTGGGTTCAAGCTAGTGACCGACATGGATGACTTGCTATGGGACCTTTCGCCGATTATCGCCTCGTATGCCAAGCACATCCCGAATCATGACCAGATGATGCTTTCGAGCCTCAAACAAGTATTGCCACTTTTTGACACTGTAGTTTGTTCTACACGTTACCTCGCAAGCCGCATCAAGTCCGACCTCGGCGTAAACGCAGTCGTGATGCCGAACGGTGTTTCCAAATCGCTGTTCGGAATGACTCAGAGAACTTCGCCGTTCACCGGAAAGCCGAAGGTGATGTACGCGGGCAGCCTCGGGCATTTTGCCGACGGTGTCGCGGGAGATCTCGATGGCGCATGGATTCCATGGCTCCGCAAGCACGTCGCGGACGAAAGCATTGATCTCTGCATTTTCGGCGAACCTGATTTCCTGAAAGACCTCGAAGGAAAATTCACGAAGATTCCTTACACGAACTTCTTACCGTTCGCACAGACGGTCTCCAGCTACAAGCCCGACTTTTTCCTGGCTCCGCTCGCTGCAAATAACTTCAACAGATCAAAGAGTGACTTGAAACTCAAAGAAGCAGCCGCCCTTGGAGCAGTCTTTATCGGAAGCGACTTCGCCAGCAGCCCGTACAGCTATGCGCCCAAGGAACAGCTGGTGGGGTTGAACGCGACTGTCGATGACCTCGACGCGATTTTCAACAACCTCTGCAATCCGGACAAATTCATGCAAGCCATCAATTGGCAATACCAGGCGATGGAAGAGAAGCATTGGGCGCACGAAGATCCGGAATACCAGAAAAAGTTCGTGGCAACTTATCTGTAATTTTTATTTTTCTTGATTAGTTTGAGTGGGTTCGAGACCCTGGCTTTTTCGTAGCATTTCGGCGGCACGCATAATCTCGCGTTCGCGGATAACCTCGTCAACATGCTTGTTGAAAAGTTCTTCCGTATGTATCCGGAAAATTTCGCGTTCCTGTTTGGCATATGCCGAGAAACTCATGATGTACAAGATGGGAATCACGACAACAAGCGTCTTTTCTAAAAATTCTATAAATTTGTTTCCATCGACCTGTACCGCCGGAGAAACAACCGTCAAAAAACCAAGCTGATTGGGATCTACAAAAACAATCAACAACAACAATAGCGATGCGATAAGCCACGCGTTCAAAATCCTTTTCGGGAACCGTTCCTTGAGAATGCCCTTCTGCTGCATGTATTTTTCCTGACTTTTGACCATGTCGCAAAAAATAAAGTAATTCAAGAAATAACCGACAAACGGGATGCAGGTGAGGAGAACCGCGCCCATCGGCGAAAACGATGTCGTCGTCAACAACCGCAAATTCGAAATTGCCCGATGCAGCCACGACAAATAACTAATGCAAAAAACAACTAGCGATATGAATATACCGGCACCGATGCAAAAGGCGAATGCCATAAAAAGCATCCCCGTACACAAAGCCAGCCAATGTCCAAATAAGAGATATATGCTAGCCACCATGAAAACAAATTGCAGCCAAAAAGCGACGAAAAGAATAAAGATGACCTTCATCCAAAAAAGCACGCGGTTGCCACGTTTCGTATTGTCCTGCATAAATCCAATCCTCCACGGGAAATATAACTTTTACATGGCGATTTAAGAAATTCTTTCTTATTTTTTCATCTAAAAATTAAAAAATTTGTGTTTATAGATTGTTAATAATAAAAATGTCTTTCAACAAGTTTAACATCAAAGAACACAATTTATCCACTTACCTCTTGATTGTTTCACGTGAAACAGTGCAGATGTGGGGAAGTGTGCATATTATTTATCAACATTTTTAATTATAGTGAATAACTTGGTGGTACAAATTTGTCGATTGTTGATTAATTTTAAAATTTTATCCACTAAAAAGGCCAGGCCCGCAGGGGACCCGGCGCTTAAAAAACGGCCATGTCTATCACAGCGTAGTCTAAAAAAATTTAAAATTTCACGACGCGAGGAGCTTCGGTAAAGCTATAAAACGTAGCCGTTGCATCCTTGAAGTACAGCACCTCCGTACGCGGATCTTCGGCAGAATACATCTTCTTGAGTTCGGGATAATGTTCGAGCATGTCAGCTTTTGGCGCAATACGGTCGTCCGCAACCAGCGTACCGGCGACACGCAACCACTTTCCGGCCTTGTTCATGGCGCAAAGCTCCATTTTCGAATTCATATGAATCTGTTTAGAAACAGGTTTAAACGTCCCCGTCTGAATGTAGAGCTTGCCTTCGAAAATGTTGATGGTCCCGAACGGACGCACACGCGGCTGGTCACCTTCGACCGTCGCGAGAAAATAAGTACCGCATTCCTTGATGAATTTTTCGACTTCTTCCATGTGTTTCTCCTTAATGAAATTCTAAAAGACAATATAATATAAAAATTTAACGGCTTTCATCCCGTTGATTGAGAACGACAGCTCAGGATGGCGTCTTCGTCATCACGTCCCTATAAATCTTTTCCATCTCCGCACTGAAGCAGCAGAAGATGACTTTCTTGACATTTTCCGCAGGGAATTCGCGGACCGTTTTCACGGCAATCTCGGTGGCGTCTTTCCAAGGGTAGCCATAGACGCCAGTGGAAATAGCGGGGAAGGCGACCGTCTCGCAACCGTTTTCTTCGGCAAGTGCAAGACAGCTCTTGTAGCAAGATTCCAGAAGCTGAGGTTCCCCATGCTGACCGTCACGATAAACCGGCCCCGGAGTATGAATCACAAATCTCGCCGGCAACTTGAATCCGGGAGTAATTTTCGCCTTGCCCGTCTCGCAACCTTTCAACGGAATGCACGAACGCAAAAGCTCCGGCCCAGCCGCCCGATGAATCGCACCATCGACACCGCCACCACCCAACAGCGAACAGTTCGCCGCATTCACGATAGCATCCACTGCAAGCTTCGTGATGTCTCCATGGATAATTTCAATCTCTATCATGAAAACCTCCATGAGAAATATACATAATTAGTAGGTAGTTAGAAGTAGGCAGTAAGCAGTATTTTCCATATTAAACGTTATAGTTTCAACATTTCCAAACCAAACCCATTAAATTTTTCCCATAACATTCAACAAAAATGTGAATAGATGTTGAAAACTCACAAATGGCAGACTGCGGAAACTCTCAGAAAGATACATTTATGTATATTATGCAAGTCCTATCTCATGCAACACACCCACATGACCACTACTTAAAAATGCGCTCACTACTAAGCTTTTTACTCATCGCGATAACGACATCATGCCTAATTGGCTGCAGTCCCCAAACTGGACAAAAGCACTTCTTTTGGAAAGTCTCCGATTCCAATTCCGCTGTATATATATTAGGCAGTATCCACCTGGCAGATTCTTCTTTTTACCCGTTAGATCCAGTCATCACAAATGCATTCGATAGTTCAGACGAACTTGCAGTAGAAATTGACATGGGTGACGATTCCATCCTGCAGGAAATCACCTCCATGAATGAACAGTACGGCATGTTCCATGGAGAAGATTCTCTCGAAAGAATCCTTCCCGGCGACATCCGAAAATCGCTCGACAGTATATGCACCGCATGGAATATTCCGATAGGAACATTCAACCGGTACAAGCCATGGGCGGCAGCAATGACATTGACATCCATTGGAATTATGCGACTGGGCTATGATTACAATCTCGGAATCGATTTTCACTTTCTCCACCTAGCACAGGAACATGGGAAAAACATCGTATCGCTCGAACCCGTTGAGAACCAAGTAATGGCCCTAACAGGGGAAGGGCTAAAAGATTCCGTCACTATGTACTTCATGAAGAAAACACTGCGCGAAATCGGGTTGATCGACTCATCGGTTACGTGGATGATGCGGGCATGGAAAACCGGGGACGATACCCTCTTTTGGAATGCCATGAATGCAGACACTGCAAAACTTAGCGCGAACGATTCCATCATCCAGAAAGAAATAGATAACTGGATTTTGCATTCCCGTAATCGAACCATGGCAGAGTTCATCACGAAGTTGCTCACGGAAAAGCGCAAGGCATTTGTGGTTATCGGTACAGCACATTTAGTGGGGAAGGATGAAAACATCATCGACATCCTCCGCCGCAAAGGTTTCACCATCGAACGACTATAAACCACCAAACGTTTCACGTGAAACGTCGCCAAGGTTTCCAAGCAAAAATGGGCTTGCACATTTTTATTTGGAAACCGCAGGACGTAGGACTATAACGTAGTTATAGTCCCAACACGATGGCGAGTGTCGCGACAAAATGCTTGCATTTTGGCATGACCGAGCATGAGGACGTAGGACTATGGCGTAGCCATAGGCCCAACATAGTAGCAAGCGTCTCGCAAAAAATATGGTTGACGCTTCGCGTCCATTTCTTCGGCTCACAAATAGAAAACATAAATGTTTTCTGCTTGCTTCGCCTTGTGAACTATTGCACATTTTTATTTGGAAACCGCAGGACGTAGGACTATAACGTAGTTATAGTCCCAACACGATGGCGAGTGTCGCGACAAAATGCTTGCACATTTTCAACAAAAATGTGAATAGATGTTGAAAACTCATGAAAAGCGGAATGCGGAAATTCTCCGAAGGATGCATTTATGTATATTTTGCAAGAGGTCCTATGAAAATTGATCATGTTGCTATCTGGGTAAAAGACATCGACAAGGTGTGCGAGTTCTATCAAAAGTATTTCAGTGGGGTAGTCCATCCGCTTTACCACAACCCGACTAAACAGTTCACCAGCCGGTTCGTTACCTTCGACGAAGGCGCCCGCCTGGAAATCATGCACTGCCCAGATATGAATGTTGCGAATTTGACAGAGTCAAAGTCCGTCATCGGTTTAACTCACCTTTCCTTTTCCGTCGGTTCAAAAGAAAAGGTGGACTGCCTGACCTATCAGATGTCCGCTGAAGGAGTTCCCGTTGTAGGGCAGCCGAGAACTACCGGTGACGGATATTACGAAAGCGTTGTCCTCGACCCCGAGGGCAACAGAATAGAAATTACTATATAATGTTGGGACTACAGAAATTTTGGTTATGTTTGGACTCTTCGAGTCCTACCTTAATCGCCTCGGTCATAGAACATACAAGTATGTTCTGCGACTCTCGGCTCATAAGGTTTGGCCTTTGGCTACGCCAAAGTCCGACATACTGGGGTTCGCAATGTCCACACAAGTGTGGCCGCTGCTCTCACCCTGCGTATGTTTCACGTGAAACACAGCCAAGGTTTCCAAGCAAAAAGACACTTGTGTATTTTTATTTGGAAACCGCAGGGTGTAGGACTATAACGTAGTTATAGTCCCAACACAATCGAGGCTAGAAAGCGAAAATACACTCGTGTATTTTCATTTGCTAGCCGAAGAGTGTAGGACTATAACGTAGTTATAGTCCCAACACAATAGCGAGCGTCGCGACAAAATTCTCGCATTTTGGCATGACCGAGCATGAGGACGTAGGACTATAACGTAGTTATAGTCCCAACACGACAGGATCCTTTCTTATTATCAAATATAACTGGAGAAGTTATGAACTATAAAATTTTTCTTTTAGCAGCGACACTCCTTGTCGCCTGTAGCGACGATTCCTCTAGCACAGCCGTCAATAATCCTGTAGAATATACCTACACCGACTGTATCCAAACAATATTCGATTTTCAGAAATCGATTTTTTCAACCTATGACAAGGATTATCATGGTTTAGTAACAGACAGCATGTACTGGGACAAGGGCACTGCCAACAACAGGGGCAAGTCCATCTATACCTACAAAGCCTACCGGACCGGCATGCATCTTGACAGTACCTACGAGTCGAACCTCCGCGAAGGAGAATGGACATACCAGACCACCGTCAATACCAAGGAAACCAGAGCCATACGCGATGGCAACATCAGTACGTTAATCTCGACGGATAAAGGAATCAGCGACACGGTAACCGTCTACTTCGACGGGGACTCCCTGGCCACGACTTCCAGGGACGAGGGCGGGGAATACACCAGCATCTACGTTTTGAGAAACGATACCATCTTCAGGCCGACACAGGACAGAATCATCGTCAAGGACGAAAACGACATCAACACCTGCTACATGAAAGAGAACCGCAACGGCGAATGGATTACCTGGGACCGATACGAAACCGGAATCAAGGACGGGATGATCTTGCTTACCAAGACATATATCGAGGACGGATTAGACCATAAGGTCGGAACCTACTTCATGTTCTACCGCTAACCTTTAGCAATCAAACTTTTTGAACACCCTCCCACAAACGGGAGGATTTTTTGTTTGGACATTTATCGAACGACGCTCACCTTAACAAGTTTGGCGCAAGCGCGAACTTGGCGGCTCGGTCATAAAAAATAAGCAAGCTTATTTTTTGCGACTCTCACCTTAACAGTTTTTGTGCAAGCACGAAACTAGCGCCTCGGCTATGGAAAGTATGTAAACATACTTTTCGCAGCTCTCGGCTTAACAGTTTCTCAACATTTATCAAAATGTTATCAACATATATTTTATAAAAATATGGATGCAGGGGAGTCTGTTGATTGTTTTCTAAAAAAGTTATACTAAATTTCAAGTCGGAACATAATAAACAAAAAAATGTTTGGACACTTCGTGTCCTACCTTAATCGCCTCGGTCATAGAACATACAAGTATGTTCTGCGACTCTCGCTACCGCATGTTTCACGTGAAACACGCACAAGGTGACCAAGCAAAAATGTGCTTGCACATTTTTATTTGGGAACCGCAGGGTGTAGGCCTATGGCGAAGCCAGAGGCCCAACATTTGAAAAAATGTTGGTTTCACTGAATTCATTTTATAGGTTGTAATTGAACTACAAGTCTAACATAGAACAGCAGAATCTTCTGAACCAGTTCCTGAAGGAACATGGTGTGCAACTGCCCGAAGAGACTCTCGACAAGCTTTACCAATTTGCAGATTTGGTCGTAGAAACCAAGCAATTCGGCAACCTGATTTCAGCGAAGGATTCCGAGAAGTTCCTGAGCAGGCACATCGCCGACTCACTGATTCCGTATATATATATTAGGCGAGAGACGAGAGACGAGAGACGAGAGAATGTTCCAGAATCTCTTTCGTCTTTGCTCTTCGAGCCAAGACTTGTCGGCTCAGATATGAATGTGCAAGCACCTCCACAGCATTCGCCTCTTTCGTCTTTGCTCTTCGAGCCAAGACTTGTCGGCTCAGATATGGATGTGCAAGCACCTCCACAGCATTCGCCTCTTTCGTCTTTCGTCTGTAGCGAGCCTGCGAGCGTTCTCTCGTCTATAAAGTGGGCTGATATGGGTGCTGGTGCAGGCTGTCCGGTTTTCCCGCTCGCCATCGCGATGCCCGAGGTGCAGTTCTATGCGGTGGAACCCCGCCACATGCGCGTGGAGTTCATGAACTACGCGAAGGAAAAACTCGGACTCAAGAACCTGACCGTGGTAGGCAAACGCTTCGAGACTTCGGGCCTTGCCGACCTGGAATTCATTAGCTGCCGCGCCCTCTCGACTTTCGAAAACGACTGGGAACGTGCACAACCCGCCCTCAAGAAGGGTGGACTTTTCCTCACATTAAAAAGTTTCAATAGCATTTCACACCTGGAAAACGACCCGGTAGTCAACATCTGGAAATACAAACTGCCGAACGAAGAACAGGATTACGCCTTAGTCACTCGAGGTAATAATGACTAAAATTATCGCCATATGCAACCAAAAAGGTGGCGTCGGCAAAACTACTACAGCCGTGAATTTGGCCGCTAGTTTTGCAGCCCTTGAAAAGAAGACCCTTCTTTTAGACATGGATCCGCAAGGGAACGCGTCGCAGGGTCTCGGTTTCATGGAATCCCAAGACATGGATATCCACGAAATTCTCGATATGGCTGGAAACCCGGATAACTTGACGCTCGAAAACATCAAGCCTGCCATTTTGGATACATCTCTTGACTTTTTGAAAGTCATCACCTCCGGGCCTGATCTCGCTGTCATGGAAATCGAACTGGTGAATGCCATGAGTCGCGAACGCCGACTCGAACGCGTGATGAATGTCCTCAAGCAGGAATTCGACTACATCATCATCGACGCTCCTCCGAGCTTGAACCTGCTCACTATCAATACGCTCACTGCAGCAACGAGTGTGCTCATTCCGGTGCAGTGCGAATACTACGCATTGCAGGGTATGACCGAACTTTTCAAGACTATCCGCGAAGTCCAGAAAAACTTGAACTCTGGTTTGAAAATTGAAGGCGCCCTCCTTACGATGTACGATTCACGCTTGAGCCTCTCGAAGCAAGTGGCCGAAGAAGTCCGCGAGAACTTGAGCGATACCGTATTCCAGACGATGATTCCGCGCAATGTGAAGTTGAGCGAAGCTCCGTCCCACGGTAAGCCGGTCATCCTTTACGATGTCCAAAGCACAGGTTCACAGGCATACATGAAACTCGCCGAAGAAATACTGAATAAAGAGAAGTAACAAACGTCATCCTGACCCTGGAACGAAGTGATAGGGGAAGGATCCAGGCAAAAACTTCACTGGATTCTTCGACTTTGCCTAACGGCTTCGCTCAGAATGACGCTAATCTATAACTTTCCTTATAACTATTAACTAACAACTATTGACTAGCAACTAATAATTAGGAACTAAAAAAATGGGTAAACAAGCACTTGGTCGCGGTCTTTCTGCAATTTTCAAAGCACATGATGTTCTCGGCAACTCTGTCGATAACGCTATCCACAATGACGGTTCAAACGAAAACACAACATCGGACAACCAGAAAATCGTCGAAATCAATATCGACCTGATTGACCCGAACCCGTTCCAGCCGCGCAAGATTTTCGACGACGACGAACTTGTCGAACTTGCTGAAACCATCGAAAAGCACGGTCTTATCCAGCCGATTTCTGTCCGCAAGGTGGGCGATCGTTACCAAATCATCAGCGGTGAACGCCGCACTCGCGCATCGAAACTTGCCAACTGCCGCACTATCAAGGCACAGGTTTACGACAATCTCGATGACAAAACAATGAACGAATGGGCACTAATCGAGAACATCCAACGCGTGGATTTGAACCCGATTGAAATAGCCCGCTCTTACCAGCAGCTGATAGACAACCACAATTACACGCACGAAGATTTGGCAAAGACGGTGGGTAAATCTCGTTCCGCCATTACGAACGCACTTCGTCTTTTGAAACTCCCGAACCAAGTTCAAGCATGGATACAAGAAGGTAAAATTTCGGGTGGCGCCGCCCGCGCCCTCTGCAGTGAAAAGATTGCAGACACCGAAGCCCTCGCAAAACGCATCATCGACGATGGTTTGAACGTTCGCCAGATTGAAGCGATTGCCCGCGGCGAGGATCCCTTCGCTCAGACGAGAGACGAGAAAGTAGAGACGAGAGAAGGTGAAGCTAATGAAGTTACAACTAAAGAAGAACTTCCGGAAGTTCACGGTAGCGATGATTCGACAGGCTCATCAACCGAAAAAATTAAAGTTGAACTTAGTGCCGACATGAAACAGTTCGAATCCCGCCTCGAAACATTCTTCGGCACGAAAGTTGCACTTAACCCAAGTGCCAAGGACCAGTCTAAAGGCACTATTGTCATCAACTATTATTCCATGGACGACCTGAACCGAATCCAGGAACTGATGGAAAATCGTTAACGGTAATAAAGTGAGTCGTAAGTATTACACAATCCAAGTTATTCCGGAAAATCCGGAAGGCGCGAAGAAGTACCGCATTTCGAGCAAGCAGTTCATGCTGTTCCACATCGGGCTTGTCTTGCTCGCCATCGTCCTTATATTTTTCATTATCCACATAGCGAAAATCAACCGGACTCTCGTGAACTACGAAAAGATGCGTGTCCACAACGCGCAACTCGTAAAGCAGAACGCGAACTACGAAGAGTTGTTCTCTCGACTCGATTCGCTGTGGATTATGGAAAACCGTATCCAGAATATCTTCGAGACATTCCTCGAAAACGACTCCAACAAAATCAACAGCATCATCGAGCGCAACCGTTTCGCGCACGTGCCTTCCAGCAAGAACGACATCGATTTCGAAGGTATCCACAACTGGCTCACGACTGACGACAAAAGCAGGATGGAAAGAATTCCGAACGTCATTCCTACGGTGGGCATCATCAGCAAGAAGTTCTCTTACGAAAACAAGCACTTGGGAATCGACATTTCGGCTCATCAGGGGAATCCGGTCTTTGCTTCCGGCACCGGAAAAGTCACTTTCGCCGGTAAAAGCGGCGATTTAGGCAATACGGTCATCATCGATCACCAAAATGGGTACAAGTCGTCATATTCACACCTCAAGAGCATCAGGACAAAAAAGGGTTTGACTGTCACCAAAGGCGATGTCATAGGCTATGTAGGGAATACCGGAAATACGAGCGGTCCGCATGTCCATTATTCTGTAACAAAGGACAATATACCACAAGATCCGGAAACAATCTTTACTTACTAGGGGAAAATATGGCAAGCAAAAACGAACAGGAACTGACGCAAATTGGCAATGCAGTACAAGTCAGCGGGGATATCATCGGAAAGACGGACTTGAGAATTGCTGGAAAAGTTCACGGCAATGTTCAAATCGATGGTGAACTGATTCTTGAAAAATATGCTTCTGTAGAAGGCGACGTCAAATGCGGTCTCGCGATTCTTGCCGGTACCATTAAAGGAAACGTGGATTGCAAGGGCAAGCTCATTCTCCAGGACAATGCACAGATAACCGGGAATGTAAAAGCGGAACAATTAGTTATTCACGAAGGGGCCATCTTTCAGGGAAACTGCGAAATGACCACTATGACACGCAAAGGGAAGTAATCAACTGCCTGTATTAAATAATACTAGATATGTTTATATATAATATTTAGTATTTAAAGTAGTGAATAGTGGATAAAAAAAAGAATATGGAAGCGTAAGTTGATGATGTTCAAGGAAATACGAGAATAAGAAAATTGTGGATTAATGTTGAAAATTTGAAATCTGTTCACATTTTTCAACGTTGACAAGTGTTGAAGTCCAGTTTTCAATGTCTATTAACGATTTTACCACTAAAGTATGTTGAAGATTATGGAAATATTTCCACGTGACATTTGTTTTTTATCACAAATTGCATAAAAAAGAGTTTGATTGTATCGTTTCTTATCAACAATAGCTATATTCTAATATGTTCATACACGTAATGTTATGGGAAAAAGGGCACTAAAGATAGGTCAAATTTCGGATCCCCACATTGGGGAAGACGAAAGCCTTGTACAAGGGATTGATGTACGCAAGAATTTCCTTGAGGCGTATAATTCTGAATCTATGAAAGATTTGGACCTTTTGGTGCTTTCCGGAGATTTGGCGAACGAAGATGCCGAACCGGGTGCCTATTCCTATATCGCTAACCTTTTAAAAGATTCCAAAGTTCCAGTTTGTGTAATTTCCGGCAATCATGACAATGTAGAAGTCATGGGGCAGTTTTTTGATTTGGATGGCAAGATTCACGATGGCGAATGCTATTACCGCTACGATATCGATGGCCGTTCCATGTTTTTTTTGGACAGCACCAATGGAACTGTGTCCGGAAAGCAGCTTGCGTGGTTGGAAAGCGAAGCCTCCAAGGTAGAAGGCGAAATTCTATTGTTCGTTCACCATCCGCCTTGCTATTGCGGCCACAAGTTTATGGACATGAAATATTCGATGAAAAATATCGAAGAAGTCCAGGCAACGCTTTCGAGAATAAAAAATCTCAAATATATTTTTGTTGGACATTACCACTTCGAAACAGAAATCGAAATTGGAAACCAGATAGTGTATGTCACTCCTTCGACACAAATGCAGATTGATCCTAACCAGTCGGTATTTTGTCTGAGTTCGGCTGCCCCTGGTTGGCGCGTAATTGAATGGGGCGAAAATTTTTTAGAAACAAAAGTTTATTTTTCGCACACCCCTTGAAAATGGTGAAAACTTTTGTTAAATTTAGGGCCGATGGCGGTTTAGCTCAGTGGTAGAGCACTGGAATCATAATCCATTGGTCCGGGGTTCAAATCCCTGAACCGCTATTATTCAAAAAAGAGGCGAGCATGTCAAAAAAAGTTCTAGTAATTTCCCTTTTGGCAATCGCCTCTTTTTTTGTGTCCTGTCTTGATTCCAAGACCGATGCAAATTCTGCGAACAAGCAAGTGGTAGTGCCAAAGTCGCAGCCGATTGTCACTGTGCTGCCGTTTACGGCTCCTTCAAAATCCAACATTGCTGCGGACAAGGCGAATGCCTACGCAAAGGCAAGTAACGGACTCGTCGAACTTGGCGTAAAATGGTCCGAGAAAATCGACAAGGCGAAAGACTTCGAAAAGGTCCAGATTCTCAACGCCTACAATGTGGCACGTGATCAGCTTTGTGCCCGTGCTGGTTTACAGGGCGGCATTGCGGAATACAACTGGATTACGGAAGTCGCCATGAAGAATCCAGAAAACAAGGCTGTGTTCGAGCAGGCCGGATTCAAGGTCAAGTAAATCGAAATTTTTTGCAAGAAGCACGCGACAAAAAATGTCGCGTTTTTTTTATTTGAACTTCTAACTTCCTACTTCCTACTGTCTACTACTCTCTTATAAACTTCAATCTGGCGTTCGATGATACCGTCCCAGGTGAAGCATTCATCGATGCGTTTACGGGCGCCGGCGAGAAGATTTTCGATTAGCGCTGGATTGGCTTCGAGGCGCTTGAATGCGTTCGCGAGCGCGACAGGGTCTTTCTCGGGAACGAGGATTCCTGATTCTCCGTCGATGACGACATCCGGGATTCCGCCGACATTGCTTGCGACAATCGGCAGTCCAAGTTCCATCGCTTCGATAAGGACAACGCCGAGGCCTTCGGTATCGCCTTTGCTATCGACGATAGCGGGGAGCACAAAGACGTTTGCTGTCTTGTATTCGTTCGCGAGAGCTTCTGGCGAAAGCTTGCCCGTGAAGATGATGGACGCTGGAGATCCTTCGACTCCGCTAAAATTGACTGGATGGGGCGTCGCCCCAACCTTTGAGGCTCGGTCATATCCATGCAAGCATGGCTGCGACTCTCGCCTTTTAAGGTTGTCTTCACGTTCGTTCAGGATGACGTCTCTCTCGTCTTTCGTCTCTCGTCTTTCATCTAATAAAGCTGCTTGTTGCTTAAGCTGTTCAGTCAAGTCGCCGCCACCGACGATGCGGATTTCGAATTTGTCTGTAGGGAGGTATTTCGCAGCTTCAATGAGATAGCGGATTCCCTTGCGTTCGATGTGCCGCCCGACAAAGAGAATTTTGAATTTGCCGTTTACTGGATGCGGAACGGGGAGTTGCGGGGTGGGGACGGAGTCCCAACAGTTTGGCTCGATCATGCCCAACTTTGTTGGGCGCGATTCTCGCTTTATTCTGTTGTCCCCGCTAGAAGGGGTAGCGGATGCTGCATTTGCAGCAGAAGCGAGGGGAAGGCTTTCCCCCTCTTTCGTCTTTGGATTATCGCTTCGCTCTAATCCCAACTGATCGGCTTGGTCATGCCCAACTACGTTGGGCGCGACACTCGCCTTATTCAGTTGTCGTCTCTCGTCTCTCGCCCCTCGTCTCTCCTCTAAAGTCGTTCCGTACGGGCTCCATTCGACGTTCACGTCGCGTAGCGCCTTGATTTTAGACGCAGTGAAGCTCGAGTTTGCAAAGACGGCTTGGGCTTGTCCGATGGCGAATTTCAAAAGCGGCTTGACCCACTTTTTTTTGCGGATGAGCAAAAGTTCCGCACCATGGAAATTGAGCACAAGCGGAATCCTGAAAAGCTTTGCGGCGCCGAGCGCGATGTAGGCGTGCGGGAACGGCCAGTGGGCGTGGATGACATCGGGTCGCCACTTGCGGCAAATCCGGAGGCACTGGATGAACCCGTTGATGATGTAGGGGATGGCGAGCAGCTGCAGCCAAGGCTTCGAGGCCATCTTGCTCGGGGCGCCTTCTTCATGTGTGAGGATTTCCCAGTTGGCTGGCGCATAGCGGAAACGGTTCACGTGCGTGCCGTCGATGTTGTGGCTCTTGAGGCCCTTGTACGACGGGGCGAGGACCTGTATTTCGACGCCCGCTTTTTTCAGGTGGCTAATGGAGGTGCGAAGCCATGGGACTTCTGCGTCTTCTTGGAATCTTGGATAGACGGAGCCTATGACGAGGACTTTCATTGTGCTGTCTGCTCGGTTTCTTGTGCCTTGTTGATGTCCTGGATGCAGGCGGGATAGACGATGGGTCGCACGTTTTTGTCCAGCACGAGATCCATGATTTCGAAGTTACGGTCGCCGGCTGTTTGCTTGAAACGGCCCAGGAGACGGTTCCAGCCGTCGGTTTTCGAATCGAGGAGCAGGAGCCCGATTCCGCTTTCGTGTTCCAGAAGCCCAAGGATATCGCTCCCGCGTCTGTTCTTCGAAAGCGTTTCCAAAAAGATGTTCCAGAAATGCTGTGAATTGGTCTGGTTCCCGAGAATCTTGTCGATAGATTCAAAATCAAATTCGATATACACGAAGGAACTATTATCCTCATCGCTGCGGATAATTTCTTCCTGACAACGTCTCTCAAAAATATCTTCAGTATAGATGGAGATATTGTATTGATGTTTTTTTATCAAGTTGAAGAGGTCTTCCTTCATCATCGCCCCTAATTTAGTCTATTTTTTAACCATGCAGCGATTGTTAAAATTGAAAAAAGCGCTGAAGAGCAGTGTTTTGGCTACTTCGGTCGAAAATTTTAAGGTCATCAAGTCGTTAACTGGCAAGTACCGTCCGATGACGGCTTTTGAAATCCAGATTCTCGAGAAGAACGGGAACAGTTGCGACGACTGGAGCAAGATTCTGGTCGAACCGGATTTTGACCCGAACCGCATTTTCCGCTCGTGCTTTATGGGCGATGTACGCCTTCCGAAATTCTTTGGCACGCTCCTGTTGCCGGGTGACGTTTCAGTCGCTACAGGTATTTACGATTGCATGGTCCACAACTGCATTATCGAGAACGCCTTGATTTACAAGGTCGCGATGTTGAGCAACGTGCTTGTGCGGAGCAGCGCTGTCGTGCAAAATGTAGGCACGCTCGTGAGCAGCGGCAAGATCAACTACATGGTGGGTTCGTCTATCAATGTCGGTAACGAGATGGGCGGTCGCGAGGTGCTTGTGTTCCCGGAAATCACGACAGAGCTTGTCGATTTGCAGTTGTTCCACAAGGCGGAACAGGGTGTGCAGGAATCCTTCGTAGAAATGCTCAAGATGTTCAGGTCCGAACTGGCACTGCCGTTCGGGATTGTAGGCAAGGGCGCCGTCGTTTCGAATACGAACATTATCCGCAATAGCTGGATTGGGGCACATGCGCGCGTCGAAGGTGCCGCGAAGATTCGCAACTCCATCATCATGAGTTCGCTTGAAGAATCAAGCCATGTGTATGATTCCGTGATTATGGAAAATACGGATGTGCAGATGGGTGTGACGGTGCATACCGGCGCCGAAGTGCAAAGTTCCGTGCTGATGAGCCGCGTGAAGGTGGGAAGCAAGGCGATTGTGAAGTCTTCCATTATTGCGCCGTGCTGCCATATCGAAGAAGGTGAAGTCAACAGTTCGTACATGGGACCGATGACGCAGATGCACCATCATTCGCTGTTGATTGCGGCACTTTGGCCCGATGGCTGTGGCAACTTGGGCTATGGCGCAAACGTCGGTAGCAACCACACGGGCCGCATGCCCGACCAGGAAGTAATGCCGGGGCAGGGGATGTTCTTTGGGCTTGGCGTGAATATCAAGTTCCCGTCGAACTTCCGCGAGTCGCCGTTTACTTTGATTGCAAGCGGGCTCACGACTTTGCCGCAACGTCTCAAGTTCCCGTTCTCGCTAGTGCGTCCAGGCGACCCGCAACTGGTGGGTGTTGCGCCGCGATTGAACGAAGTTGTACCGGGTTGGAACTATTCCAAGAATGCGTATGCACTTGACCGCAATGCCTATAAATACTGTGTTCGCGGCAAGGGGCTTGTACCGTCTTCGTTCTATTCGATTTACAATCCTGAAATTGCACGCCTGGTGTTTGATGCGTACAACCGCTTGCAGGTGGCAAAGGTCAAAGACGTTTATACGAAAAACGATATCGACGGACTTGGCGAAAACTTTTTGCGTGAACGTGTACGTCAGGATGCTATCAAGACGTATAGCGAATATTTGGAACGATATATATACGACTTGATGCTTTCGCTTGTCGAAGGTGACGAATCACTGTCGAAACAGTCACCACGTGAGTTGCGTAAGCTTATCGGCGATACGAACAAAGAAATTGCACGAATCTTGACGCTCCCCGAAACGATGGACGATTTGGTCAAGCGTTACAGACAACTTGACAAGGAATGGTTCGATAACGTAAGCCATGGACTTGATCGCGATAACGAACGTGGTCGCCAAATTTTTGACGATTACGACAGTGCGCATCCGGTTGATAAGGGATTCATGGAGTGGGAGAAGACCCGCTTCGAGGAATCTGTAAAGCGCTTGAACGCATTTGTAAAAAATCTTGCTTAGGCATGTATTGAACTCTATTTGAAACCCGCCATGAATGTACTGCTGTATATTTTACTTTGTGTGGAAATTGTCGCGCGTATCGCGATTGAAATTCGTGAACGTAGGCTTACGCAATTGCGCGGTGGTGTTTTTGCGGTGTTGCGAGTGATTCCGCTGGTGAACGATATCGTGCCGCTCCCAGAAAATCGCAAGGAAGTACCCGAGTCGAAATTCGTGAAATTGCATGAAGAAGGACACAAGGTGTTTCATCATGCGGTGTTGCGAAACTTGATGAAAATCGCGTTCTGGATGGTTGCCGTTTGGTTCATGGCGGCAATGATGGTGCGTTGGAACGCCGATTTTATTGAAGCCGTGCTGTGGCTCCATTTGGCGGCGATTCCGTTCCGCATGCTGTTCCATTTTTACTGCTGGAGCCAGGAATACGAATGCGATAGGTATGCACTGGAAAAGACAGACAAGAAAGTCGCGAAGGCTGCCATGCGTGAACTTGCACTTTGCGAAATTCCTTATACTGCCTTGTTTGCACTCGTGTATCGCGAGCACCCGACCGTCGCACTCCGCAGCCAGAGAATGCTAAAGAAAGTGATTAAGTAGTGATAGGGTGATGGAGTCGACTGGCCATTAAATTTTGCAGTCTTTTAGTGCAGAAAGCGAACCGGAGGAATATGCGTTCTTGATGCAGTCCGCCACGGATTCGGCCATGTCGATTATTTCTTTGGATGTACTGTTTTTCGTGCTGCTGTCTTTTTTGGACGTGTCAACAGCGACCGTATTTGCCTTGATGATGGAATCTGCGACGGCCTGCGCGATAGAGTCGATTTGTGCGCGTTCCTTTGCTCTACGTTCTTCGGCATCCTCGTAAACCTTTTTTGAAACGCGGTTCAGCTTGATTCCGTTCTTGCTTATGACTTGGACAAGGCCATCGTGAATGCCGTAGTAGAATGCAGAAATGCTGCATGCATTGCCGGAATCGACTGGTGTCTTGAATTCCACAATGTCATAATACATGGACTTGCCTACCTTGAGGGAATCCTTGAATTTTAACGTGTAGCCTTTTGACTTCGCAGGGAAAACGGGTTCATCGAATTTGATGCTTTCATCTTGATTAGGATGGCAGTAAACAGAGATACTGCCGCCGCTGTAATCGGGATAGACATATAGACGAATGTCGATGGCAGATGACATTGCCTTGGCGGTATAGGATAGCCCCGTGTTGTCGTCTTGCTCAAAGTAAGCGATTTGAGTCAGTTTATCGACAAATTTGACGGAATCGGCCAAATATATGACAGTATCCTTGCTGAAGCCTTTTCGGGCGTCTAGCATGATTTGCATGTCGTGGGTGAGCGAGTTTTTTTCTTCGCTGTCGCTGCATGCGAAAAGAAGCATCCCGAATGCGAGGAGGAGAATCTTTTTCATCACTTGCCTCCCTTTTCGTTGATGCTGATGTGGCTACCGTCTTCCATTTCTATTTTCAGGATCCCCTTTTTAGTGTTGTAGTACAACTTGGCATCCGATGCGACAGTATTGCTGTTTTGAAAATCAGTCTTGGACGTGCGCTTCAGCTTTCCGCCATGGCTAACAGCGACTTCCGTGTACAGGACGTCATTGATTCTTATCGTGTCGATATACATTGAATCAATTCCGTAAAACATGGTATCCTTGCCGTGTACTTTGGTCGTGACAAGCGAGTTCTGGAGCGAGACGGGATTTCTGAGTGAAAAACGGTATTGGCCAAAATCTACATCTATAATTCCGCTATTCTGCTTGTCTTTTTCGTCGTAGTAGAAGGTATTTGTTTGGCTGGAAAGCAAGATGGAGTAGATGGGGTATGGCGATTCCAATGATGTATTCAAATGCTTTTGGCAGTAATCGTCGATATAGTTTTGCCTGTCGGTAACCATGAGAGAAAAGAGATAGCCGTCGGAATGCTTAAAGGGAATGCTTTTGCCTTTTTTATAGCCACCGAAATCTGCCAGGAAACCCGTTATTTGGGGGGTGGTGCTGCATTTTTGGCTGTTGCTGTCTGTGGGCTGTAAATCAAGGTCGCCACATGCGCCGAGTAGCATGAGTGAAGCGCATGCAAGAACAGGTAATATGAAGCGAAATCTCGTCATGAGGATAATATACAATTTTTTTGCTTGAACAAATGAATTCTGCATTTTCAGGGTTAACCATACTCAATATCAGTACATTTATAGTTTTAGATTTTGATTTTTTGTATATTCTTTGCCACAGAGGTGTAAAAATGTCTCGTGTTTCAAATTTAAGAGCTCTTTTTATTCTTTCGCTGTTTGCGTTTTTAGCGGTTTCGGCACATGCGTTTGACTTGTCGGTCAAGGCAAACGTGGATAACGCACAGGTTTTTATCGGTGACAGGTTCAATTACGAAATCCAGGTGACGGCGCCCGAGAACGCCATCGTGGATTTGCCGAGCTTTGTGGGGAACCTTGGCAGTTTTGAAGTCAAGGAAATGAAGAACGAAAAGATTACCGAGGGCATGCCCAAAGGGACGGCGAAGTTCACTTGGCTTGCAACGCTCAACACGTTCGTGGGCGGTGACTTTTTGATTGCCCCGCAAGAGGTGAACGCCATCGTTGGCACGGATACTGTCAAGACGCACACGGACCCTGTGGCGGTCAAGGTTTCTAGCCGCACGACTGGCGAAGAGGCGGACATTATCGAAGTCGAAGACCCGATGAACGACCCGAGACTCCCGCAGTGGCTTTATGTCTTGTTTGCAATTCTGGGTGTGGCTTTGCTCGTGTTCCTCGGATGGTTCCTGCACAAGAAATTTGCAAAACGTGGCGAAGCTCCGCAGTTGCCACCGTACGAAGAGGCCGTGCTTGCCCTCAAAAATTTGCGTGACAAGAATTACCTTGCCGAAGGCAACCAGGGCGATTACTTCATGTCGCTCGGGTTCATTACTCGCCGCTACATCGAAAGACGTTTCGAAGTCGATATTCTCGATGCGACTGTTGCCGAACTCAAGAAGCGCATGTCACATGTGGCAGGGCTTCCGCAGGCGTACAAGGAATCCGTCGTGACGCTTGCCGTCGAAACGGAACCGGTGAAGTTCGCGAAGATGAAACTCGAAGCGGAACGTTGCACGTTCTGGATGGAATGGGCCGACCGCCTGCTCGAAGATACGAAGCCGGATCCTGAAGCCGTTCGTGCTGAAGGCAATAAAGAAAAGTAAGAGGCACTCACTCTCGCGACCATGCTTCGTTGATACAAAGCACTTGTCGCTCACGGCCCGAAGAAGAACAGCAGAAGAAAGAGGCTGCGAAGGCTACCGCGAAGAAGTAGTAGCGGGTCCCTTTTCAATAAGATTAAAGAACGAAACCACTTAGGTGGGATTCTTTCGAATGATTTTTTTTATTTTCCGATAATTTGTTCTTTGGATAGCTTGAAGTAAGCAGCGGCTTCTTCAATGGTTATTTTTTTGTCATGGACCATTTTTCTTGCCGTATGAATTTTTTCCTTTTCGGCGGATTCATCCTGTGTTTTTTGATTTTCTTCAAATTTTTGGCGTTCCACTTCAAGTTGCTGTTGTTCATTCGCAGCTAGTTGACGAGTCACTTCAAGCTGCTGTTGTTCATTCGCAGCTAGTTGACGGGTCACTTCAAGTCGCTGTTGCATTTCTACAACTTTTTGGCGAGTTGCTTCAAGATGCAGTTGATCTTTTGCTGCTAGTTGACGAGTCACTTCAAGTTGCTGTTGTTCATCCGTAACTAGTTGACGGGTCACTTCAAGTCGCTGTTGCATTTCTGCAACTTTTTGGCGAGTCGCTTCAAGATGCTGTTGATCTTTTGCTGCTAGTTGACGTAATTCAGCCAATTCCTGACGTTCTTCTGCTAATTCCTGGCGTTCATCGGCCATTTGCTCGCGAAGATAATCGCCGATGCTTACGAAACCGTATTTTTGCCCGATACTTACGAACGCCATGTTCAGCTCCTTTAGGAATTCTTTTCCAAGATACTCCTGCAAATATATACTTGTTTTTCCAAGCAGGCAAGAGGCCTCGCTTTGCGGCATTTTCTGCAGAAATTTGCAAAACCGCGGCAACAGTTCCAGCAGCTTGTCCTTGTTGAACGCGTGTTTCAAAGCGATTATCCCCATGCCGGTCGCAGCATCCTCGCAGGCGAGGCAGTCGCTGTCGGGAATGTCCGCCATGTTCACGAACGCGCACTGGAACGGCAGCACCTTTCCGCGGAAGTAGTCCGGGTAAGCCTTTTCAAGGCTCCTGAGCGGGTTCCAGCTGTCACGTCCGTTGTAGAATATTATCGCCATCGTCGGGATTCCGCTGAACACCCGGCTCTTGTCCTGGATTTTCATGACGGAATGGATGTATTTGGAAATCTGGTCGAAGATTGCTGGGTCGCGTCCGGACTTGTGTTCGAGCAGGATTCCGACAAGAATCGGGGCGCCCGTTGATACATTTACGCGGAACGCGAGGTCCGCTTCGCCGGTGTCGTCAACTTCGGAATACGAATCGGGAATACGCATAAGCGTATCGAGATTGACTTGACTCAAGAACGTGTCTATATCGTGATTTATTTTCCTGGCAAGTTCAAGTAGGTAGCGGACATGTGTGGTATCGGCAAACAGCCAGCGGAAATATGCGTCGTGTCTTCGTTTGGTTACCTTGTTATCGTTTTCCATTTGTTCTGTGAAGCCAGTTATTGTATGCGGACTGGCGCGCAATCTCATATATTAAGGGATATAGAAAACGATCTAGCTAAAAAAGTTTTTGAAAATGTCTTGCATCGTCAAAAACGAATGAACATAATCTAACAAACTCCTTTCGAAAAAGCAAGAGCTTTTTTTGTTTTTACTTCGTTTTACAAACAACCGTTAGCACGAGAGTCGCGAAAACAAGCTTGCTTGTTTTCATGACCGAGTCGCAGGTTGTTCTATAAACAACCGTTAGCACGAGAGTCGCAAAAACAAGCGAATAGTGCGAAGTTTAAATAAGGTGGTGACGTGGTAGAATATGTCAGAACAAAAATAGGCATGTGCAAATTCTACACATACCTTTTAATCGGAACCTTGCCTAAGATTCGTGTTTATTCTGTTTAATCCTTCACGCAGCGGACGGATAATCCGTCATTTTCGTCGTCTGCGCAGACACTTACCATTCCTTCGGAACCGTTGCCGAAATGAATCATTGTAGCGCAATTGTGGTTTCGCGTGTCTATCGTCGATGTCCAGAAAAAGGTGGTGGTGCCCCTTGGCTCATGGAAATACTGGGATGCTGCAGAGTATTTCCCTGCGGACAGGATAGAAAAGCCGTATGTGTCTTTTCCGCCACCCCAGCCAACGATGGCGTAGTTGACGAATGCTGTGTATCCGCCATTTCCTCTTTCGGGCCATTCTTCAACTTCGGGCAGGTGCCATCCGGTAGGGCATGCCTTTTTTGCAGCCTTGAAGGTGTATAGGCGGCCGTACTTGTCGCAGTTTTCTTTTTTGTTTCCGTTGCACCAACTTGGCGGTTGAATGCTTGGGAACCCCATGTCGCAGCCTTCCGGATCGTTCCCGGTGCAGTTCGTCATTACACTGTCTCTCATTTCGTAGTTGAGATTTTCGGCCATCCAAATTTTTTCGCCGAGCTTGACGATTTTATATGTTTTTCCGTCACGCGTATCTGTTAAAACTGAATCGTTTTGCGCTGCAGTGGAATCGGTCGGTGTTGTTTTTGATGGTTCTGGAGCTGGGCCAGTGGAGATTTCGTAAGTGACTCCGTTGAACGCCGCCCCGCGGAATTGAACAAATTTCGCATCTGCGTTTTCGGGGGCGATATCAAACCAGTGATCGCTATAGCACGTGCACGTTGTTTCTGAATGGACGACTCCATATTCGATTTGCAAGGTGTCGCCGGAACGTTTTGTCAAAAGCTCCGCTTCGACGAGGCAGTAATCTCTTACGTTCAAGGCCATCACTTGGTAGTGTCCCTCGCCGTCGTTAAGGATGTACGCTTTGGGCATTTCTTCTGCAGACGCTTCTGCGCTTGTGATTTGGGCGGCACGTATTGGCTGGGGTTCCAAAGCAGAAGCAATGCAAGAGCCTAACTTAAAGCCGTTTTTCGTGTCTTTCGCAAAAGCAGGCGACGCTTCTTGGTGACCTGCGGAACTCGAAGGCGGTTGGCTCGCCGATGACGTTGTTACGCTGGACGATGAAAGTTTCGGCGGTTGCTGACTGGTTGACGATTTTGCTTGAGCGCTGGATTGCGGCGTGCTCGACGAGGATGCCTGTCCTTGCATTTCGCTCGAAGAACTTTCTTCTTGAGCCATCGTATTGTCGATTATGGTAGTTCCTGTCACGTCCGGAGAATCTGAACATGCCCAGAATAGTGCTGCGCATAACGGAATCAGTTGTATTGTCTTTTTCATGTTCATTTCTCCTTCCTTGAATCCGTAGATTCTACTTTGTCCGTAAGAGGGAATATTTGTAAGTTCATTTGATAGACCTGGTCGATTGCTTGGCATTCGTTGGCGATGTCAACAATCTTTTTGCGGAAAATGTCGGTTTCCTTGGAAATGCGGTCGTAAGTGGGTTTGTCGATGCCCATGGTGATGCCGGAAAAATTGCGTTCTTCCACGGAATCCTTGATGATGGACCGTACCGCAAGTTCGCTCATTTTCCTGTTCATGGTGCGTATGGCAAGGGGAATCGTCTCCTTGGAGCCTCTTACCGTTTTTTGCGTTTGTTCGTAAGTCCCGTCCGCATTTTTCTGGAGCAGGTTTGCATTGACGAGGAACTGCAAGATTTCGCGGACTTCGGCGGCTGTAACACCTTGCCTTATTTTAGATGCTATTTCGCCAAATGTTGCTCTCGGCATGATGGGGGCGAGCTCTCGAATGATGGGGCAGGCGGGCGTTTCGTAGTAGCGGAACGCGTCCGCATCGACAATGCGGATTTTGTTCATACGTGCTTCATGTTCGAGCTCGCTCAAGGCGGATTCTTTTTCGTCGTCGTTTTTGGCGTTCCCGAATTTTACGAGCAGGGTGAAATAGGTGTAGTCGAACCCTTCGAGACCCATGGCACGTGCGACTTTTGGAATTCCCGGCTTGCTGAGAGTTGTCTGTCCGTCGCTGACCAGTTTCAGGTACGCCGATGAAGCAAATCCAGCAAGACTTGCAAATTTTCGCCAAGTGAAATACGAATTTCTTTTGCGTTCGGCATAGAAATCTCGCATGTACTCGCGGTAATCTTGATATTCGGTAATCGGTTTCATACTTATAAAAATAAAACAAAAATTGCGTTTTTAACACGAAAAAACGAAAAATTTTAATAAATAGTTTATATGAAATTAAAATATGAAACAAAAGCGTTTCATAAACGTTTAAAATGGATTTTTTCAATTATGATCCGTTTTTTTATATATTCCCGATGTAAGGCATTAACAAAGGAGTTCTTATGACTGCAATTATTGTCATTGTCGTTGCCGTTATTCTTGTAATTTGGGGCGTTTCCATGTACAATGGGCTGGTGAAGCTCCGCAACAACCGCGAGAATGCGTTTGCGAACATTGACGTACAGCTCAAGCAGCGTTTTGACCTTGTGCCGCAGCTCGTTTCGACGGTCAAGGGGTATGCCACTCATGAAAAGGAAGTGCTCGAAAAGGTGACTGCAGCGCGTGCCGCCGCCATGAGCGCAACGACGATTGACGAGAAAGTCGCCGCCGACAAGGCGATGAGCAGTGCCCTTTCTGGGCTTAAGGTTTCGCTGGAAGCTTATCCAGATCTCAAGGCGAACCAGAACTTCTTGCAGTTGCAGACGGAGCTTTCGGACATTGAGAACAAGCTTGCTGCCGCTCGCCGTTTCTTCAATTCCGCGACGCGCGAATTCAACAACGCTTGCGAAGTTTTCCCAAGTAGCATCCTTGCGGGTATGTTCAAGTTTAAGCGTGCCGCCATGTATGAAGCTACGGAAAACAGGGCGACACTTGAAAAAGCACCGGAAGTGAAGTTTTAATGAGTAGACAGTAGGCAGTAAACAGTAAAATAATGGCGCGACTGGTGTCGCGCATTAGACTAGCACCTTTGGCGCATTTTTCTCTGCCTACTTCCTACTTCTAACTTCCTACTGCTTATGCGCTACGTTGGTATCCAGACTCAGATTTGGCGGAATAACCGCAATACGGTGATTCTGCTTTGTATGTTCCCGGTGTTTTTGCTGGGGATGGTTTTGGGCGTTATCGCGATGCTGGATTGGCTCGGCTTCTTTTGCTGGGACGGTGTGTGCCCTCAAGGGGAGTTGCAGGCGACAACGATTCATTGGCCTATTGTCTGGGGGTACTTCAAGGATGCGGTGCCTTATACGCTTGTCGTGACTGGGGTGTGGTTCCTTATCGCCTACTTCGCGAATACATCGATTATACGCCATGCGACGCATGCACGCCCGCTTGAACGCAAGGAGAACGTGCGCGTCTATAACATCGTCGAGAACCTCTGCATTGCAGGCGGTATCGAGATGCCAAAAATCAATATCGTCAACGATTCGAGCCTTAATGCCTTCGCAAGCGGAATTGATATAAATTCATATACGGTTACGCTTACGACAGGAATTATAAATAAGTTAAACGATGAAGAACTTGCGGCTGTCGTGGGTCATGAACTCACGCACATCAGGAACCGCGATACCCGTCTCATGATTGTCTGTATTGTGTTCGTGGGTATTTTTTCGATGACGATGAATGTCATTTTGAGGCTGCTTAGCAGGGTTTCGTTTGCGCCGAGGCGTAACCGCAAGGGCGGGGGAGGCATTCTCCTTGTTCTGCTTGTCGTTTTGCTGTGGTCCGCTATTGGCTATTTCTTCAGTTCGCTGACACGTCTTGCAATTTCTCGCAAGCGCGAATACGTTGCCGATGCGGGTGCTGCGGAACTTTGCGGTGACGCATTAGCTCTTGCATCGGCTTTGCGGAAAATTTCCGACGATCCGGGGCTTGCCGATGTGCAGAGGAGCGATGTCGCACAGCTTTACATTATCCATCCGGACGAGGAAGACGATAGCAATAGGGGCCTCAAGGGGCTGGTGGCGAAGGCAAATATCATTTTCAGTACGCATCCGGATACGGCCGAACGTATAAGGTTGCTGGAACAGTTTTAGTATTTATGGATAGGTTTTAACCTATTTGGCGCTAAGGACGAGGCTGTTTTTTCTGCTTTTGGATATAGTTTATGCTCTTAGCTCTATCGGCAGCGATGGGTGTCTGGAGCTTGATTTGCTCCAATATTAACGCTTCGAGCTTTGCCATAAGTTCTGTGGCACTGCATCCGAAGGCGTCTGCAAGGTCGCAAAAAGACTTGACGGAGAGGTTGCGTTTACCCTTGGCAACGAGTCCAAGATGCTGTCGACTAATCCCGCTATCTAAAGCGAGTTTCTTTTTGGTTATGGATGCTGCTCCTTGCATCTGTGCCAAAAGTTCGATTACAGCTTTTTGGATGACTTCAATGTCATATCGCATTCCTCAATTTTATGAATCTGTCCTAAAATACGTGCAAACAATAGTTTCCATAATTTTTGAGAAAATTTTTGCATAACAATCATAATCAAAAAAGCACCCTTTGGCAGGATGCTCTTATAATTTTTCCCTATAACAGATGGTGTTTTTGATTAATACTGTGCCTTCAGAGCGGCAGGGCATTCAACTTCCCTATAGTTGTGTGTCGGGTTGCCTGCTGCTTCCATCCAAGTGGCGAGGAACATGCAGCCTTCCTTGGCCTTTGCGTCGTTGGCAAAAGCCGATTCGCATTTTTGAGCGAGACAGTCTTTGCGCTTGTTGAGCAGGTTGCCTGCAGTGCCGACTTCCTTTTCGCAGTCGGAGAGGAGACCGCCGTACTGTTCGCCCTGTTTGCCCCAGCCCATGCTGGAGCATCCGTTGAACAGGCCCACGCCGCCACCAGGAATCATCACGTCGAACTGGCCTTGCTGAACGTCACCACCGATATTTGTAGCCATGACGACGAGAACCTTTCCTTCGAGTTTTATGTGGTTTGTTTTGCGTTCGTACTTGCCTCTGCCATCGAAGGTGAGTGCAAAGCACTTGCCGCAGGAGCCGCCGTCCGCTGCCGGAACTGCAGCGAAGGCGTAGGCGAGGCTGTCATTGACGATTATAGGAATCTGGCTTGTGCATGCCATCATCGGACCGCCACTGCAAACGCTGCCTGCACCCCAGTCGGTGCTTTCTTTCGTGCCCTTGTTGGTGCACTGCTTGGAATGATAAGAGGTATTTGTTTGGCCGGAACAGTGCGGTTTGCAGCAGTCCCAGTAACGGGTCGCCCAGCCTTTACCGCTACGGCCGCCCTGCACGTACTTGAGTTCGACGCTTGTGCCCGGATTGGTATTCGCATTGGAGGAAGACGAGGTTGCGGTGGCAACGCTCGAAGAGGATTGGGCCTTGCTGCTGGAAGATTTCGCCTGGGAAGAAGAAGACTTGTTTTCTTGCTTCTGGCTCGAAGAGGACTTCTTGTTAGTGCTGCCACCGTCGGTGACTTCCACCGTGAGCGTCACTGCAGTACCGTCCATAATCCATGTTTCGGAGACTTCGCCGGCTGAGATGTCCTTGCTGATAGTGCCGCTGATGGTAAATGTCTTTGCGCTTTCGTCGTATTTGCAGTCGCTGTCGTTGATGGACCAGAGGTTCCAGGACTGTCTGGACGGGTGGCTCTTGAGACCGCTGAACGTGACGGGGCTGATGGAGCCGCCCTTGGCGACGGTCTGCGAGAGGCTTCCTTTATAGGTTATGGAACCAATCTTGCCGGAATCTGCCGCCTTGGAGGACGAGCTTGCTGGCTGTGGTTGTGAAGCCGCTTGCGAAGAAGATGCCACAGTAGTCGCAGAAGATACAGGTGCTGCTACGGAGCTTGAGCTTGCGATAACGGGAGCCGTTACCGAACTGCTGGAAACGATTACCGGAGCGGCCTCGGAACTCATCGGTGCCGCTACGACAGAGCTGCTGGAAATAATGACTGGAATCGTTTCAGAACTGCTCAAATCTGGTGGATTGTAAGCGGGGTTTGTGTTTGGTATGGGTGAAGCCGGGTCGCCGGAGCAGTTCCAAGTAATAAAGGAAAGTCCGAAGACAATGAGGGTTGTGAAAAGTTTATTCTTCATGATACAGTAAGCCCTTGTAAATTTGCAGCACCCTATTCCAATCCTCGTTCAAAAATAAAAAACTATTCAGTAAAATGTTTGTAAATAAGAGTAAAAAGAAACTCGTTCAAGGATAGTTGTGATTTTACGCAAGTTGTTAAATATCAACGAGTTGTGAAAAACGCCCCAGATTTTTGGGGCGTTTCGTTTCATTCTTTTTCGTCACCTCGCATTTGTGGTACTCTGCTTTTGTTGAGCGTAGTCGAAGTAACGCGTTGCGGTGACGTTTTCGATTTAGAACTTGGCCTTCAGGGCCTCGGGGCACGGGACTTCCTTGTATGTGTGCAAGGGGTTGCCGGCGGCTTCCATCCATGTCGCCAAGAAGAGGCAGCCTTCCTTGGCCTCGGTATCGTTAG
>CAMKLO010000016.1 GCA_946413655.1 uncultured Fibrobacter sp. | reverse complement strand
CGGTTCCGCGGACCTCGTCTTCGAGGCGGACATCAGGCAGGGCGGCACCGCGGCCAAAGTGCCGGGGCCAGTTTTTTATACGGAACAACCGATGTCGGCACAGTGGCCGGCATGACAAAAACGCTAAAACAACCTGCTTTCTAAGAAAATCTTTCGTATAAAGCGTCTCGTTCCACCGGAACGAGGCCTTCGTTTTTTATAAGGCTTTGCATGCGTTCCGGGCTCATGCCAACGGGGACCGTGGCGCCTGCGGCATGCGTAATCTTTTCTTCGATAATCGTTCCGTCCAAATCCGAGGCTCCGGCATGGAGCGCCTTCATGGCGGTCTCGATGCCCATCTGGATCCAGTAAGCTTTGATGTGCGGGAAGTTGTCCAAGAACAAGCGAGATACGGCGACCGTGCGCAGAATGTCTTCTTCGGTTGTGATGTTCGGGACGATTTGGTGGAGCGCATTGTGTTCCGGGTGATACACGAGCGGAATGAATGCGAAAAAGCCGGGGGCTTCGTCTTGCAGGTCGCGGAGCATTTTCATGTGCGCGATGCGGTCTTCAATCTTTTCGATGTGCCCGAACAGCATTGTCGCATTCGTCGGAATGCCGAGTTTGTGTGCGGCGCGGTGAACGTCGAGCCATTCTTCGCCGGTTTCCTTACCTGGGCAAATTTTGTCGCGTACACTTTGTACTAAAATTTCGGCGCCGCCGCCGGGGAGTGCGTCAAGGCCAGCGTCTTTGAGCGTTGCCATGATTTGCTCGGGCGACTGCTTGGAAATCTTTGCAAAGTGGCAAATTTCCACGGCGGTAAAAGCTTTCAAATTTGCGGACGGAAATTCCTTGCGGAGTTTGCGCAGCATTTCGATGTAGTAATCAAACGGATGGTCGGGATGGAGTCCGCCGACGATATGCAGTTCGCGGGCGCCTCCGCGGATGGCTTCGGCGGCCTTGTCGCGGATGGTCTCGTAATTCCAGTCGTAAGCGGTCGGGCTATCTTTCTTGATGCGGCTGAAGGCGCAGAATTTGCAGTGCAGCACGCATACATTCGTATAGTTGATTTGACGGTTGTTCACCCAATAGACGGACTTGCCGTGGCGCGCTTCTTTTTCGGCGTTGGCGCGTGCGCAGAGTTCATCGAGCGGTGCATTAAAAAATAAATCGAGAGCTTCTTTTTCTGAAATGCGAGACATGCGATAAATATAGTTACTAGTTAATAGTTACTAGTTACTAGAGATTGCAATAGGAGCGTTTTAGTTAATAATTACTAGTTACTAGAGATTGCAATAGGAGCGTTTTAGTTAATAATTACTAGTTACTAGAGATTGCAATAGGAGCGTTTTAGTTGGCCGTTAACAGTTGGCAGTGGTTAGGATTACAGATAGGAAATGTGTGCGTCATCCTGAACAACGTGATATACGATACTTGGGACTTCAGTCCCTTAGTAGAGTTAGGTTCGAAGGAGCAGAATCCAGTGAATTTTAGGAATATGCATAAAACAAAAAAACGCAGATTGGGATCTGCGCTTTTTAGTAGCGGGGGCAGGACTTGAACGCTGCGACCTTCGGGTTATGAGCCCGACGAGCTACCAACTGCTCCACCCCGCGTCGAGGTTGTCCCATATATAGAAAAAAATAATGGATTTGGCAACCCTAGCGAGGAGTTTAAAAGGCTGAATAAGTTTTTTTTATGTTTTTTTCGCCATTTTTGCGCGGATTTCGGCTATACGAACTTTTTCAGAATGTGCTTGCTTGCATAGAAATAATCAATTCCACTGATGATTGTAATGGTGGTGATGATGCCCATTACTACAATGGGGAACTGCTGCCAGATGTTTTCGAAACCGGGGATGAGTGCGCGGATGGGATCGATGGCGCCGAGCAAAATTGCGACGATGCCAATGCCTTGCAGTGCCGTTTTCCATTTGCCGCTGCGGCGTGCGGGCATCACGAGGCCTTCGCTTGCGGCGAGCGTTCTCAGTGTTTCTACGCTGGATTCGCGGAAGTAGATGAGTGCGACCATCCACACCGGCGCATAGCCTGTCGCGATGAAGCACATGAAAATCGTCATGTTCGAAATCTTGTCGCTGAACGGGTCGAGGTATTTGCCGAGCGTGCTGACTTCGCCCATGGCGCGGGCGAGCTTGCCGTCGAGATAGTCGGTGAGCATGAAACCGAGCACCATCACGAGCGAGAGTACTTTGAACACGATGCTGTTGTTGCTGTAATCCAAATCGTTATCGTAGAAGAACACCCAGAGGAAAAACGGTGTGAGCACGATGCGGCTCATGGTGAGCTGGCTTGCAATCGAAAGCGGTTTGCGGTGTGCCGGGTCGCGGTAGTACCAGTAGGCGTATGCGGCGGTGGAGGCGGCAATCAGCAAAATGGAAATGACCATCATGATTTGCTGGAAGTTTTCCAGGTTCAGCAAATAGACGCCCATGGTGATAGTGATGGAGAGGTTGGCGAGTTTACTCCAGCGGCGTTTGCGGGGAAGTTGCTTGCCTTCGCGAAGGACTCCCAGTGAGAACAAAGTATGCGAAATCAGTCGGGCTAGCAGTACGGCGCAACCGATACCCAAAATTTTTTCAGCACTCTCGTTCTGGAGCAGGTCGCGCACAAAGATGCTTGTCATCACGGTGAACTGCAAAAAGCCATCGATAGTATTGAGCCAAAGCCTGTAATAAGGTTTTTCGATTTCTTGGAAACGAAGCTGGTAGAGGTTGACCCAGCCCATGATAAGCGCAATTCCGACGAAGGAACACGCCATTGTCGTCCAGCCTTTCCAAATGAATATTATGACGCAGATAAATACGAGTGCTCGCAAGACGCTCCAAATGCGCGAGCGCAGACGTACGTCTGATGTTTTTTCGGTCATAGATTATTCTCCAACAGTTGCTTTGCGTGCGTACGGACGGTTTCGGACGTTCCACCTAACATTCTAGCAATTTCTTCGATGCGTCCGTTCTTGTCGAGGTCGGTAATGGACGTAAAAGTCCTTCCGTCAACTTCTTTCTTGCTCACGGCGAGCTGATTTTCGGCGCGGCTGGCTACTTGATGCAGGTGGGTGATGGTTAGCACCTGGTGGTGCTTGCCAAGATTCCGCAATGCTTCGCCGATGCTGTTGCCCGTTTCGCCGGAGATGCCGGAATCGACTTCGTCAAAAATCAAAAGCGGAACTTTGTCGAGGTCGGCCATGACGCTCTTGATGGCGAGCAGCACGCGGCTGAGTTCGCCACCGGACACGGCTTTTTGCAGCGACTTTTCGCCTTCGCCGGGGTTCGGCGCGAGCAGGAACTCGATACGGTCGGTTCCATTTGCGGTAGGGGCCTGTTCCGTGATGCTTGTGAAAAATTTAGCTTTCGGCATGCCGAGGCTCTGTAACATCTCTTGCACGGCGCTGTCGAATTTAAGGGCTGCTTCTCGGCGCTTTTCGGTGAGGACTGCGGCTAGGCGATAAGTCTCGGCCTTGTGTGCATCGGCTTTGCGTTTAAGCTCTTCGAGGTCGGCGTCCAGGTTTTCGAGACTGTCGAGTTCCTGTTTACGTTGTTCGGTGAGCGCAATAAGCCCGGCCACGTCAGTGCGGTACTTGCGCTTGAATTTTTGGATGAGCGCAATTCTGGAATTTGCCTTGTCGATGTCGGCGGGGCTCATGGACTTTGCGGGGCGGAGCCTCTGCAAGTCCTTGCAGATTCCCTCGAACGGGTCTGCGACTTCGACGAGGGCGTTCAAGTCTTCTTCGTAATGCGGAATCTTTTGGGCGAGACTGCGCAACTTGTACTGAAGGTTCTGGACCTGTTCGAGAATGCCGTTGTCGCAGCCGATAAGTGTCTGGATTTCGTTCAGCAGATTGTGCTCGGTTTCGCTCTTGCTTGCTGCCGTGACTTTGTCTTCAAGTTCTTCTTCTTCGCCATCACGGAGTGCGGCCTTCGAAAGTTCATCGTACTGGAATTTCAAAAAATCTTTCTGTGCGGCGAGTTCCTTGGCGCGGGATTCGGTCTTTTCGATTTCTGCTAGAACGCCGTTCCAGGCGTTGTAGCTTTGGGTGTAGCTATCAAGTAGTTCGCTGTTGCCGGCGTATTCGTCGAGCATCTTGGCGTGCGTGCGGATGTCGCGCAACAAAAGCTGTTCGCTCTGCCCGTGCATCTGGATTAGCGATTCTCCCAGCTCCTGCAAGTCCGTAAGGCTGACAACGGAACCGTTGACGCGTGCGCGTCCTTTGCCGTTTTCAAGAATTTCGCGGCGGATGATGAGTTCGTCATCATCGTCGAGTTCGAGTTTTACAAGAATCTGCTTTATTTCGGGCTCGTTGGAAATATCGAATGTTCCTTCGATGACCGCTTTTTCTTCACCCGTGCGGACCATCGAAGCCTGCGACTTGTCTCCGCAGACCATGCGGAGCGCTTTCATCAGGACGGACTTGCCGGCGCCTGTTTCACCCGTAATAGCGGTGAACCCCCCGTGGAAAGGGACCGTTGCCTCGGCTATCAAAGTGAATCCGTTAATTGTAAGTTGCTTTAACATGTTGTATGAAATGACGATAGAATTTCAAGTTCTAAGTTCTGAGTTACTAGTTACTAGAATTTCCTTTTCAAGAATCTCTAGTAACTTCTAACTATTAACTAGTAACTATTTAAAAAATTCAATAATACTTCTATATATCGGGCGGCCTTCTTTCTTGTACTTTCGTTCAAAGCCTGTCATGATTCCTTCGGTGGGCTCTGCTGTGTTGCGGACAAGAACCTTGCATGTCGGGAACGCGTCGAACGTTTCGAGGGCGATCTCGTTGTATTCCTTGTGGTCGGTGCCCCAGTAGAAAATGCGCTTGCCGGGCTTCAAACAGCGTGCGACCTCGGCCAAAAAGTCGGGACGCAGCAGACGATTCTTGTGGTGGCGTTCTTTGGGCCACGGGTCCGGGAAATACATGTGGAAAGCATCGACTGTGTTGTCCTTCACGGCGTCGCGCAAGAAGTAGAAAACGTCACCGCGCAACATGGCGGCATTGCCCTGTGCAACGATTCCGCGTTTTTCCATGCGTTCGTGCGCAAAGGCTGCCCACGTGAAATCCCATTCGCTACCCATGATAAAGTAATCCGGGTGCATCTCGGCGTAGTCCGTCATGAAGTTGCCTTTGCCGCTGCCTATTTCCACTTCGATGTGTCCGTTTTCGTTCGGGAACATGTCCTTCCAGGTGAAGTCGAGTTTGTGCGGCAAACCGTCCGGCGTTTTGATGGGCTTGCGGTCGCCATTCGTTCGGAACACGTAATGCCACAACGCCTTCATTTGCGGGTCCTGGCTCAAGTCGCGGTAAAACTCTGGAATCACGACTTCCTTCGGCGCCTTTTCTTCTTCTAATACTTCGTTATTGATTTCTTCTGCCATGTTGTTGTTTCCTATTAAACTTTACTGGATCCTTCGACGGAGTTTACCCTGAGCTTGTCGAAGGGCCTGGATGACGCTGTCCGCGCATCTCGTCCCGCGCATCCTGCTTCGCGTTTATTCCTCTTGTTTAACTTCACTGGATCCTTCACTCGCTACGCTTGTTCAGGATGACGTTTTCAAACCACTTCCTACTTCCTACTAAACAAACGCTACAATCTTCTCCTTGAACTTGTCCGGAATCCCCTTGTCCAGCGCATCGCGGATGTGCCTCTCGGAATACTTCATCGAAAAATGACTCAAGATGATTTTTTCGCACTTGATTTCGTCGCCAAGTTCGTTGAGCGCGTTGACGATATCATTCAAGTGGCTGTGGCCCTTCTTTTTGCTCATTGCCTCTTCGCCCTCGTCGAGGAACGTGCATTCCGTAATGAGCACTTTCGACTGGAAAACGTGGCTGTTGTCGAGCAGACTTTCGCCAAGGCAGTCTCCCATAAAGCTTACGAGCGGTTCATAGACTTCGCGCGTGATTTCGACGCCGTTCTTGCGGAGTTCGATGATTTCGGTCGCGGTCTTCCCGAGGAATTCGTTCTTGAGTTTTTTCTTGTAAAAATAGAGCGTGCCGCCCATCGCCGGGATGGAATGCTTGACTTCGAACGGTTCCAGTGCGATTTCCTTGCGGTATCTCAAAAATTGCCTGTTGCCTGCCTTGACGGGCTCTATCTCCGGATAACGGAATTTCGCTTCGGCCACGCCTTCGAAAATCGCTTCCGCCTTAATCCATTCCTTGGCGTTTTCGCTAATGAATTCCGGCATGTAATAGACGCTGTCGCGTTCGACGCCCATCATCTTGCGGAGGCTGTGGTGACGCATCAGGCAACGGGCGTGGTCGCCGTGGGCATGCGTCAGGAACACGTGGTCCAGTGGAATCGCCGAAAGCGGGCATTCACCCATGTCGATGCAAAAGTCCAGTTCGGGAATCTGGATATAGGTCGCTAGCCCGGAAATCGAGAATCCGGAAATCGGCGAGCAGGGCGTATCGACGTGAATCTGCCGCAAAGCGTTATGTATGTACTTGTTTTCGTTCACTTTTTTACCGCACGATAATTTAGCAAATAACGTTGGATAAAAAATGACACTTCGTTTTCGAAAAACAAAAAAGCAGCCCTTTGCGGAGCTGCTCTTCGAAAATACAAAGCTATAGTTACTTTGCCGAAACGATGCTGTCGAAATCGGAGCACGTCATGGTTTCGATGTTCACACCCATGGCCTTGCTACGGGTCCTGTCGTTACCCTTTTTTTCGGGAATGCGGAAGCAGAAGTCGTACTTGTTTCCCTTGTCGGTCGGAATCCCCATTTTGAAAATGCGGAGGCGTTCGTAACCTTTGCGGGTGATTTCATGGTAGTCGTAAGTGTTCTTGATGCGTTCGAGGCGCTTCGCCTGACTGAATTCAAGTTCGTTGTTGATGGGTCCTTCGAGGATAATCGGCAAGGAATTCTGGAAGCGGAGTTCCAGCTTGCCGTTCGTCTTGACGATGGACGTTTCGGACGGCTTGATGAGGTAGCGCTGTTGCGGAATGTTACGGTAAGCGATGTTGTGGCTTGACGCCTTGCGCACGCCGCAGACTTCGCGCATGTCAGGGTCGGCATGGAAGTCGATGTCGCGGCAGATGGGGGGGAGGTCGGTCGGAACTTCGAGTTCATCCCCTTTTTGGGAGGAACCGCCGCAACCGACTAACGTTGAAATTGCAAGGATGCAAAAAGGCAACAAGATTTTTTTCTTCATGTTCGTAAATATAAGATATTATATAACAAAACGATTTTTTTTTTGAATTTGTGAAAAAATACATGTTTTTTTTCTGTCTTTAATTGTAAATTGTAAAAATTTATTAACGAAATGTATCGTATAAATGCATTTACCCTTTGGACTTTGAAAAAATATTCTATCTTTGGCGTTGAAAATGAGATTGGTGTAAAATGAAAATATATAGCTGGAATGTCAATGGTATTCGCTCTGCTCTGAAAAAGGGCTTCGAGGATTGGTTCTCTGCGACCGATCCCGATGTGCTCTGCCTTCAGGAAGTCCGAGCCGAAAAGAACCAGGTTGCCGAAGTGGCCAGTCGAGAAGGCTATTACACTTACTGGAACGCTTGCAAGCGCAAGAAGGGGTACAGTGGTGTAGCTGTCTATTCCAAGATTGAGCCCGATGCGGTCAATTATGGCTTTGAAATCGAGGAATTCGATGAAGAAGGCCGTGTGCTCCAGCTGGTGTTCCCGGACTGGGTCCTCAACTGCATTTATTTTCCGAACGGTGGCCAGGGCGATGACCGTCTGGATTACAAACTCCGCTTTTACGATGCGTTCCTCGAAAATTCCAAGCAGTGGCTTACGGACGGCAAGCATGTGGTGACCCTCGGCGACTACAACACCTGCCACAAGGAAATAGACATCGCACGCCCCAAGGAAAACGAAAACGTGAGTGGCTTCTTGCCGATTGAACGCGCTTGGATGGACAAGTATGTCGAGAACGGCTTTGTCGATACGTTCCGCACGCTGCACCCGGATACCCGCGACGCTTATTCCTGGTGGTCGAACCGCTTCGGTGCCCGTGAACGCAACGTCGGTTGGCGTCTGGATTACGCATTTGTCGATGCGGCTCTCATGCCGAACGTGGTGAGTTCTGAAATTCACAGTAGCGTGACGGGTTCGGACCATTGCCCGATTAGTTTGGAATTGGAACCGCCGTTCGCACCGCTCCCGATAAAAAAGAGCGAAGATATCTAATAGGTGGCGCCTATAGCGCAGCCCATTTCGGTTAAAAGGTTTTTACAAAGTCCTGCCTGTCAGGGCTTTTTTTGTTCTTAAAATTTAAACCAGACGAAACGAATGAAAAATTTGGAACAAAAAACTTTTTTTTGATTTTTTTATTTTATATTGCCTGTATATTCAAAACAAGGAGACTCTATGTTAAAAAAGATTATTCTCGCTACAGCTCTTGTTGTAGGCTCAGTCTTTGCTCAAAACATTCACGTTGGCGCTCGTGCTGCAGGTAACATTGGTACTGCATGGGGCGAAAATGCTGATAAATTCGGCTTGGAATGGGGCCCAGGTTTTACTGGTGGCGTCGATGCCAAGTTTGCTATTTCTCCGATTCTTTCTATTGTTACGGGGTTGGAATTCGAATATCGCTCTTTGGACTGGAATTTAAAGAAACTTGTTTCTGCTTATGCTGATGAAATGTCTGGTGTTAGTTCATCGGAAATCGGAATGGTGTCCCAAGTGAAATTCTCTTTTGGCTTGTCTTATTTAGATATTCCTGTTTTGGCTCGTATTTATCCAGATCCCAAGTTCTTTATTGATGCGGGTATCTATGTTGGTTTTAATGTAAGTTCTTCCCTAGAGCTTTCCTACCAAGGTCTTAGCAGAACTATGGATACTCCTGAACAAATGCAAAAGGATACTGATTTTGGTCTCATCGCTGGGATTGGCTATGCTGTGATGCCTAAAGTGGATGTGTATTTCCGTTATACAATGGGTTTAGTCGATATGCTCGATGTTGTTAAATTTGCATCTGTAAGTGGTAATGACGTTGATTATAGCGATGCCCCGAATATTGCTTGCAAGAATATGCGTTTCCAACTGGGTGTCTCTTACTGGTTCATGTAATTGCATCTACAGCGTAAAAAATTCGCATAAAGAAACCCGCGCCTTTGTGAGCGCGGGCTTTTTTTAAGACTGTCACCCCGGCTTGAGCCTGTCCCGCACTAGCGATGCACTGAGTTTACCGAAGTGTTGCGGGATGCCGGGGTCTGTTTTGGTACGTAAAAATTCGTGCAAATTACCGAGTCTTTACGATAATCCAGGCTTCGTCGTAGAACTTTGTAGATTCTCCCAAGTCAGTGAGAAACTTCATGCGCTTGATTTCTTGCTTGTTTGGATTGATGATGCGGTTGTTCTTGAAATCGTCGTCGATAACATCAAGGCTTGCCTTGTTCGGTGTCGCGTAGTTGATGTATTTGGCAAGCTTTGCGCCGTTATTCGCATCCAGAATGTAGTTCATGAAAGCGTAGGCCCCTTCGACATTAGATGCATTGGCGCTGAGGAGCATCGCATCGACCCACATGAACGAACCTTCCCTGGGAATCACGAATTGCAACGAGGAATCCTTGTTGATTGCAGCTTGGGCTTCGCCGTTAAAGACGATAGCTGCCCAGTTCTCGCCGGAAAGTACTTTGTTCTTGCCCGGGACGGAACCGTCGAACCCGACAAAGTGCGGATCTTTTTTAGCTTGTAAAATGAAATCTACGGCCTTGTTGATTTCTTCTTGCTTTATGCTGTTGGCGTCGTAGCCGATTGCCTGGAGCGCCATGCTGAGCATGGAACGGCTTTCGTTGAGAAGGCTGAAGTTGCCCTTGGTGTTTTTGGCGTCAAAGAGCATGGAGTAACTGGCGCTGTCCGGATGGATTTTTTCTCCGCGGAAGAGAATCCCCGTGGTGCCCCAGAGGTAAGGCAGACTGTAGGCGTTTGTCGGATCGTAGGCCTGTCCGAGAAACTGCGGAGCGACATTGACTCGATTCGGAATTTTATTCGTATCGATGGGCGCGATTAGCCCTAACTGGATTATCTGCTGGATGACGACGTCTGACGCGATGATGACATCGTACTTTTTTGTGCCGGCTGTCTGGAGCTTCACTATCATTTCTTCTTGTGCTTCGTAAAGTTCAAGATTGACTTTATAGCCTGTTTCTTTCTCGAAGTCCTTTAGCAAGCTTGGATTGATATACTCGCTGTATATCATCACGGAAACAGTCTTCCCGGAACTCTTCTGTCCTTGTGTATCGTTACAGGCGGTAATAAATACTGCAAAAAAGGAGAGTAAAAGGAGAATTCTAATCAATTTCTGTTTCCTATGGGATTGGTGCATAGCATTGTTGATACAAAAATAAATCAAATGTGTGGGTTTTTGGTTGTCTTTTAAGGTAAAAAGTTTTTTTTTGGGGGGAAAATATGGGTGAAAAAGGGTGATGTATAAAAACACAACGGAAATTTTAAGATTTTTATAAAAAGAAGTTGTTTTATCAAAGTTCATTATGCTATATTAGTCACAACATATAACCAAGGAGACTTAAATATGTTTAAAAAACTAATTCTTGCAGCACTTGTTGTGACGAGTGCAGTATTTGCTCAGGTTAACGTTGGTGGCCGTGCCGCGTTCAACTTCGGTACTTTTTGGGGCGACGATGCTGAAAACGTCACTTGGGGCGCTGGTTTTAATGCCGGTGTTAATGCAAAGATTCCTATAAACCCGATGCTTTCTTTTGTTCCTGGCTTGGAAGTGGATTATCGTAGAATTTCCGACGAGGCTACTGATGAATATATGGGTCGAACACAGACCGATGAAATGACTCTTTCCATGTGGTATTTGGAACTTCCTGTTTTGCTCCGTATCAACGCAACCCCGCAGTTCTTCATTGATGCCGGTTTAACGGTTGCCTTTAACTTGGCCGATAATCAGCATACGGAAACGACTAAGGAATATCAAGGAAGAAAGGAAACTGTTAGCTCGGATAGGGACTTCAGTGATGGCGTTGAAACTGTAGAACTTGGTCTTGTTGTTGGTGCGGGTTATGCTGTCAACCAGAATCTTGATATCAACGCGCGCTTTGGTCTTGGCTTGACCAAGGTGGGTAAGGGAGGCGATATCAAGAATATGCGTTTCCAGGCTGGCGTGACCTACTGGTTCATGTAATCGTAAGCTGATTATTGTAAAAAACACCTTCATAGTAAATGAAGGTGTTTTTTTTGCAATTTTTTTCTTTTTATCTATCGCTGTTTTAGATTATATTCAATCAAAGACATATCCAAGGAGATTAATATATGTTCAAAAAAATTATTCTTGCCGCTCTCATCGTGACGAGCGCTGCTTTTGCGCAGTTCCAGCTACATGTTGGTGGCCGTGCCGCTTTTAACTTCGGAACGGCGTATGGCGATACCCCAGAGGGCTTCAAATGGAAATGGGGGCCTGGTTTTAATGTCGGTGCTGCCGCCAAGATGGACATCACTCCGTTGGTGACTTTCGTTCCCGGTTTAGAAGTGGAACTCCGTACGGCATCTGCCGATGTTCCGTTCGTTGATAAAGCTTCTTTTTCTTTATGGTACCTTGATTTTCCGCTCTTGGCCCGTTTCAACATTACTCCCCAGTTCTTTGCCGATGCTGGCCTAAGTGTGAACTTTAATCTCGTTGCAAAGGAAACCACGGAATTTGGTGGACTGTCCGAAACCAATGATATTGACGAAATTAAAACGGTTGACTTTGGATTTGTGGCCGGTGCCGGTTTTACTGTGATTCCGAAACTTGATGTTACGCTCCGCTTTGTGATCGGCCTAACCGACATGATTGACGATATGGGCTTGGGGTCCAAGAACTTGCGCGCACAGCTCGGCGTGACCTACTGGTTCATGTAACGCAACCTGAATCCCTGAATTTTGCGCCCGCATGTTGAGTGCGGGTGCTTTTTTTTTATTGGGTATTGCTTAGGGATTTTTTTATGCTATATTAAAAACAAACAAATCAAGGAGTGATGTATGCTTAAAAAGATATTTCTTGTGGCCGCTCTCGCTGTGAGTGCTGTATTTGCGCAAATGGACGTCAGCGCCCATGCTGCTTTTAGCTATGGTACTATAACGGGCGATAATCAGGATGAAGTTGATTGGGGCGCAGGTTTTATTGTTGGTCCCGAAGTCAAGTATTCTGTCAATCCGATCGTCTCCGTGATTTCCGGCTTGGAACTCGATTACCGCAGAGCATCCACTGACTATTTTGTGGAGTACGACCGTTTTCTTGACCCAGATCTTAGGAACTATACCGTCACGGAAACGATGTCCTTTATGTACCTGGACATCCCCTTGCTGTTGCGAGTCAGCCCGGTTTCGTTCTTCTTTATTGACGCTGGTATGACTTTTGGATTCAACTTGAGTGCAAGCCTTGCTACAGAATACAATGGCGAAAGTACAAGTGACGACGTTTCTGCCTCAATGAAGAGCTTTGAATACGATCTTGTCTGTGGCCTAGGATTTACGGTGTTCTCGATCTTTGAATTTAACTTCCGTGCAGCCTTCGGCATGACGAGCATGGCGAAAAAAATAGACGACTTCAATAACTTGCGTTTGCAGTTTGGTATCTCTTACTGGACTTTCTAACCGCTTAAGCTGCTTGAAAATGTATTGCCCGTCACTGATGACGGGCTTCTTTTATAAAAATCGCTTTTCTCAATCGGAAAAACTTGTGACAAAAGGTGATTTATGCTATATTCTGTAAAAACATATAAACAAGGAGATATAAATATGTTTAAGAAAGTTCTTCTCGCTGCTCTTATAGTGACAAGTGCTGCCTTTGCCGATTTCTTTAACGTTGGTGCCCGTGCGGCGGCTAACTTCGGTACGGCATGGGGCGATGATGCAGACGATGCAACGTGGGGTGTCGGTTTTAATGCGGGTGTCGCCTTGAAAATCGATATTCTCCCGGTGATAACGATTATTCCTGGTTTGGAAGTGGACTATCGCCGTATGGGTGGCGAACAAGACTATTCAACTGGGGTTAGTGATGTCTCGACGGATCAGACGTTGGGCATGTGGTATTTGGACATCCCGGTTTTGGCGAGAGTCAAGCTCATTCCGATGGTCTTTCTTGAGGGCGGTGTCGCCTTTAGCTTTAATTTGTCTGCCACAATGGATTATGATGAAACAGAAACCACAATTGCTACTGGCAAAACCAAAAAAGAATCTGGTGACATGAGCTATTCGAAGTTTGTCAATACCATGGATATTGGTTTGATTGTTGGTGCCGGTGTTTCTCTTCTGGACAAGGTGGATGTCGATTTCCGCTTGGTTCTTGGCTTGAACAGCTACATGGATGAAACGGATGAAGGCTATTCTTTGAGCATGAAGCACATGCGTATGCAGGCCGGTGTAATCTACTGGTTCTAATTGTATACGAAATAACCGATGTCGCTCCCATACGCGGGTCATGACCACATAAGAGCTAAAACTCTAAGTGGTCAAAGACAATAAGTGCGGCATGACAACAAACGCTTTGTCGCCCCGGCCTAAGGTCCCTGAGCCCGTCGAAGGGCCGGGGCCAGTTTTATTTTAATTCCATCTTGAATTTCTCAGGAGAAATAAGCTTTTGCAGGAATGATTTTTCTTCGGCTTGAGCCGGCTCTTCTATTTCAAGAACCGCGCTGAGATAGAGGTATATGATTCTCTGGGCTTGCTCCCTGGCGCGTTTCTTGAGCTCGTCGTAATTTTCCTGCTCGTATTTTCTTTGCTCATACACGAAAAATTTTTTGAAGTCTTCGAATTTTATGTCATTGAACCATCCTGATTTTTCCATAACGACATCGATGCTTTCAAAATCGATGCTGTGACTCAGAATCTTGGGATCGGGTAAAGTGATGGTGATGGTCTTCGTGATTTTATCGACAAAGATTTGGATGTCCTTCATGTCGTACCCGAGCTTGACATCGCCTTTGTAAATGAGAACAAACTCCTTGACGGACTTGTTGATTCTCCAGGCGGGGAGCGATTCCACCAGTTTTGCGACATCTTGGTACGATGCCATTTTGCGGTACTGGTGGTGAAGCGTGCCTAGCTCCGATATTTCATGGATTTGATGCTCGATGAATTCGCTCGTAATGTCTTTTCGCGAAGTCCCGAACAAGTCAAACTTGTTGATTATCATCATGCTTACGACGGTGCAGAAGAACACCGCCATGCAAACAAGAACAGTTATCAGCAAGATTTTGACAGGACGTTTCATGGTTCGTAGTTGAGTACAGGGTACTAGAAATTATAGAATAAGGCAGCGCTGAATATCATCGGTTCATCTACGCCATCTATGTTAAAACGGCTTCCTCCGGTAATTTCTACTGCCGCGTCTAAGGTCAGTTCGTCTGTTAGCGGGATTTTGAATCCCAAATCAACGATAATGCCGTTGCCGCCACCCTCATCATGAGAACAAATTCCAGTCATGTTGCAGTTGTAACGCTGTGCTTCTTCTCCTATGATGATGTCTAAACTCGCGTAAATAGAAAAACTGCTAAACAAAAAATCGAGTTCGGTTCCAAAGTGGAAGTATTGGTTACTCTGGGCCTCACCCAACATGTAACCGAGGTACTTGGCCCATATGACTCTGGTGAAAAGATTTGAATGCTGTAAACCAAAATCGCCAGCGAAGTTGTCTTGTGCAAAGTCATTGCTACCAGGCAAGTATCCATCTGCATAGAGGCTGAAACCCGTCGAAAGCTGGAACTTCAATCCGAACTGGACATTCATGATTCCGTATGAGTTGGAATCACCATATCCCTTATTTCCTTCTATGCTGAAAAAACCGAACGGGGCTTTTGCAGAAATTTCGAGCCAACTCAATGGAGAATAGCGAACACCTACGGCGAGCAAAGGCCCAGAGACTGGGTCCATGGACGTGTAGCCGATTTGTCCTGCTGTCTGTCCTTCGCCCTGTTGGAGAATAGGAAGGTTGTCCCAAGAAGCGTAAGATATTGCGGTCAATAGAGCAAAAGTGGCGATTGTTTTTTTAAACATTTTTTCCTCTCGTTTATTTATAAGAGTAATATATAAAATAAAAATCCCCGACTTTGTATGTCGGGGTGGAAGTTAGTCGGTAGAGCTTAGATATGCTCTAAGTTCTAATCTCAAACCATTACGAATGCAGATATTCGATGATGGCATCGTGGATGGTAGTGAACACGCTGCGGAGTTCGTCTTCGTCTTCTTCGAGGAGCGTTACGCGGAATCCCTTCAAGTCCGTGCAGAAACTCGTGCTCGGCACGACGCAGATTCCCTTCGCGCCCAGCAGGTAATAGACAAAGCGGTAGTCGAGGTTTGTCGTCTTGCTGCACCATTCTTCGACTTTCTTCTTGATAATCGGATTGTCGATTTTGAGCGTTTGGTGGCTGTTGAGCACGCCTTCGCGGAAGATGATGGTGTTGTAGAACGCACCGTATGTCGGGTTGAAATACAGTTCCGGGATGTCCGAAAGGATTTCGTTGATGATGGCGCTACGGCGGCCAATCTTCTCGTTAAGTGCGGTGCGGTGCTCGATAAAGCGCGGATCGCCCAGCACGCGCGGAATTGTCATCTGCGGGAGCGTGGTCGAGCAGACTTCCACCATCTTTGCGTTGTCGATGGCGCGGCAGAAAGCGTCGAACTGTTCGTCCTTGTCGCGGTTGTAGTATTCGGCCCAGCCGCAACGAGCGCCCGGCCACGGGTATTCCTTGGAAATGCCCTTGAGCGCGATGCCCGGAACGTCACCGATGTATTCGGCAAGCGCATAGGCGTGGGCGCCATTGTAGGTAATCTTGTTGTAGATTTCGTCGCAGATGATGAACAAGTTGTAGCGCTTGGCGATATCTACCATTTTTTTGAGAATTTCCAGCGGATAGACCATGCCAGTCGGGTTGTCCGGGTTCAAAATCAAGATGCCCGCGATGCTCGGGTTGTACTTCACCTTGTTCTCGAGTTCTTCCAAGTCCGGATACCAGTGGTTTTCGGGTTGAAGGCTGTAGGTGATGGGTGAGGTATGGGCGTGGGCCGCTTCGGCAGAACTGTGTGTCGAATAAGCCGGAGCCGGTCCGATGATGCGGGTGTTCATCGACAAGAGCCCGTAGATGGTGGCGATGGCGTCACCGAGGCCGTTGAAGAACAAAATATCATCGACGTTAATCTGTGCACCGCCGAGCTTGTTGTTCTCCTTCACTAAAAATTCACGCGTTTCAAGCATGCCCTTGGAAGGGCAGTAGCCGTAACTGCGGTTCGTCTTCACGAGATCGACCACGATGTCCTTGATCCAGTCGGGCAACTGGCATTTCTTTTCGATGGGGTCACCGATGTTTTCCCAGTGGATGGGGAGGCCCAAGGCCTTGAGCTGGTTTGCCTTCTTCACGATCTCGCGGATTTCGTAAGAGAGTTCTTTGGCACCTTCGCTCAATAGTCTTCTGCGCATTTTATGCTCCTGTATAGGTATCGAAAATTCAAATTTTTACAATGCAATTATAGAATAATATTTAGCTATGTTATTTCTGCAATATTGATTCTACGTCATCCTGAGCCTTGATTTTCAACTCAGCGTCATCCTGAGCCCTGTAAAGGGCGATATACGAGACTGCACAACTTGTTTGTGCTAGTGGAGTTAAGCCCTATGGGGTAGGATCCAGTACACTACTAAATAAGAATTTCTGTTTCCTTGTTTTATGGTTAAAGTTTAAAAAAAATAAAGCAGCCTTTTATGGGGCTGCCCTTGAAACTTTTTATCTGTTTTTTGCTTTATGCTTTACAGATTTTGGTTTCTCTGGACAGCCCCATAATAGCTCGGGCTGCTGCCGGGCTTGCTGCCATTGCTGCGTGAGCTGCAATTCTTGCATCTGCTGCGATGATGTTCTGTCCAAGGATTTTATTCATGTCGCAAAATATACATTTGAAAAATACGCAAGTCAAGTCGAATGGCGTATTTTTTTAATTTTGAGTCGAGCTTCGCAGATGTTTTGCGAATGCTCGAACCTCAAAGTGAACGAAGTGAACGACCTCAAACCTCATAGACTGTTCGACCCCATTCGCAAAAAGGATGTGCCCGCGACGCCCGAAGAACATGTGCGCCAGGCAACGGTGCGCTATTTGTTGGATGTGGTGAAGGTTCCTGCTCATTTGATTGCGGTGGAATTCCCGCTTTCGCTAGTGGATGCAAAAACGGATGATCGCGTCGATATCGTGGTGCATAATTTCCGCGATGGGGCGCCGCTCAGCAAGCCGTGGCTCCTGGTGGAATGCAAGGCTCCTGGCGAATACACTTGGCCTGTGTTGCAACAGCAACTGAATAAGTATTTGCAGATTTTGACGCCGAACTACGTGATGCTTGCGTTGGGGGATTGCGTGCGCTATTTTGAGCTGGATGCTGCGTCAATGCGGTTCAGAAAAATCGAAAAACTGCCGGAGTTTGGCTAAATTGGGTGTAATTGTCCTTAATTGCATATAAAGTAAGTGAAAATCTGCGAAAAAATGGACGTTTTTAAACAAAAACTGTGCAGACAACGTAAAAATTTACATACTTAGTGCGGGTGAAAGTGTGATTAGTATGTAAAGGTACTGAAAAGCGCTCGAAAAATTTAAAATGTGAGCCTTGCTCTCACAATGTATTTATTTCACCACAGACAAAATGTCTCCATCGGCGAGTCTCGTTTTGATGGTGTCGCCGCTCTTGAGTTGGCTTGCCTTGCGGATGAATTTTCCGTTTTCGTCTAGCGTGAGCGAGTAGCCTTTGGCAAGCGTCGTCTTGGGGTCCGCGCTTTTTACTTTTTCACTGACGAGTTCGAACTGCGATTTTGCAAGGTCGAGAATTTTGCGGGAACCTTGCTTTAAACCTTCGCGGTTGCGGTCGAGGCGTTCGTGTTCGGACTTTATGTAAAAAGCGGTGTCTTTTTTGATCGAGGCGGCAATGAGCACGTGCTTGGATTTTTCGTTCTGGATGAGCCCGAAAACTTTTTGATGGAGCAGGTTTCCCATCGTGCCGAGTTGCTTGTTGTTTTCGGTGAGGAGGTCGCGGGCGCCATCGGCAATGCTTGCCATCGCTTCGGTCATGCGGTTCCAGCTATCCGTGACGCGTTCCACGAGGCGCTTCGCGCAGTCCGTGGGCGTGATGCACGAGAGGTAGGCGACTTCGTCCAAAAGGCAGCGGTCGATTTCGTGACCGATTCCCGTAAAGACGGGGGTGGGGTAGTTCGCGACCGCGCGGCAAAGCGCTTCGCTATCGAAAAAGTTCAAGTCCGTCTTGGCGCCGCCACCGCGTACAATGCAGACTACATCTAAATTGGGGTCGCCTTGGAGCTCTTCCAGCGCTGCGATGATGCTTCCTTCTGTTTCGTTCCCTTGCATCCGCGCATAGACTGTCGTGACTTCGAATGCAAACGGAGACGTTTCAAGTCGCGTGGTGAAGTCCTTGTACGCGGCCGTATTTTCGCCGGTAATGAGCCCCACGCGGAGCGGAACGTCGGCAAGTTCTAGCTGCTTGTTCTTTTCGAGCAAGCCTTCCATCGCAAGGCGCTTCAAGATGGCACTCTTGGTGAGGGCGAGTTCGCCAATCGTGTAAACCGGATCGATGTCCAAGATTTGCGCTTGCAACTTCCCGTACGGGATGTACAGTTCCGCGCGCACGAGAAAGTTGACCTTCAAGTCGTGCTTGAGTGTAAACGGCTGCGACAGGCTAGAAATCTTGGCGAGAATCGCATCGTATTTGGCTGTGTAGCAATAAAGAGCGAGCGTCGCTTTCGGTTTCACGTCGCCATCGGCGAAGTCCGCTATGCTCAGGTAAACGCCCGACGGCTTTTCCGCAATTTGCGAAATCACCCCATGCACCCAAACCGCAGGTGTTGCCTCCACGGTGTTCTTGAGCGAACGCATGTACTGCGTGACCGAAAATGTGCGAACTTCTTGATCCATTTTTTTGATGTCACCTCGGCCTCTGTGCTCTTTGACCACTTGCGGTTGACGCTTCGCGTCAGCAATTTCGGCTCGATCATAAAATCAAGTATGCTTGATTTTGCGACACTCGCCTTGAATGCTATTTAGCGCTTACGTGGTCATGATCCGCGAATGGGGACGGGGTCACCTTTTTTATTGTCATTCCCGCCTCCGAGCGGGAATCTCCTTTCAAGCGTTTTGACGTTAATTATAATAATAATTAAATTGGTATAAAAAGGACTCGCCGTGTCGAAAGTAGTTTCTGCAATGGATATGCGTCAGAATTTTGGGACGCTCTTGAACCAGGTTGCCATCAAGGACGAAGAAATCGTCATTGAACGCGCTGGTAAGCCTTTGGCGCGCCTTGTGAGCATGAATTCTGCGACAAACGGCAAACTCGACTTTCGCGATATCGGAAAACTCCCGAACGACATCTGGAACGAATAGTTATAAACACAATTTTATTTTACACACTAATTCATTCCGAACGCAGCTTCTCTTGAATTTGATTTTGTAGGTTGCTTTTATAAAATCAATTTGGGAGGTGTTTATATGAATATTTGGAAAACTGTAGTATTGTCTTTATATGTTTTTTCTGCGTTGCATGCTCGGACAAAGGACCGAGTGCCGAAGAATTGTTGAACAATCCTCAAAGAAATGTTGTCTTAAATCGGGACTCTTTGGGTGCAGAATATTGGCTTGAAGTCGAGAAAAACGAGACCATTCAAATTTGTTTAGACAGCCGCGTTCGCAAATGGCAAACTTCGTTGACATCAAAGATCGTTAATGATTCTTGCTTTGCGTTTATAGTTCCGACGCTTATCGGCGTTGATACGATTAATGTTAAATTTTTCGACACTGATAGTTCCCACAAAATCAATTTAGCGGTCGGGATGAAGTATCTTGATTTTAAAAATGAAGAAGTATTATTGGGATTTATATCCTATAACCAATTGTGAAATCACGCAGTTACTGTGGGATAATATACCCTTGGATTCGGATGACAATATATTTTTTCTGAAAAATGCCCCCGACAAAATCGGGGGCAAAATTTTTTGTCATTCTCCGTTAGGAGAATCCATGCATTTCCACCAGCTTAATTCGTGAAGCCAGCAAAGATGTTGTTGCTCAGGAACGGTACAAAACCGAGGAAGATTACTGCAATACTCAGCAAAATAACGACTTCGCGCTGGCGCTTGGTGAGGCGGAGCGGCGTGAGGTGACCGTCGGGTTCATCGACCCAGGCTGCCTTGATGAGCTGCAAGTAGTAGAAGAGCGCAATGACGTTGTTCAAAACAGCGAATGCGACGAGCGTGTAATGGCCCGTCGAAGCTCCGCTGAAGAACAAGTGAAACTTGCCGAAGAAACCGGCGAGAGGCGGAATGCCTGCCAAGCTGAACATCGAAATGGCAAGGGCGATGGCGAGGCTCGGGTTCTGCTTAGAAAGTCCACGGAGCGATTGGAATGTCTCTTCGCGGTGATGCCCGATGATACTGAACACGAAGAAGGCGAGGTAGTTTGAAACGGCATAGACAAAGAGGTAATAGATGATTGCTGTCTTTGCGGTTGTTGCAGGGCCAAGCAAGGCGACCATGATGTAACCGGCCTGAGCGATGGAGCTGTAAGCCATGAAACGGCGGAGGCGGCTCTGCTTTAATGCGCCGAGGTTTCCGACAAAGAGTGTGACGCCTGCGAGGAGCGCAATGAGCGGGGCCATCTTGTCTTGAATCGGGGAGAGCGGGCCATAGACGAGCACAACGAGGAATGCGATTGCTGTTGCCTTCGAGGTGACAGAAAGCACTGCTGTCACAGGCGTCGGTGCGCCTTCGTAAACGTCCGGAGCCCAGGTGTAGAACGGGAACAGCGTGAGCTTGAAGCCAATTCCACAGAACAGAAACAGCACGGCAATCCACAATAGCGGACTAGAACCGCTTGCAACCGCGGCCTGTATTTCGCTGAAGTGGAGGCTCCCGGAGAAACCGTAGAGGTAGCTGAATCCGAACAGTTCAAATGCCGTGGCAACAGACCCCATCAAGATGTACTTGGTGGCGGCTTCGGAACCGTACTGATCGCGTTTATTCCAGGCAGCAAGGGCGTACATCGGGATGGTTGCGATTTCCAAACCGAGGAAGAACGTGAGCAAATCGCATGCGCTCACGACCGTGAATCCGCCGAATGTCGCAAATGCGATGGCGCCGATGAATTCGGCAATCTGGTGCATTTGCGGTTTCTTGTCAGCGCCGTGTTCGAAGTAATCTTTGGAAAGCCACATGCCGAGTAAAGCGCTTACAATGAGCACTTCGCGCATGAGCACACCGAAGTCATCTACTTTCCAGTTGCTGATAAAGATTCTTTCGGCTCCGCCGGAGAATGGAATTAAATTCAATAGGATAAAAATGGCGATAAAGCCGATGTTTGCCAAACGCCATGGCAACTGTGAACGCGTTGTTACAAACAGGCGCATCCCGATTACGATGAACGGGAAAATCAGCAGCAGAACGTCAGGTAGAATGAAGTTTGGTATGTTAAACATAGGTAGTAAACAGTGGTTAGTAAACAGTGGTTAGTAAAATGTCATCCTGAGCAACGCGAAGGATCTAGTTAAGGTATATTGTTGATTTTTTCAAAAATTGGAGCTATGCTCTGGTCTAGAATTTCCGATATCCAGCCGGGGCAAACACCGATGAACAACAAGCAGGCAACGAGAACGACAATGACTAGCTTTTCACGGAAGCATCCATCGGTGAGACTTTCGTATTTCTGCGGGAGTGGGCCGTGAAGCATACGGTTCGCTGTTTGCAGAATATAGACGGCCGTCGTCGTGATGGAGAGTATCGCGAGAATCGTCACAATGCGTGTGAGCGTGGAATCTTGCTGGAATGCTCCGATAAAGATTGTACTTTCGGCGATGAATCCACTAAAGCCCGGGAGCCCAAGACCTGCGAAACCAGCAAGCACAAAGCCAACGCCGAGGAAGGGCATCTTGCGCATGATACCGCCCATTTCCGTGATGTCGCGGGTGTGGGTGCGTTCGTAGATCATGCCAATCGTAGCGAAGAAGAGTCCCGTCAAGAACCCGTGGGAAATCATCTGGAGGCTAGCTCCGCGAAGCCCGATCGGCGTGAGCGCTGCAAGTCCGAGGAAGATGAGGCCCAGGTGGCTAATGGAACTGTAAGCGGTGATATACTTGAGATCTTTGTGGCGGATGGCGATGAACGGGCCGAGAACCACGTTAAAGATTAACAGGGCGACAACGTACGGGAGCCAAATCTTTGCGGCTTCGGGCATGAGGAACATGGCGACGCGCAAGCATCCGTAGGCACCCATTTTCATCATTACGCCGGCGGCGAGCATGGAAACAGCGGTCGGGGCGGCGGAGTGACCGTCTGGGCTCCAGAAGTGGAACGGGAAGAGCGAACTTGAAACGGCGAATCCCATGAACATGAGTGGGAAAGCCCACATCTGGAAATCCATCGGGAGGTTCGTCTTGGCGATTTCAATGAGATTCCAGCTGGTAGCGCCGCTTTCGAAGAAGAGCCCGAATAGCGTTGCAAGAATCATCGAGGAACCGAACGCAAGCGTCAACGTGAGCTTTTTACCACCGTAGTCGCGCTTGCCGCTGCCGTAGCAGGCAATCATGAGGTACATGCAAAGTGCTTCCATTTCGTAGAACACGAAGAACAGCACCAAGTCAAAGCTCATGTACACGCCGTAAACACTTGTTGCCAAAAGTTGGATAAGCGCAAAGAAAATCTTCTGGTTCCCTTTGATGTTAAGGCTCACGAGCACGCCTGCCCAGACGATAAACGCGGTAAGCGCGAGCAACAGCATGTTGAGACCGTCGGCTCCGACGATGTAGTTCGCTTTGAACATCGAAAGCCACGGAATGTCCGTAAAGAATCGGAGCGCAAGCGGTGCCGCGGCAGGGTTTGTCGGAGTCCCTGAAAGCGCATATACAACATAAGTCAAGTAGCAGACAATCGCAAGAACAATCGTTGCCGACGTAACGTGGATGGTTCGAATCGTCTTCGCGTAAGTTGCGGGAATCATTACGCAGGCGAGAACCGTTAAGAGGGGGATGACCCAAATGGAGTTAAAAAGTATTGTATTCATGGGTAACGCCTACAGGGGAAGCTGGCCGAAGAATCGCCAAAGGAGAACGCCGACAATCAATGTGCCCAAGTAGAACGGCAAGTAGCCCGCTTGTGCCAAGCGTACCAAGTCGCCGAGTTTATGGACAAACCATACCGTAAATGCAAGCAGACCTTCAATCACGTAATCGTTGAATGCGCGTGCTGCGCGTGCGATACCGCCAAAGATGAACTGGCGAACGACGGCGTAGTACATTTCATCGAAGTAGAATTTGTGATATACAATTTTGTAGATGCCACTGCGGTTTGTCTCGTCGAGGGCTCGCTGAACTTTAGCCCACGGGCTTGCGTAAAGCACCCAAGCGATAACGAGTGCAATGACTGCAATGCCAACGGCCACAAACGGGAGCCATTCGGCGTGTTCGAGCTTCATGAGTTGCGGAACGTTCAACTGGCCCGGAACAAAGAATTCCTCGAAAATTCCCTTGCCGAGAACACCGCTCAAAAGCGCCGGAATTGCAAGGATTACAATCGGGAGCGTCATGGCGAAATCTTCGTGCACGTGTCCTGCCTTGACGCCTTCGTGACGCGGTTCACCGTGGAATGCAAGGAAAAACAGGCGGAACATGTAGAATGTCGTGAGACCGCTCGTGAATAGTGCTAGCCCAAAGACAACGTAATGTTGTCCTTGGAATGCGGCGAGAATGATTTCGTCTTTGGAGAAAAATCCGGAGAACGGCGGAATACCCGAAATGGCGAGAATCGAAATCAGTGTGCACACGTAAGTGAGTTTCATCTTTTTGCCGAGACCGCCCATGGCGTCGAGATCGTTCGTATGGACTTGATGGATAAGGCTACCGGCGATGAGGAACAAACTGCACTTGAAAAAGGCGTGCGTAAAGATGTGGAATGTGGAAGCTGTCCAACCGGTAACGGCGACAACCAGGCCAATCTTGCAAGCGCCAAGCGCAAACATCATATAACCCAGCTGCGAAAGCGTGGAGTAGGCGAGAATGCGCTTGATATCTTTCTGTGTGCAGGCGATGACTGCGGCGAATACCATCGTGAAGGCTCCAACCCACATGATGAGCGTGAGGGCGTTATCGCAAATGGCAAAGAACGGGAAGAGTCGAGCGACAAGGTAAACGCCTGCGACGACCATCGTTGCGCTGTGGATGATAGAGCTAACCGGTGTCGGACCTTCCATGGCGTTCGGAAGCCAGATATGCATCGGGAACATGGCGGACTTGCCCCAGCCACCGGTGAAAATCAAGATGGAACCGAGAACGAGCGCTTCGGACTTCGAGATTGTCACAAGGCCGAGGTTGATGAACTGCTTCTGGAAATCTACTAAACTGAGCGAATTGAGTGTCGAAAAGTCGAAGCTGCCGACAACGTAGCTTACAAGCACTATGCCGAGTAAGAAGAAGCTATCGGCAAAGCGGGTGAGAATGAACGCCTGCTTGGATGCGCTTACGGCGCTTGGCTTGTGGTACCAGAAACCGATGAGCAAGTAACTTGAGACGCCCACGAGTTCCCAGAAGATGAACATCTGGAAAAGGTTTGTGGCAACGACGAGGCCGAGCATGCTAAAGCTGAATAGCGACAAGAGCGCAAAGAATCGCCCGGCGGCGCGGTCTTCGCGCATGTAGCCAATGCTGTAGATGTTCACCATGAAACTGATGAACGTCACGACCACGAGCATCATCACGGAGAGCGGGTCAATCAGCATGCCGATTCTTGCGACAAGGCCTCCGACGAACGGGATAAACGTATGGTCAAAGAGAGACGTCGCTTGCGGCGCAAAGTCCGAGAAATAGATAAAGGCGAGTGCTCCCGCGGCGGCAAATGCAAGCCCGTTGCAGACAACTGCGAAAATGGCGGCTGCTTTGGCACACTTGTTTCCGAGGAAAAGTCCGTTCACGACAAATGTGATAAGCGGAAGCAGAAGAATCGAGTAGCCGAGAGTAATATCACTAATCATGGAGATCCCTCAACTGGTCAACGTCAAGACTTTTGTGGCGGCGGTACATGGTTACGATAATCGCAAGGGCGATTGCCATTTCGCAAGCCGTCACAGCAATGACAAAGATACTGAACAGAGCGCCTGCAGTCGCGTCGTGCGCGGTGAAGTAGGCGAAACTGATAAAGTTGATGTTCGCGGCGTTCAGCATGAGCTCAATGGAAATGAGCATGCCGATGAGGTGGCGGCGGCGCATCAGGCCCCAGACGCCTATACCGAACAACAAAAATGCGAGAATCAAGCAGTTCAAAAGATTCATTTGCTAGCCTCCTCTTCGGTATCTTCTTTTCCGCGACGGGCGACGGTAATGGCGCAGATGAGCGTCATCAGGAGGAGCACGCTCACGATTTCAAACGGGATGATGAATCCGCTCGGATCGTTACCGAGCAATCGCAGGGCGAAGTTTTGGAGTGAAGAATAATCGGCGGGGGAGTTTACGATGCCGCTTGCCAAGTCTGGAGTCGGCAAAACACACTTGACCATCACGAACACAAATGCAATGGAAAGCGCGAACGCCGTGAAAATTCTCGGCATCTTTGTCGTGAATGCGTCTTCGCCCAAGTGGCTCGTGAGGAGAATCGTAAAGACCACGAAAATCACGACACCGCCCACATAGACCATCACTTGAGCAAGTGCGATGAACTCGGCGTGCATGAGCAAGTAGAGGATGGCGGTGGTGACAAAGCTAAAGATGAGGAACACTGCACTCTGCAAGATGTTCTTCACGGCAACGCAACAAACCGCAGTAACTAAAATCACGAATGCGACGACATAGAACGCAATGTCCATGCCTCCCATCGGGAAAGATAACGGTAAATCCGGGAACATTAACCTTGCCCCTCCTTCTTATTTAAAATCATTTCGAGATCGTTCGGGTCGGTTGTCGCCACTTCGAAAGCGGGGCTCATCTGGATGGCGCCAAACGGGCACGCTTCTACGCAGAGGCCACACTGGGTGCAGCTCGCAAAGTGATAGACGTAACGCCCAAGAACCTTTTTGCCGGCGATGTTTTTCGTAGCAAGGACGTTGATGGAGGCGTTCGGGCAGGCGCGTTCGCACATGCCGCAGGCGGTACAGCGATTGTTGCCGTCTGCATCTTCGATCATTTCGAGGCGGCCACGGTAACGGTCGTGCATCTTTAACGTCTTGCGGTTTTCGGGGTATTGTTCCGTGACAATGCGTTTAGGACTGAAAAAATACTTGAGCGAAACTGATAGTCCGCACATCAGGCTCCACGGACCTGTAATGCACCGCTTCAAGTAACGTTTGATGTATTGTAATGTTGAAATATTTTTATCCATAATCATTAGCCATTTGAGCTCGTCATCCTGAGCATCGCGAAGGATCCAGTGAAATTTTTGCTCTGGATGCTTCGTTCTTTGAACTCAGCATGACAATTCCTAAATCCGAATTACCTACCCCCCGATTGCAATCCACGCTGCTCCAGCAACGAGTAGTACAAGGTTGACGGGCAATAAGAATTTCCATTCAAAGTCCATGAGCTGATCGACACGCGGGCGCACGAACGTCCAGCGGACCATCATGTAGCACCAGACCATAAAGTAAATCTTTGCGAAGAACCATACGACGCCAGGCACCATGTTCAAGACGTTATCTACAGCGGCGATGCCAATGCACGGCGGGAAGAATCCACCGAGGAAGCATGTGGTCGCAAGGGCTGAGTTCGTGATGAGGGCGATGTATTCGGCGAGGTAGAACATGGCAAACGGAGTGCCGTTGTATTCCGTGTGGTAACCGCCTGTGAGTTCCTGTTCCGCTTCGGCGATGTCAAACGGAGCGCGGTTCATTTCGGCAGTACTGGAAATAAAGAAGAGGATGAATGCAATGAATCCGAGAACCGGAATCTTGAAAATCCACCAGTTAAAAATGGTACCTTCCTGGCCCATCGTAATGCTCATGAGGTTTGTGGAACCTGAAATCATCACGACGAACAGGAGAATCATTGCAAACGAAATTTCGTAGCTAATCATCTGGGCGCCACTGCGGAGGGCTCCGAGCAAGGAATACTTGTTGTTACTGCTCCAGCCGCCAAGTAAAATGCCGAGCACGCCAAAGCCGTTCACCGCGATGATGAGCGGAATGCCCATCGAAACGTCGGCCACGACGAGATTCTTGTCGAACGGAATCAACGCACAGACGATAAACGGCGCAATCAAAACGATAAGCGGAGCCAAGTAGAACATGAGCTTGTCTGCGCCACTTGGAGCATAGACTTCCTTGAATAGCATCTTGATCACGTCTGCAATGGTCTGGAGGGTGCCATGCCAACCGAGGCGCATCGGACCGAGTCTGCATTGTACATGCGCACAGACTTTGCGTTCCATGTAAATGAGAATCGGGGCCGAACCGATGTTCACGATACAGACGGCGATAATGCAAATCACGGCGTTGATGAGGAAGGCGATAACGCTGTTGAGCGTGTCGGACTGGATGCTTGCGGGCAGGTATTCTGCAATGCGCGGAACCAAGTCTCGAACAAAGTCGCCTATAGGGTGTGTTACTGAAGGTACAAACATAAACTACCTGTCAATTTCCGGGATCACGGGGTCAAGAGTTGCCATGATGGTCACGAGGTCCGAAATCTTGTGGCCTTGAACCATCTTGTTAAGTGCTGCGATATGCGGGAAACTTGGACCGCGAGTGTGGATGCGGTATGGCTTTTCGCCGGTTGTCGCGGCAACGACGTATGTCGCGTAAAGTCCCTTGGCGGTTTCGATTTCGCTGTAGTAACGGCCCACGGGGAGTCGCACCGGCTTTTCCTTGCTGCGCCACGGTCCTTCGGGGAATTTCTCGACGCACTGGCGCAGAATTTTCAGCGATTGATGAATTTCTGCAATGCGGATCTGGTAGCGGTCGTAGCAGTCGCCGTTATGGAACACGGGAACGTCAAAGTCGAACTGGTCGTAAATGCTGTACGGGTTTGCACGGCGAACGTCGAAGTTCACGCCGCTGGCGCGGAGCACGGGGCCTGAGCAACCGTAAGCAATCGCGTCTTCCTTGGAAAGAACACCGATGCCGATGCTGCGTTCCAACACGATGATGTTCTTGGAAAGGAACCTTTCGTAGTCCTTCATCGTATCTTCCATGTGGTCGAGGAACGATTTTACGCGCGGGATAAACGTGTCCGGCACGTCGTAGCGGCTTCCGCCCGGTCTAAAGAAGTTTGTCGTAAGGCGCGAACCTGTGACTTCTTCGAGGATGTCGTGAACCATTTCACGTTCCTTGAAGCCGAACAGCAAGCACGTTTGTCCGCCGAGGTCGCCGCCAAAGCAACCGTAGAATACCAAGTGCGAAGCGATTCGTCCAAGTTCCTGGAGCATCACGCGGATGTATTCGCCACGGAGCGGAACGCCTACGTTCATGCCCTTTTCAAGGGCGATAACAACGCCCAAGTTGTTCTGGATTGCGGTCAAATAGTCTTGACGGTCTGACATGGCGATGTACTGCAAGTAACTCATCGATTCCGCTTGCTTTTCCATACCGCGGTGGATATAGCCAAAGTGCGGAACAAGTTCTACGATGGTTTCGCCGTCCATGCGGAGCGTGAGGCGGAGCGCACCATGCGTACTCGGGTGCTGCGGCCCCATGTTGATAAAAAATTCTTCAGTATTCGATTTGCGTTCGAGGCGAAATCCCGGAGGTAACTGATGACTCATATAGGCCTCCTGATCATTTCCGGGTGAGTAAAGTCTTTACGGAGCGGGTAACCCACGAAGTCCTTGTCGAGGAATATGCGGCGAAGGTCGGGGTGATTTTCAAATTTGATGCCGAACATGTCGTAAACTTCGCGTTCCTTGATTTCTGCACCGGGATAGAGATGCGAAATGGTCGGGACGCTGGCCAAAAGCGATGTCGGGCGCTTTTCTTCGTCAATGGAAAAGTCTTTCTTGAGCTGCACGCAGAGGAAAATCTTGTGGCCGATTTCAAGGCTCCTGAGCATCGTCACCATGTCGAAGTGGTCGTCGTAGTCAATCGCGGTCACGTCGATCAGGTAATCCATTTTGAATTCGGGATCGTTCTTGACAAATTCAACAACTTTTAAATAGTCCTCTTTTTCCAGCATGACTTCCAGCGGTCGGTCGGCAGGCATCTGCGCGACAAGGTCTTCCGGAATTTCGTCACCGCGGGTATGCACGGTCACGTTCGGGAATTTTGCACGGAGCTTTGTGAAAATCTCGAGTTGCGTGAGTCCCATACGCTTGAACGGCACGCGTTCGACTTCCGGGAAATCTTCTTTCTTGACACGGATGGGCTTGAAAGCACTCTTGTAGTTCGGATTTTCTTCCTTGAACTTCGCGCGCGCTTCGGCCATCTGTTCGTCTTTCATCTCTTCGAGAGCTGCCCAGGTCTTTGCGGCTTCGCGATAGCGGTCCATCGTCGAAACATCTTTCGGTTCGCCTTCATGCCACGGGTTGCGGCATGTTTCATGCAAAATTTTATCGCGGAGCGTCAAGAGACCGTGGAACAAAGCTTCGGGGCGCGGCGGGCATCCGGGAACGAACACATCGACCGGAATCAAGTTCTGTGCACCACGGACAACAGAATAGTTGTCGTAAATGAACGGGCCTCCGCTAATGGTGCAGGCGCCCATGGCGATCACGTACTTGGGGCCGGGAATCTGTTCCCAAAGCATCTGGATGGCGGGGGCCATGCGGCGAGTAATCGTACCTGCCAGAATAAACAAGTCCGCTTGTCTGGGGGACGAGCGGAACACTTCACTACCAAAACGGGCAATGTCATAGCGAGCCATAGAACTCGACATCATTTCGATGGCGCAGCAGCTAGTACCGTATGTCAGAGGCCAAATGGAGTTTGCACGGGCCCAGTTCACAACATAGTCGATGGCGTTGACAACGTACTTTCCACCGGGAATCGGGTCCAAGATCTTTGGAGCTAAATTGATTATTCCCATTTGAGAATTCCTTTTTTCCAGGCGTAAGCAAGGCCCGAAACGAGAATCGCGATGAAGATGATAAGGTCGATAATGACGACTGATGGCGGGAGCGCCGTGTGGCCAGCCATGATTTCCTTGAAGTTCATCATGACGGGGAAGAGGAACAGCGCTTCGATATCAAATACGAGGAAGAGCAAGGCGAACAGGTAGTAGCCCACCTTGAACTGGATTCTAGCGTTGCCGATGGTTTCCATACCGCATTCGTACGGAGCCATCTTGTTCTTTGTATTCTTGGTGCGGTAGCCTAGCAACAGGCCTGTGACGGTAGCCGCCGCCGCGATAAACGCGCCTAGAAAAAGGAAGATTGATAAAATGATGTATTCAGACATTAGCAGTAAACAGTGGTTAGTGATTAGTGGTTAGTTAAAAGTCAATAGTTAATGGTCTTTCGTCAATTGTTGTTTGATTTCGTCATCCTGAACGTAGTGAAGGATCCAGTGATTTTCCTTAACTGGATGCTTCGTTCTTTGAACTCTGCATGACGTTTTTTCATCTTTCGTCTCTCGTCTAATAAAAGTTCTGCAAGTCCTGCACGGTTCCAAACAACGTGTTCGCAATCTGGAATCGGTCCAGGACGTGTTTCAACAAATCCTTGAATTCGTCGATAGTTCCCGCGTTCATTGTGTTTAACTTTCCCTGGATGTCGCTCACGAACCCGTAAGTGACCGGGCTTGATTTCATTCCCTGCATGGCGCCACTCCATTGCTGCAATACTTTGTCCGTGTCAATCCTTGCGATAACGTAGCGCGTCGTCGAAAGCAGTTCCTGCAAAAAGTGCACAAGGAAAATTTCTTCTTGCAAAATACCCCAGCGTTTGTCCTTGGAGTAAAGCGAAGAATTTTCGGCCTTACCATAAAAAATGGCCGCTTGTGCATATTCGAGGCACGTCATCAAAAGGCGTTCGTAACGCTTGATATCCTTACTTAGGTGCTGGTACCAAGCGTTGTTTTCTTCCGGAGTCGAATTCTTGGCTTCGGCAATGTCGTTCGGGAACAGCGCACGGAAGGCGTAATAGACTTCTTCGTAGTAGCGGTTCCTCATGCGGCAGTTGAACGCACGGTTTTTTTGTGTGTAGTCGCAATGGCGTAGGGACGTTATCATGCTTTTTCAACCCCTCTGACTCCCGCGACTTGCCTTATCTTGGTCACAATGGCATCGACCTGGTCCTTGCGGAACGCCTTGAATTCCATGCGGATGCGTCCCGTATATTGGGCACTGGCTATGCTCATTCTGTCTAGTGAAAGGTTTTCGTCTTTTAGAACCATCAGAATGCTTAACGGAAGGTTCTTGCGGTTGTCTGTTTCGATGGTGAGGTGAGTCGTAAAAGGCTTCGTGACGTCTGCGCTCCAATCAACGGGGAGTCGCTGGTCTGTTGGTAAATCCTTGAGGCACGGGCAATCGCTCTTGTGAACCTCGATGCCGATTTGCGGACGCATAACGCCTACAATCTTGTCGCCGGGGACCGGTCCGCAGCAGCTTGCGAAATGGATGAGGAGACTCGTCTCTTGCCCAATCATCAACGGCATTTCATCAGTCAGCATGCTGTCCTTGTCCTTGCCGAATGTCGGGTAGAACCGCAACGAAGATGTTTCCTTGGAGATGATATCGTTTCCGCCGTTCAGGAATCGGTGGATGTCCTGGAGGGGGAGTTCGCCCTGACCCAAGTGCTCAAAGAATTCGTTTAAACTAGTTTGACCAAAATACCGAAGGATGTCTTCTTCCTTGGGACGCTTGTCTTTTTCGATTTTTAGAAGTCGAAGTTCGCGTGTCCAGATTTCTTTGCCGAGGCTGCGGGACTGGATGACGATACTTGTTTTCATCCATTTGCGGAGTTCCTGCTTAGCCTTGATGGTCTTCACCATATTGAGCCATTCTGGGCTCGGTTCCTGGCTTGGACTCTTTAAAATCTGGATGGTGGCACCGTGCGGCACCGGTTCGTCAAGACTTACGACCTTGTCGTTAATGCGGGCGCCAATGCAATGGAGACCAAGTTCCGAGTGCACGGCAAATGCAAAGTCGAGAACGATGGAACCTTCCGGGAGTTCAATGGAGGCACCCTTCGGCGTAAACACCGTCATCCCTTCGGGCTTCAAATCGACTTTCAAGAAGTCGAGGTATTCCTTCGAGTCCGAAATTTCAGACTGCAACTTGACCATGTGGTCGAGCCATGCCAGTTCTTCGCCTTCGTGTTGCGTTTCCATCTTGTACGCCCAGTGGGCGGCGAATCCCTTCTCGGCCGTGAGGTCCATGTCCTTTGTACGAATTTGGACTTCGACCATCTTGTTTTCGGGGCCGATGACTGTGGTGTGGATGCTTTGGTAAAGGTTCGGCTTCGGGGTTGCGATATAGTCCTTGAAGCGGCTTTGTAGCGGCGTCCACAAGTTGTGTACGTAACCCAAGGCGAGGTAGCATTCGGGAATTGTCTCGACGATAATGCGGATGGCGAAAATGTCGAAGATGTCCTCAAAACCGCAACCGCGGGCAATCATCTTGTTGTAAATGCTATAGATGTTCTTGGTGCGGCCCTGGATGGTGCAGTCAAAGTCTTCGAGGGCCATCTTGATTTGAAGCGGGCCAATCACAGACTGCACGTAGTTCTCGCGCTTTTCCTTGTTCTCGATAAGTGCATCGACGAGTTTCTGGTATTCGTCCGGATTCACGTACTTGAAACTCAAGTCTTCAAGTTCGGTTTTCAATTTGTAGAGACCGAACCTGTGCGTGAGCGGCACGTAAATATCGAGTGTTTCCTGGGCAATGGCCTTTCGCTTTTCCGGCTTCATGTATCGCATGGTTCGCATGTTGTGGATGCGGTCTGCGATTTTGATCATGATGACGCGGGGGTCTTTTGCCATGGCCGTAATGAGCTTGCGGTAAGTGCTTGCCTTTTGCGCTGTCTTGCTAGCCTCTTGTACGGCGGTAATCTTTGTCACCGCATCGACCATGAACGCCGTGTCTTCGCCAAAAAGTTCAGAAATCTCGTTGAGCGTGTGCGGGGTGTCTTCTACTACGTCGTGCAATAAACCTGCGAGTACCGTTGCCTGGTCCTGCTTCAAGTCGGCAAGGATTTTAGCCACTTCGTAAGGGTGTTCTGTGTAAGGCATTCCGCTTTTGCGGTACTGACCATCATGGGCGTCGGCGATAAAGGCTATAGCTTTTCTGAGAATCCCTTCATCCAGTTTCGGATTCTTTTTAAGGAGCACACTTACAATGTGCTCTTGGTTTGTTGTAAAATTAGCCAGATCCATCAATCTCAATTTATCTAATATTTTGGAACTTATGGGCTCTTTTTTCGTAAATATGCCAAAAATAAGCCAAAAAACGCATTACCCCTTTTTTAAAGATTGTAAAAATCTAGAAACAATGTCTTTGGAAATTTTCCGTTGTAACTCTTACAACAAAAAAAGAATTACATCGTTGCCTTCATTTTTTGATTAGATTATTTTAAGTAACAACAAACTGTCGAATTTCCGACTGTTGTTGGGGTTGGTATAAAATGAATAAATACAAATATCTAGTGCCAGTGGCAGTAGTTGCCTTTGGTTTATGGGCCTGCGGTGATGATTCTTCTTCTTCCGCAGAATGTTTAACTTCAGATTGTGGCACTCAAGCAGGACTTTCTTCGGATGCTGCTAATTTAGGGCTTTCCAGTGCGACCGTGCCGGATGCGGGAATATCCAGTTCTGTCGATGCGGCTTTACTGAGTTCTAGCTCTCTTGATTCCGCCGGTCAAAAAAATCCAGATTCAAATGGTTCTGCCCTTGGCAGTTCTTCTAGTGTTGCTGGGCCTGTCGTTGTTTCTTCGGCAACTGCTCCTCTCAGCAGTGCTGGGCCGGTAGCGACGAGTTCAAGCGGACATCGCCATCGCTCTAGCAGTTCGGCAACAGTACCGGCCAGTTCGGCTGTTGTCATACCTCCGACGTCATCTTCGAGCGCCGTTGTTCCTGCCAGCAGCGAAACGGCTCCGCAGCCTGTGGCAAGCGACTTTGTGGAAGACCACCGCAGCGAATGCCAGATTGGCAATATTCCTTCTAGCGTGAACAACGCAAAACTTCCGGACCCGTTTATGGGCCTCGACGGCAAGCGCATTTCCACGAAGGCGGATTGGAAGTGCCGTCGTGAAGAACTCGGCGCCATGTTCGAAAAGCTCATGTTCGGTACAAAGCCGCGTAACCCGGAAAAGGTCGAAGGTTCTTACTCCGGTGGAAAGCTCACCATCAAGGTGACTGACAAGGGCAAATCCGGTTCGTTCTCCGTGAAAATCAGCAATGCGGGTACGAAGGACAAGCCGAAGCCGGCCATGATTGGTTTTGGCGGTGGCATGATGGGCGGTTGCGGAAGCCTTGGCAATGCAACGAACGGTCTCGACATCGCTCAGATTACTTTCAACCCGGATGACGTCGCCCCGGAAAGCGGTGGCGGCATGTTCTTCCAGCTTTATAACCAGGGCCAGGGCACCATCATTGCATGGGCATGGGGCGTGAGCCGCATTATCGACGCTCTTGAAAAGACTCCGGAAGCGGGTATCGACGTGAAGCACCTCGCCATGACAGGTTGCTCTCGCTGGGGCAAGGGTACGCTCGCTGTGGGTGCTTTTGACGAACGTATCGCTCTCACGATTCCGCAGGAATCCGGTTCTGGTGGCGCATCGCTTTGGCGCGTCGGCGCTCAGGTCAACAGGCAGAAGGGCAAGCAGTTCGTGCAGGGCCTGAACAGCGCCGGTACCGAAGGCAAGTGGATGATTTCTTCCTTCAAGAACTACGACGGCAAGGAAAATACGCTCCCGTTTGACCAGCACATGTTGGTTGCCATGGTTGCCCCGCGTGCGCTTCTCATCTTGGATAACGCCGGCCAGGAATGGCTTGGCGAAGTTCCGTCGAACTACTGCGGACAAGCTTCTAAGGAAGTCTATGACGCTCTCGGTGCAACGGAAAATTACACCTACAGCCAGGAAGGCGGCCATGGTCACTGCCAGCTCCCGAACGGACAGTTCGACGAAGTCAAGGACTTCATGAACAAGTTCTTGCTCGGCAAGGATGCCAAGACGGGTAAGATTGATTACACCAAGAATACGCAGACCATCAGCTTCAAGAAGTCTGAATGGATCGACTGGGAAACTCCTAGCTTGAAGTAGTTGTTAGTCATTAGTTATTAGTCATTGGTCATTAGTTTTTAGTTTTTTTTCTGATGACTACTGACTATTGGACAATGACCAGTTCTTATTAAAAAAGAAAGGCCTCGCAACCGCGAGGCTTTTTTGTGTATAAATAGCTTTCTGTCTACTTCCGACTTCCTACTGTCTACTAATTTATAAGGATTCCTGGAACTTGTGGAACTTGTCCAAAAGTTCTGCGTAGGTCTTTGTAGCTTCGATCTGCGGGAACTGGGCCACGATGGAATCCGGAGCGCAGAAGAAACAGCCCTTGTCGGCCTGCTTGAGCATGCCCGTATCGTTGAAGGAATCGCCCGAGGCGAACACCTTGAAGTTGAGTTCCTGCAAATGTTTCACGACCTTCGTCTTCTGGTCGCTCATGCGCAAGTGGTAACCCTTGATCATGTCGTTTTCGACCACTAGGTTGTGGCAGAAAATCGTCGGGAATCCGAGATTCTTCATGATGGGGTAGGCAAATTCCTGGAACGTGTCCGAGAGAATAATCACCTGGGCTTCGTCGCGGAGTTTGTCCATAAAGTCGCGGGCACCGTCGAGGAGTCCGAGATTTGCAATCACGTTCTGTATGTCAGGGAGCTTGATGTTTTCGCGTTCGAGAATCTTGATGCGTCCTTTCATGAGCACATCGTAGTCGGGAATGTCGCGGGTGGTGAGGCGCAGGTCCTTGATGCCCGTCTTTTCGGCGACGGCAATCCAGATTTCTGGCGCAAGAACGCCTTCCAGGTCAAGAGTGACAACACATTGCTTGGTAAACATGGGATTAGGTTGTAGGTTTTAGGTGGTAGGAGTTTGGTTTTAGGGGTAAGGGTTAGTGATTAGTAGGAAGTCGTCGGTAGGAAGTTGTATAATCGCGGCAACGCCGCCTAACTAATCCTGTCTACTGCCTACTGTTTACTGTCTACTTCTTTCCTCTCTCGTCTATAATCTCCTGCAAGTCTGCAGGTGTAATCGTGTAGCTTGTGCGGCAGAAGTCGCAGACCACGTCCAAGTCCTTGTTCTCGCTGCTCAGTTCCTGCAAGTCCTTGAGCGGTAGCGTGGCAAGCGTGGCGAGCATGCGGTCCTTGCTGCATGGGCAGAACGGCTTCGGTTCGATTTCACGCACGACTTCGATATCGTAGGGGCCACGGAGCTGGTCCAAAAGTTCGTCAAGGTCAAAACCCTTGTCCGCTTTGTACATGTCGCGGAATTTCGGGAGATTCTGCACGATGACTTCGATCAGGTTGATATCCTTGTCTTCGAGGTCGGGGAACGCTTCGATGTAGAAACCGGCGGCATAGTCCAGCGTGCTCGGGTCCTGCATGTTGAATTGCGCCTCGATGCCCACCGCAGAACGGATTTGTTCGGACTGCAAGAGGTACATGGCGAGGTTCTGTCCCATCGAAACGGAGGGCGCTTCGATGATGCTTTCGTGGACGCGCTTGCCATGTTCGTTCAGTTTGACGACACTTACGTGCTGCGGGACGAGTGCAGGTTCGTTTGCGCCTATGGCCTGGAGTTCTGCCTGCGGAATCATGGCGCGGACAAGGCCCATCGGCGTAGAATCAGTTTGAATTTTCGTGATTTCGCCACCAAACGAGGTGGTGAGCGAGACTGTACCGGCAAATTTCAGCCCTGCGCTGAGGAAAATGCTTGCGATTGAATTTTCGGCAAGCATTTTGAGCGCAAATCCCTTGGCGTTATGATGGCGGCCTATTTCGTTCATGGTCGCCGTCAGATCGGCTACGATAAGGCGGAAGGGCGTCTTTTTGCCCGTCGCGCGGATAATCCTGTCTTTGAAATTCATGCGACCAAATATAGAAATTAATGAAATAGCATCTATCGAAAGAGATTATAATCGCATATTTTTTTAATAAAAAATATCATTCGAAAATTAAAAAAGCTATAATAACTAGGTAAATAACTGGAGGTCTTATGCAAATTCTCGTATTGCTGGCAGATGGCTTTGAAGAAACGGAATTCGTTGTTCCCGTAGATCTGTGGCGCCGTGCCGGTTTTAAGGTGACTGTTGCGTCTGTTTCGGGAGCCGATTTAGTCAATGGCCTTCATGGGCTCAAAATCCAGTCCGATGTCGCTTTGGACAAACTTGAACCGACTGAATTTGATGCCGTGTTCCTGCCTGGAGGCGGTGTAGGCGTTCAAAATCTCAAGGCTAGTGCAGCTGTCGAAAATGCAATTTGCAGTTTGAATGGAGATAACAAGTGGGTTCTTGCCATCTGTGCTGCTCCGACAGTCTTGAGCAAGGCTCACATTCTCGTGGATAGGAAGGCTACTTGCTATCCAGGCTGCGAAGTGGATCTTGTATGTCGTGAGTTCTCTGAAGACCGCGTCGTTGTCGATGGTAACATCGTTACGAGTCGAGGCCCAGGTTCTGCCGAAGAATTCGCTCTAAAGTGTATTGCTGTGATGGGCGGTGTTGAACTTGCTCAAAATATTCAAAAACAGATTGTCGCTCGATAGATAGCTTGTTTAAATTTTGATAAACGACTAAAATTTTGTCTTTTTACAATTTTTTCCCGGTTTTTGGGCCGGGATTTTTGTTTTGTATGAAATTTTTGGATACTATGTTTACATATTGTTTATTAATTTCTTAATAGAAAGTCTATAAACTAAACTTTTGAAGTTATCTCAAAATTTTTTTTTAAAAACACAAAAAAATATGGTTAATTGCTATTAAAATAACTATATATAAAGTACTCCATATACACCAATAAGGGTCGGAAACTAAAATTTCCGGCCCTTTCCTTTTTGAATTAAAAGTCCACGATTGTTATTAGGTTGTAGGAACGTCATCCTGAGGGGTTTCCCCGAAGGATCCAGTCATAGTTCCAGTAAGCAATGGCTTAGAGGTTAGAGATTAGGGGGTGTCAGACCGCCTTACCCTACGCTATGTTCGAGCTTGAGCGTAAGTAGTTGGCGCGCTTCGGTCGCAAATTCGCCCGGCAGTTCCTTGAAAACGTCCTTGCAGAAACCGCCCACCATCGCTTGTATTGCGTCTTCGCGCTTGATGCCGCGGCTCTCGAAGTAGAAGAGCTGGTCTTCGCTGATGCGGCTGGTTGTCGCTTCGTGTTCGGTCTGGGCGCTTGCGTTTGCCACGGTGATGTAGGGGAACGTGTGGGCCGCGCTCTTGTCGCCTACGAGCATGCTGTCGCACTGCGTGTAGTTGCGTGCGCCTGTAGCGGACTTGCGGATGCTCACTTCGCCGCGGTAGGCGTTGCTGCTGAAGTCGGCGCTGATACCTTTGCTGATAATCGTGCTCTTGGTGTTCTTGCCAATGTGGATCATCTTGGTGCCGGTGTCGGCCTGCATGTGCCCGTTGGTGAGGGCCACGCTGTAGAATTCGCCGACGGAGTTGTCGCCCAGAAGCACGCAGCTCGGGTACTTCCACGTGATGGCGGAACCCGTCTCGACCTGCGTCCAGCTGATGCGGCTGTTCTTGCCGGCACACTTGCCGCGCTTGGTCACAAAGTTGTACACGCCGCCGGCTCCCGTCTCGCGGTCGCCTGCGTACCAGTTTTGTACGGTGGAATACTTAATCGAAGCGTTGTCCTTCGCTACCAGTTCCACGATGGCGCTGTGCAGTTGCTTGCTCGAATATTCCGGTGCGGTGCAGCCTTCGAGGTAGCTTACGCTGGCACCTTCGTCGGCGATAATCAAGGTGCGTTCGAACTGGCCCGCTTCCTTGTTGTTGATGCGGAAGTAGGTGGAAAGGTCCATCGGGCACTTGACTCCGGGCGGGATGTACACGAAGCTCCCGTCGCCAAAGACTGCGCTGTTGAGGGCCGCAAAGTAGTTGTCGCCAGCGGGGACCACGCTTCCGAGATATTCCTCGATAAGTTCGGGGTATTCCTTGATGGCGTCGCTGATAGAGCAGAAGATGATGCCCATTTCCATGAGCTTCTTCTTGTGGCTTGTGTAAATGCTGACGGAATCGAACACGGCATCGACGGCGACGTTCGCGAGTCGCTTCTGTTCGTCGAGCGGGATGCCGAGCTTTTCAAAAGTCGCGAGCAACTCTGGGTCCACATCTTCAATCTTTTCGTGGCTCTTCTTGGTCTTCGGTGCCGAGTAATAGACGATGTCCTGCAAGTCTACAGGATTGAAGTGGAGCTCGCCCCAGTTGGGCTGTTCCATCGTCTTGAGCTTTTCGTAGGCTCTCAAGCGGAAATCGAGCATGAATTGCGGTTCGCCACGGAGCGCTGACGCCCTGCGGATGATATCCTCGTTAAGACCTTTTTCGAAGGCTTCGTTTTCAATATCAGTGACAAATCCGTATTTGTAATTTTCGCTCATCTTTAACCCGCTTTAAACGAGTGCAAATATAGCTTAAGGCGAGAGTCGCGACAATCAATCGCTAGATTGAATTGTCATGACCGAGCTGTGCTATATGCACTCCTCAGGAGTGCAAAGATAGTAAAATGTGGGAGCGATTCCAAAGGAAATGTCCCCAATTCTGGTTTAACCTATAGATGTGGTAGGTTTGAGATTTGTCCTTGTTACCTTGGTCTGTCATGCCCGCCACTTGTCACCCCGGACTTGTTCCGGGGTCGCCTTCTTGTCATTGCACTTCGTGCATGACTGCTGCGGAAGTGCGAGTCTACGAGTGGCCTCTCGCTTGATTTCCTTGCGCGTCATCCTGAACGCGAAGCGTGAAGGATCCAGTGACAGAACTTATTGCCTTTGTCATCCCGGACACTGTTCCGGGGTCGCCTTCTTGTCATAGATCTTCGTGCATGACTCGGCGACTCAGCCATGTCAGTCAGCGAGCTGTCTGATGCGGCATTCGTCTTGTTTGTCATTCCCGGCTCCGACCGGGAATCTCCCTATTTTTGGGAAAACTCTTGCGTTTTTGCAGGAGTTTTTTATTTGCATATCGTATATTATATTTTGTAATATGAATAAATTTGTTCTTTATACTTTTTTTGTAGTGAGGCGATTATGCGAATTTTATTTTGTTTATGTGTAATATTTTTATGCAGTTGCTGTTTTTTAGGGTCTCAACGTACTTACGCGTTGAAATATTCTGAAGGAAAAATTGATCCCGCCTCAAAAAAATCAACGTTTAATGTGGCAGAAGATTACCGTGGGGCAGTGGGATTTATTGTGCCATTTTTCCCATTTTGGCTTTTTTTGACCGATTCCGTTGAATTTTTGCTTTTTGACAGGAATGAAGAAGATTGCCCGACAATAACACATGGAAATGATACGTTGACTTTCCGCTATTACTATGAAAAATCTGTTTATGATAGACCTCACGATGAAGGGCAAGTTTATGAGTATCGCCAATGCCGTTATACCGCTCTAAAATCGTGGTCTAATGAACCTTTAAAGGCTGTATATCCTGATGGAACAATCGATACATTATATGTGGAACGGAAATCGAAATTTGTCTATTTGCCGTTTTTCCCTTTGGTGGAAAATTTCTCGGATTTGGAATAAATTAAATCTGCTGGAAAAGTCGGGGTCGCCTTCTTGTCATAGATCTTCGTGCATGACTCGGCGACTCAGCCATGTCAGTCAGCGAGCTGTCTGATGCGGCATTCGTCTTGTTTGTCATTCCCGGCTCCGACCGGGAATCTCCCTATTTTTGGGAAAACTCTTGCGTTTTTGCAGGAGTTTTTGATTGCATATCCTTTATTATTTTATTATATATTCGTAATATGAATAAATTTACTTTTTGTGGATTTTTATGTGCGTTATGTTTTATTATCGCTTGCGGTGACGGATTAATAGAACAAAATGCAGTTGACCCGTCAACGGTGATTGCTGGTTCTTTAACAGATTCTCGCGATGGCCGGACCTACAAGACAGTCACAATCGGTACGCAAACGTGGATGGCTCAAAACTTGAATTTCGAAACGGCAAACAGCTATTGCTATGACGATGATCCTTTTAACTGTATTAAGTATGGTCGCTACTACACATGGGCTGCCGCGATGGATAGTGTAGGAATGTGGACCGCGAACGGTAAGGATTGCGGTTATGGTAAGACTTGCTCGCCGACCTTGCCTGTGCGCGGCGTGTGTCCCGAGGGCTGGCACCTGCCAACGTTTGGGGAATGGAATGTACTTTTCACAGCGGTTGGCGGTCAACCTACAGCGGGTAAGATGCTTAAATCTACAAGCGGTTGGAACTGTAGTGATAACGGTAGACACGTTAGAATAAGCGGCAACGGAACGGATGATTACTCGTTCTCCGCGTTACCTGTTGGCGATTGGGGCCTCGATATCGTGGGCTGCTACGCGTACTTCTGGAGTTCTGATGAGGGCGGTAGCGGCCATGCGTACGACGTGGAATTGTGCTACGGCAACGACTATGCGGATCAGGACCTTTCCTACAAGTTCTACGGGATTCCAGTTCGTTGCGTAAAAGACTAGCAAACCGGACGTCGCGGAAATAAGCTTAACTTTTTCCTATTTGTCGCCTTTTGTTTGCTAAATGAACGGCCAGCAAAGCGCCCCCTTGTTTTTCTTTTTCGGACATACTATATTAAGAATTACCACCCTTGATGGTGTGTTGCCGGGTTCAAAAAATGGCTTTGCCTGCCCCAAGTTTTAATATATCGTTTGCTAAATCATCATATATAAAACAAACAAAGGACGAGTTATGGCCAGACCCATCAGAGAAACCCCGATACTCTTTGGCGAAGATGCTCGTCGTTTTTTAGCTAGAATGCAAGAACGTCATCCGGAATCTCCAGAAGTTCGTGCCCGCCGCTTGCGAAACTACGAACTTATGAAAAGGGCTTACGAAGAGGGTATGCGTGAAAAACGTGCCCGAGAAGCTGCTAATGGAGGTATCGATCCGTGCTTCAAAAAAGTATAGAAAAACCATATATTAAATTTATACGCTTAAATCCAATAGATTCCGTCAAAAACTTTGATTGTGGTGATAAGGATTTGAATGATTTTGTTCTTAATCAATCTGCTGCATTTCAAAAGCATAAAATTGCTGTAAATTACGCTTGTGTTGATGTTGAAGACGCAAGCAAGGTTTACGCCTATTGCAGTCTTGCTTACGATAAAGTAGCCATGGGTGATTTCAAGGATAAAACGGAGTTTAACCGTTTTCGTCGAGAACGTGGATTCCCGAATGCAAAACGTCTGAAAAGCTACCCGGCGGTAAAGCTGTGTAGGCTGGGGGTTGATATTTCCTTCAGAAAAAAGCAAATCGGGACTGCAATTATCGATTATGTCAAGTCGATGTTTGCTTTAGATAATAAAGCGGGTTGTCGCTTTTTGACGGTTGATGCGTATTTGGAGGCGGTTCCCTTTTACGTGAAAAATGAATTTCAATTTATGAACGCAGAGGATAATGATCCGCATACACGACTCATGTATTATGACCTGATGGATTTGAGTGCGTAGTTCTGTCGTACAAAACAGTCACCATAGGATCTCAGACATGGATTGCCCAAAAGCTGCTGCGGTTACCCCTTCTTAATCACTTCCACGGTGAGCTTGTTGAACGCAATTTTGCCGCCTTCGCGCAGTTCTAGCGCAGCCCTGAACGTTGTGTCGTTTTTCTTGAACGGTTCAAGAATCGGCGTGGATTTGTTCTTTAAAAGCGTTTCGACTTCTTCGTCGGAAAACTTGCGTTTGAAGAATGTTTTGGGAATCCCGTAATTGCAGGCGGGGTTCATGCACACGTATGCCGCAAGCGTTTGCACTTCGCCGTTTGGCGTTTGCGTGGTCGTGCCACTACGGAATCGCAGCTGGTCGCCGCAACAAGGGCAGGGGAGGTCTCTGTGGACAAATTCAAAATTCGTGCGACCGTCTTCGCCGAGCTTTAGGTAGGCGTCGAATTCTGTTCCTTTCTTGCTTTTGAATCCGGTCAACAGTTCAGTTTTGCCGCCGGTGAGGAGCGCCTTGATGTCTGCCACGCGGAGCTTCTTGCCTGCAACGGTTTTGAACAAGGTAAAGTTACAGGCCGGGCAGAAAATGGCGTTCTTGTTTTCTTCGAGTTTCTTTTTGCAGAGCGGGCAGTTGAACTTGGTTTCGGTGCCGTGGAAGTGTCCATCGTTCTCGAAGGCGAATGTCGCCTTGAAATCTTTGTCCCAAACGACTTTGGCGTTGAAGGTCGTGCCTTTCTTGGTCAAGAATCCGCTGATGATTTGCGTCGTGCCGTTGTTGAAAAGTTCCGCAATTTCTTCGTCGCTCATGACGTGCCCTGCGATGGTCTTGTAAAAGACGAAATCGCAAGTCGGGGCCGTGTCCGGAGTGAGCGTCGGGTCGCCATTTTCGTTGTTCGATGTGGAGATATCGCTCCCTTCGCAGATGAGGCGGTTCCCGGAATCCAAAAGCGTCTTGCCGCACTTGGGGCATTTATAATTGGTTGGCGTTTTGGCTCGGGCGTCGTCGGAAAATTCAAAGCCGATGTTACCGTCATCGCCTAATGTGAGCGTGGCGCTGAATGTCGTTCCTTTTTTGCTCTTGAAACCGCTGAGCAAATCGGATTTGCCTGTTTTCAGGAGTGTCGCCATTTCGGCGTGGCTCAGTGTGCGGCCAGCAATGGTGTGACCCGCTTTGAATCCGCATTCCGCATTCTTGCAGACGTAACCCCACGGCACAATTTCCAGCGGGCTGGAACATTTCGGGCATGGAATCGCGTCGGTGACGGTTTCGCGTTCGAACTGGCTTGCGTATTTTTGGTGCAAATGTTCGAAGAGTTCCTTGACGTAATTCACGATGCCGTCGCGGAATTCAATCGGCGTGAGTTTGCCTTTCTCGACTTGAGAAAGCTTGAATTCCCATTCGCCGGTCATTTCGGGCGATTTGACTTTTTCGTCCATGAGCGCGATGACTTCGCGACCGCGCTGGGTGCTGACAAGGTAATTCTTTTGCGCTTCGATGAATCCGCGTTTTTTGAGCGTTTCGATGATGCCTGCTTGCGTGGCTGGCGTGCCGAGGCCGCGTTCTTTCATGGCTTCGGCAAGTTCTTCGTTCTCGATTTGCTTGCCCGCCGTTTTCATAGCCGCAAGGAGCGTCGCTTCGGTGAAGTACTTAGGTTTGCTTTTCTTTTTCTTTTGCAGTTCCAGGCTGTCGAAAGGCGCGTGGTCGCCAACATTCCATTCCGGGAACGTCTCGACGATGTTCGTGATATCGTCGCCATCGCCCTTGCCTTCGGCTGCCGCGTCTCCTGTCATTCCCGCCTCCGAGCGGGAATCTCCCTTTTTCTTGCCTTTCTTCTTTTCTTCCTTGACGAGAGCGCGGAAACCCAAATCTTCATTCCGCTTGAGCTTCAACCGGAACAGCTCCGAGACCCCTGCAGACGCGACACTCGCCTCACTTGTCATTCCCGCCTCCGAGCGGGAATCTCCATTCTTGGCTGCTTCCAGCAGAACCTCCATTTCGCTCCAGACATACGGCTTGAGCCATGCCTGCACAAAGCGTTCCTTGGCGAGCTTGTAAATGTTCTCTTCCATTTCAGGGAGATTTTGCGGCTCTTCTCCCGTAGGGATAATGGCAAAGTGGTCCGTGACTTTGCTAGAGTTGATGAAGACGAAGTTCTCGTTGCCGCCTCGCATGACGGATTTTTCTTGTGGCGTGGCTAGTCTTTGTGCAAGCGCGTAAGCTTCTTGTTGCATCGTATCCGGCAGGTATTGCGAGTCCGTACGCGGGTAGGTGAGCAACTTCTTTTCGTACAAGTTTTGTGCGCAATCCAGAACTTGTTGGGCGCTGTATTTAAAACGCTTGTTGCCCTCTTTTTGCAGTTCCGTCAAGTCGAAAGGCTTTTGCGGGAACTGCTTTTTCTGCTGAATGTCAATCTTTGCAATTGTCGCTTCTTCCGGCGGCGAACATTTGTCTATAACAGCCTGCGCCGGTTCTTCTTTCTCGAAAATCGCAACTTTTAAGCTTGGATCCTTCGACTTCGCTTGCGCTTCGCTCAGGATGACACCTTTTTTTTCACCTTCCCCTGAACTCGCCTCAGCTGTCATTGCACTTTGTGCATGACTGTTCGGCTCTGTCATGCCAGAACGTAATGCCTCTGTCGCGACTTTCGCCTCTGCTGTCGTGCCGGATGCCGTACCTGCATCGCCTTTTATTACTTCACTGGATCCTTCACGTTGTTCAGGATGACGTTGCCCTCTTTCGTCTTTCGTCTCTCGTCTATCGTCTAGTAACTGCGCCTGGAACCCTTTCCACGTCCCCACAACGCTATAATAGAACAGTTCCTTGAACTGCTCGACAATCGCATCGCGTTCCACGACCAGGTTCAGCGTCGGTGTCTGCACGCGCCCCACAGAAATCATCTTTCCGCGCCCGGCTGTGAGCGTGTATGCACGAGTTGCGTTCAGCCCGACCATCCAGTCGGCACGCTGGCGGAGCCTTGCCGCATAGCTCAAGTTCAAACGCTCTGTCGCGTCTTCCAGATTCTTCCAAGCCTTGTCCAAATCCTTCGCCACATAGCTGTTCACCCACAAGCGCTTAATCTGCTTTTTGCGAAAGTCCGGCGTGTAGTCGAGAATCAAGTCGAAAATCAAATTACCTTCACGGCCCGCGTCCGCGCCGTTCACAAGAACGTCCGCTCTTGCCATCATGTCACGCACAACCGCGAGCTGCTTTCGCGTGCTCTCGATTTCCATCAACTTGAATTTTTCAGGCAAAAGCGGCAAGTTCGAAAGTCGCCAACCGCCCTCGAAACCGGGATAGGCGTCCAACGGCGCAAGCGTAATCAAGTGACCCACGCACCATGTGATGCAATGATTCTTGCCAATCAAGCACCCGTCGCCTTGCGTAAACTTTTCACCCTCAATACGCTCCAGCATCGGCTTGTAATGCTGATTGGCAACAGAAGGTTTTTCGGCGACGAGTAAAATCATAATTACCGAAAAGATATAAAATTTTTGAGTTTTTAAAGGGTTTTATATTAGTTAATCACGGAAACACGAAAAAAGGAATTATCAAACCAAACAAGGCAAATGGCAAAATTGGAACAACTCCAATTGCAGCAAAAATCTTCCAAGCCTTATTGGGAAGATTCTTATATTTCAACGAAAATAAATCTAGGAACAGCAAAATAGCCGATGCCAGCATCATTAAAGAAAACAACGGTGCTAAAGTGTAACGCATCTTGTCAAACGGATCAAGGCTATAGTCTTCAAAAATCAAGGACACTGGCGCGTAATGAACGGCCAAGCACACTGCAGAAATAAAGGCTGTCAAAGTAAATAGTTTATCTATCAGTTTCTTGACCAATTGAATCACTCCCAAACGCAATGAGTTGAAATAATGTCTTTCGAATTTCCTTTCTGAAGTACAATTTTATCGCTGAACGGGCTTGGCTCTATTGTGAAACCATCAAATGGTTCATCATTTTCATCATAAATAATGACGATAGAATCTTTTCGATCATCGATTCCAATACTTGTTCTCCGAAGAACATCAAAGTTTCCAATTGCACCATCTCCTATACGCTCAAACCTGTAAGTCAAAATATTTTTTAAACCATTATCATCATCCTGATATTGAAGATGCCAAACAAAAAACGCTTTGGAATCAACAAAGAAGTAATACCCAAAGGATTCGATCACATTATCCAGTTTTAGAAAAAGCTTCTTGCCATCCAATTCACATTGCTTTGCCCCTTTATTTTTATAAGAATACCCCGGATATTTATTCTCATAAATTGGATAAGTCCACCCCGGTAGTGGATTAAATGTACACGAGTGAACAAAAAACAAATACGAAAGAAAGATTATGGTAAATGCGATTTTCGCCCACAAATCATTCTTTTTTAAAAATTGAACCGCTTGAGAGACTTTTGTTTTAATTATTTGCATACAACAGATAGAATATACAAAATCTGAGCTTTTTTTGTGTTTTATCTCCGATTGAAATCCCATCTATAAAGTAAAATACCAGAACCGTTATCATAAGACCACTCTTTCGTTTCTGAATAATACGTATAATTTTCGTCAAAACCAAGCCCGAAGTAAACCATATATTTATTGCTGTCGATTTTTACGTAAAAAGGCCCAATGCCTTGTTCATCCCCTATTCCTAATTCAGCTTGGTCCTGAGGGAGTCTGTTATGTGTCGTTCGGTAATTTTCAATGGCTGTAATCACGCACTCGCCATCTTCCCGATATTTAGCTTCTTCTTTTTTAGCCATCCAATAGAATGACAAACATAAAAAAGCAAGACAAATAACTAGAATGCCTGCAATTTTAAGAATTTTTGAAACGTGTCTCATGGTTTGTATATTCCATTTTGGGCTAGTTCAATAGAAACAGTGTATAATTTACGACAAGAAAACTTTATTCGCCAACGCCAAAAAGAACGTGATAGGGAATGGTCTTGGAATGGAGTCGTCCCTTAACATCATGGTATTTCTCTTTATTCGATAACGTGGAATACGGTTTTCTTCTGTGGAACCCAGCTTTTGTGGTTTGCTTACCGAATAATACGGAACTTAAAACAAGATAATTAATTTTATCTTCGTAAGAATCTCCGATATCAAAGGATCTACGGCTAAAAATCAACGTATCGCCTTTAAATGCATAGCTGATATCAGACGACGATTGAACCCATTCGTTTTTATCTGAATTATAATAGTACTGCAAGCAGTGATTTTCCTTTTCAGGATTATCAATCAGAAAGACTCTTGACGTATCTGGATTATCAACAGTATCAGGATAACCTATATAAGAATCCTGATAATAAAACAAAGTATCATTACTTATATGCATTTTCATTGTAGTTAAATGAGCCCGTTTATAGTCTCCATACAACACATGCGATATAACTAAAGTATCACCAGAATAATCTATCGTTCCCTCCTCATATTTTTTACCATTAGAATATGAGACCATGCTCCCCTGAGAAACTTCTTCTTTATACAAAGCATAAGTACCGGAATCTTTATAGAGTGTTGCGTTATTTTCCGGCCATCGACCATCAACACGCACTATAGAATCCGTCACATATTCATTTGCTGAGTCATTCCAAGAGAAATACAAAACTTGATTGAAAAGCACACGGTCACCACTGTATTCTTGATAGCTTTCCTTGACCGTTGTATAAATACGATTGTAATAATTAGCCGCAGGTCTAGCCTTCATGTATATCTGGGCGCAGTTCTCGGCAAACGCAAAAGAAACAACACTCAAAATAGCAACAACAAAATGTCTCATAAAGATTCTCCTTTTTTGTTCATTATCCCCTGAAATTGGATTGAAACTTTTTGGGGAGCATATGATAAATCAAATGTACAAAATTAGGGTTGAATTCGATTTGTATCACAAGGATTACTCTTGACAGAGTCTTTGAAATGGCTTTGTCAAGCTTGGCCGTATGATTGCGAATCTGCTGTGGTTATACTACGGCGGTCAAAATGGCAATCCTATAGCGGCAAACTCTAGAATGGAATCCAGGGAATATTCCACTGAAAATTAAGTCCCCAACCGCCTGTATGCATGGTGTCGTCTGTGCCAGGATTGGCATGCCAATCACAAATCAGAACTTGATAATTGGCAACTACTGAAATCTGCAGTTGGTCTGTTATGCGATATCCTAGTCGATATCCATATTTAAAGTTTGTTTGTTGCTGAATGGATCCATCTTCCATATCTTCAACTAGTGCTGGATTAAAATTATTTTTTGAAAAAACATATCCAAAACCAACATAGACTTCAAACATAATTCGCTTTATCGTCACGGACCAAACTAATGGCTTGACGTAAAAATCCCATGCGGACACGCTCACATCGCCATCGGAATGGGAGTAACCAAAACGGCTAATTCCTACGGCAAGAGTATAGTCCACCATATTCTCCGGTTCGTTGAACACGCCAAATTCAGCGGCGAAGCCTAGTATTCCACCGGGCTTGTAAACATAATTTTCGGTTTGAAGGCGACTGTCCTTGAAATCGATATCTAAGAAGGCCGCGCTAGCAAAACTACAAATAAAAAGGACGAGTATTAAAACCCTTTGCATATATCCCATCCTTTTGTAGAATAGACTTCTTCGGAATCATAATACGTAACAGATATTTTTCTAAAAGCGCCGTCTCTCGAAAACGAGCCTTCATTGAGTTTTGAAACGCCGAACATTATAAAACTTCCATTATAATAAGTCGGTTTGTCTGTGTTTATACTAACCGGAAATTTCGTTATAATGTTACTATGGAAAACACCGTCATTTGCCGGCTCCAAAAAAGACACCGGGAACGTTTCCCTATAAACCGTTTCCTCAGAATCCCATATGGTGTGTGTTTCCTTATTATCGCTATAAGTTATTGTCTCGTTTCTAAGAGTATAAGGGATGGTATCCTCGACAAATTGGCCTGTGGTATCGTAAGTCAAAGCGAAGCCGCGTACAACGACCGTTGCAAAATCTCCATCAAAGCAGACTTCCTTACAAAGAATTCGGTCATAACGTTTTTCACGTCCCATGGCTGGATACCCGTCTTCTACATTAGGGAGTTTTTTGTCAATATAGGTATCCTTATTGATGAGTTCGCTATAATAGCATCCCTGAACATCTTCGGACGTCACCTGCTCCGGCGCATCAGACGAATCATGAGCGATATAGGGGCACCCCTGCAAACACAGAGCACTCAGAACAAGTAATAATTTAAAGCGATATTTTGTCATGATTGCAAATTTAGAATTCCTTTAATGATGTGGAGAATCTTCAAAAATTCTGCTGATAGAAATATTTACGCAACTATTCAAAAAAGAACTTGACAGAGCCAAAATCTTTGTACAGTCAATCCTTCACGCAGCGGACAGAATAGCCAAGGTACTTAAAGGCGCCAGTGCTCGAATACAAGACATCATCGGCGTAGTACGCAGTCATGGGTATTGCGCCGCCGGAGCTGTTCCCAGTAGAGCTCCAGAAGTACGCTTGCTTGCCCTCGTCGTAGAAAAACAAAGCATCCCTCTCGCGGCCGGCAGGGAGCGCAGAAAACCCAAAAGCGTCCGTACCGTTGCCACTGTCAAACCAGCCATCTGTCGACTTGAGCATTTTGCACGCGGTCAGTTGGCCTCCGACAACAGCAAGCAGCGTTTCTATCTCGGTCTTTGTAGGCAGATGCCAGCCCTCGGGGCATATGCCGCGCACAGGGTATGTCGGCGAGCATTCCGTTCTGTAACCGCACCCCTTGCCATTTGTGCTCCACTCGCCTACGCTGTCCATTGCGGCAGCCCAGGTGTAAAGGCGACCGTACTTTGTGCAGTTTGAAGCGTCGTTTTTATAGCACCAACTGGTGAAATCGGACTTATAGTCTTCATTTTTGTATGGAACGCCAGTGTATGCGTAGTTCAGGTTCTCGGCCATCCACGTCTGCTTTCCAATGACGACGGTCTTGTACGTTTGGCCATCGCGATCATCTACCAACTCGCCATATTCGCAGTTGTCTTCCGTTTCTGTTTTGCACGGCGTCGCCAAAGCGACCGAACTGTTGGACTTGCCCGAAGAGGACGAATCGCCCGAAGGCCGCGATGCAAAGTCGCTGTCGTTATCGCCACAAGCGGCAAACATCACGGGCGCAAGCAGCAAAGACAAAACTTTCAGGTTACGCATTATTCCTCCTTTGACGCTGCAGTCATAATCACCGCCATTATGAATGGCAACTTTTTAGACATGTTTTAAATATATGATTTTTTTGTCTTCATGAAAATCTTGGCTCTGTCAAGCTTGGCCGTATGTTTGTGAACTTGCTGTGGTTATGCTGCGGTGTCATAGGTTTCACTTGACAAGCTAATAAGCATTAGCTATTTTAGCTAACATACATTAGCCGCAAAAGGTCGAAATGAGAGGCGCCAAGTCCACAAAAGAAAAAATTCTAGAAACAGCACTAACGCTGTTTGCCGAAAATGGATACGACGGCACCAGCGTGGAGCAAATCGCTCAAGATGTCGGCATCAAGGCTCCATCACTTTACAAGCACTTCAAAGGCAAAGAGGACATCTTAAACTCGCTGATCGACATCGCCGAAGCGCGTTACGAGGAATCGTTCGGCTCCGTGAAAAAAGTCGGCACAATCCCCGAAAATGTTGACGGATTCATTCGCGAGACAATGAAGAAAGTCCGCTTCACGATGACCGACCCGATTATTAAGAAAATGCGCATTTTCCTGGTGCAGGAACAGTTTCGCAGCGAACGCCTCGCCGAAATCACGACAATGCATCAGGTGGACGGACTTCTGCAAATGTACCAAAAAATTCTCGAAACGCTGATGGCTGCAGGCATAATCGTCAAGGATGACCCGGAAATGCTTGCGACAGAAATCACCGCGCCCGTAGCACTCTGGATTTCCAAGGTCGATCGCCAGCCAAAATGCGAAAAAGAAGCTCTCAAATTCATCGAGAAGCACTTACAACATTTTTTCAAGACATACGCAAATGGAAACAGATAGATTTTTACTGCGCCCGTGGCGCGAAAGCGATGCAGAAACTTTGTTCAAGTACGCATCCGATCCAGATGTCGGTCCGCGTGCCGGCTGGGAGCCGCACAAAAACGTAGAAGAAAGCCTGCAAATAATCCGCACGATATTCGGCGGTGATCACATGTGGGCCATAGAGCTGAAAGAGACGGGAGAACCCATCGGCTGTATCGGTTACCTGCTCAAAGGCGAAAGCAACATCGACATCGGCGAGAACGAAGCTGAAGCCGGTTACTGGATTGCAAAGCCTTACTGGAACAAAGGAATTTGTACAGAAGCATTGAAACTGATGATAGACTATTGCTTCAATGAAAAACACATTGACGTTCTCTGGAGCGACTTTTTCATTGACAATCCGGCCTCCGGACGCGTGATGGAAAAATGCGGGTTCCGCGAAACTGGCGAAATGCGCTACTGCGAAAACCTTTATGGCGGCTGCAAGCGCCCCGTGAAAGTGATGAAACTCCGTCGAAACGGATAAACTCGTCGGCACACATATTTAAGGCGAAAAAATGGCAAAAGAAATCGATCCGAAAAGCACAACAAGAGCGAAGGCATTTGAGTTTTGGATGCAAGCTCCGAATCCGATGGTGACATTTTTCAAATCGTTGAACGTCACAAGACTCGTGAAGGTGAGCAAGAAGCGCGGCTTGAAGTTCAACATGCTTATGGATTACTGCATCGGCAAGGCGGCCGCAAGCGTTAAGGAATTTTACATGCTCCCGGTAAACGGCAAGCTCATGCAATACGATTCAATTGCGGTGAATACAATCGTGAAAAACGGCGAAGGCGAAGTCAGCTCTTGCGACATCCCGTATTCCGAAGATTTGGCGACATTCAACCGCGACTACCTCAAGTACACAAAAATCGTGGCGGAAAGTTGCCAGGATCGGGACTTGTCCGAAAATAGCATGGTCATCGGCACATCGGCTATTATCGACACGGAAATCGATGGAGCAGTCGGCATGAATTCCGGCATTTTCAACAACCCGTTTATGATTTGGGGACGTTACAGGAAGCGTCTTTTCCGCTATGAATTGCCGGTTTCGTTCCAGTTCCACCACACGCAAATGGACGGGGCTCACGCCGGGAAGTTCCTAGCAAACTTGCAAAAAGCAATTGACGAACTTCGGTAAAAAATGAAAAACAATGAAAAAAGAACTCTCGGAACGATGAGCTGTATTTCCGCGACTATCTGAATGAGCATCCTGACGTGGCAAAAGAATATGAAACATTGAAGCTCCAGCTTTGGAAAAAATACGAACACAACAGAGATACCTATACCGATGCAAAAACTGATTTTATTCGGAAATGGACAACAGAAGCTCGAAAAGAATATCGAAACCGATATTGACAAATTTCGTTAAAAAGTACGGAAAGGACTTGACAAATTTTTAAAATAGTGTACATTTGAACACGTAATGCAAGGAGGTTTTGCAATGAAATTAGAGGGCTTTGGAATTTTTGTAGATGACATGGCGACGATGGTCCGCTTTTATAGGGATGTTTTGGGCTTTGAAATCAAGGAAGATGAAAACACGACCAATGTTTTTCTAGAGAAAGATGGGACGTTGTTCCTGCTGTTCCGAAAATCGGATTTTGAGAAAATGACAAGCCAAAAGTACGCTTACTGCAAAGGCGTCAACGGACATTTCGAAATTGCATTGGGTGTCGCTAACTACGCTGAAGTGGATAAGGCGTATGCCAAAGTCACTGCTGCAGGAGCAAAAGGCATCATGGCGCCGACTACAGAGCCGTGGGGACAACGCACCTGCTACATCGCGGACCCCGAAGGCAATTTGGTGGAAATCGGGTCGTTCGTCAAGGAGTAAGCATGCCGTTTGACTTCAAGAAAGAATACAAAGAATTCTATATGCCCAAGGGCAAACCGGAAATCGTCACCGTCCCGAAGATGAACTACATCGCGGTGCGTGGCAAGGGCAATCCGAATGTAGAAGATGGCGAATACAAAAAGTCTATCGAACTTTTGTACGGAATCGCATACACGATTAAGATGAGCAAGAAAGGCGACCATAAAATCGAAGGCTACTTTGATTACGTGGTTCCGCCGCTAGAAGGATTCTGGTGGCAAGAAAATCTTGACAGGATTGATTATGGACACAAGGAAAATTTCCAGTGGATTTCCGTCATCAGGTTGCCAGACTTTGTAACCAAGGCTGATTTCGAATGGGCGATTGAAGAAGCGACTCGAAAAAAGAAAATGGACTTTTCGAAGGTCGAATTTCTCGAAATCGAAGAAGGGCTTTGCGTGCAATGCATGCATTCTGGCTCATACGACGACGAGCCCGCAACTGTCGCAGCAATGGACAAGTTTATCGCCGATAACGGTTACGAAAACGATATTTCGGACACTAGGCGTCATCACGAGATTTATCTCTCCGACGCGCGCAAAGTCGCTCCGGAAAAGTTGAAAACTGTCATCCGCCACCCGATAAAAAAACTCTAGTACAGGAGAAGCCTGCACTATGCGGGCGCAATTTAAAAGGAGAACTTATGGAAATGAAATTTTGTCAGAGCTGCGGAATGCCGCTAACGCCAGAAATCTTCGGCACCAACGCCGACGGCAGCAAGAACGAAGAATACTGCATCTACTGCTATAAAGACGGCGCATTCACCGGCGACTTCAACATGGAACAGATGGTCGAATTCTGCTCGCAGTTCGTCGATGAATTCAACAAGAACACCGGCAAAAGCCTGACCCGCGAAGAATACAAGGCGGAGCTTCGCAAGTACTTCCCGACGCTCAAGCGCTGGCGCCTCCCCGCAGACCAATTGCCTCATGCCACTTCGCCCATGAAGCAGAAGTTCATTGAAGAAGTCAACGCGCTCGGTATCAAGGATATGCCGAAAATCGACAATCTATTCGTTCTGCAGGGCTCGTTCATCAACCAGGAATACAAAATCAACGGCAACAACGTCAAGCTCCTGGACGATAACGCAAGCTACTGGGGCAACCAAGTCGAAAAGATTGGTGCCGAAGGCCGCTGCTTCGGAATCGCCTGCGACGAACGCTACATTCTCGTGAGCGAATACGGCAAGAACGGCGCCGACGCCGAAATCGTCGTATTCAAGAAACGGTAACGGGTAAATCGAAGAGTTTGAGTTGACCATCTCCGAAAAAGGTTGACTCCTTATGTGCGTTTTTACAGACCGGGTTGACCCCCATGCAACGGGTTTTAATTGTATATTTACGGCATGAGCTATTCTGAAATGGAACAAAATGCACTCGTCCGGTTGGGTGAACTCTTGTACCGTTGCCAGCGATTTGAATGGGAAATGAAACGCCTTTTAGAAAGGATTTGTTTCAAACGGGAATTTGCCAATGTAAAGGAAATCCCGGATTCCTTCAGCGCAGACGAAAAGTGGCATGAAGACATGAGCACGATGGGCAACATGTGCAAACGCTATCTAGAATTCTTATTTGGCGACGCAAAAGAAGCGTCCTTCACGTCAGGAAAAATCGGATTGCAAATAAATTTCCAACTGGACAAAAACCTTTACGCTTCCCGTCAAGCATGTTTAGAAAAACTTGTCGATGTCCGGAACAAACTTGCTCACCATTTCGGCCTGGATTACGACTTGAAAGACTCGAAATCCTGTGAGAAGGCTCTAGATTTTCTAAAGAAGTCTGACAATATGATCACCGCCGCGGAAAATGCGTTGCAATCGGATAAAAACATGATTCACCAAATAGCTCGCGACAGCGCCGCAGCCATGGCAGGGCTTTTCAAGGAGGCGCCGAAGAAGGCCCCGTCCCTTTCCGAATATATTGAGTCGCTCGGTTTTTCAAAAGACGAAAGCTTCGCACTGGTCAAGACGCTCGAAACCTTTGAAGCTGGAAAGTGGCATGTTTGTAGTGCGTTTGGAAGCCAATTGCATCAGCAGGTGAAGGACTTCCAATTCAAGGGTCACTCAATCTGCAAACAGGGTGTGTTCTTTGAAAGGATCGCCTCGAAAGGCTTTGTCGGCTACAAGAAAGAAGGTGGCCGCGACCTGTTCATGAGAAAAAAGTGATTTCAACTAATTGTCCACAAGCAGATAATAAACATCGGCTAAGCGTTATTTGCTTTTTTGAAACTGTGGGCCGTATAGAAAAGCCCCGACGACCACTCTACTGAAAGAAACTGCCGCTCATGTTCCGCAGCCGTAAAATCATGAATGTCCTTGTGGCAGATTTCCATGCCACGAATATAAGAAATTATATCATTAGCTTTCCGACATGCAGACACCCCTGCTGAACATCTTGCCGACTACGCCCCTTTCACGAAGACGGCGTACAATTTCACCCGATGTGGTTTTGGAGGTGTAAAAACTCGACCTGTATCGCTCGCAATTCGGTCTCTTGACTCCCGTAAATTGAGGGTATAGATTTACGGCATGACCTACTATTTTATCAGCGATTTGCATGTAGATTTTTATGCGCCGGTGACCCACTCTGTCGCGGTGTTACGCAAACATTTCGAAGTATTCTTTGAACGCAACTTTCTGCCTGCGGATGCCTGCTGCATCGCAGGCGATATTGCGAATGATTATTTCACTTACGTGGAATTCCTGAAGTTTATCTCCTCGAAGTACGGCTCCGTGTATGTATGTCTAGGAAATCACGATATCATCATGGAGCTTGGCGGGCGTTATGGCGTTGACCGTGAATTTTCAACATCCGAAGAAAAAATTGCGTACTTCCTTGCTGAAGTCGATAAAATCCCGAATCTCTTGCTGCTCGAAAACCGCATCGCAGACGGAATCGCTGGCTGTATGGGCATGTGCGATTTCAAGTATAAGCATTCGCTCGCTGCATCCGAAATTGCTAACAAAATTCTGTGGGCAACGCACTGGTTTGATGGTCGCCACTGGAATTACATGCAGAACGATACGGGCAAACTTTGGCGACATTACGACAGAGCTTTCCGCGAACTCACCGCACAACGTCCGAAAATCATGATGTCGCATTTTCTGCCGCTGGAATTCGAAATGGCGGAGCGTTACAAGCACGATCCTTACTCAAATTTTTTCTATTTCCACGGAGCCAAATATCTCGAAAACCTAGATGATGGGAGCATTTGGCAAGCGGGCCATACCCACACCGCCATTAAGCGCGAATACACCGACAGGTTCGGCAAAAAGCACCTATTGCTTTGCAATCCTGTGGGTTACCCTGACGAAAATCCCTATGCAGAACATGGACTAAAACCGGAAGATTTTTTGGTGGATGTGAGGTAAAACATGGAAAATAGAAACTCAAACCTGTACAAAACGACTACAAATGTCCAAAATTATAGTAGTTTCCCCGAAGATTTTTCAACGAAATACGGAATATCCAAACATTTTCCGTATTTCGTTGAAATTTTGCCGTCAAAAAAGTATATTTATGGCATGACACAAAAGAATGTTCTATCCGACCAAAAACTTGTCTTTTCGAGCGATGATCTCCAAAAGCAGGGCTTTTCGTATTATCAAATAACGAAAATGGTTGAACAGGGCAAACTTATTCGCCTCAATAAATCGTATTACGAAAATGCGGGCTTTACCGGCGACATGAACGATTTCTACTACGTTCAGGCGTTTGCCCCTCAGGGCGTTATATGTCTTCTAAGTGCGGCCGTTTATTACGGCCTAACAACTTTCCGTCCCGACGCCATTGATGTAGCTATTCCGCCAAAGACAAAACTTTCGACGCAACCGGAATCGCAACGGTTTTCCCTGCACTACTTTTCGGGCGAAAGGCACTCCCTTGGCGTGCGCACGATTAGCGAAAACAAGAATCCCTTCAAAATCTACGACATAGAAAAAACGGTCGTGGATATCATATCTAATCGGAACAAGGTCGGAATCGAAGAGACCAAGGAAATCCTGACCAATTATCTTGCAAGGCAAGACCGAAACATCAATAAGCTTTACCGCTACGCAGGAAAACTTTCGTGCCTGAAAATCCTGAAGACTTATCTGGAGGTTCTTGTATGAACGTCCAGTCAATAAAGGATAAACTGAAGAATGTAGCAAAGACGAATTTCAGATTGTATCAAGAACTGCTTACTGTTTATGGACTGGAACGGGCCTTGTTCAGAATTGGAAAATCGAAGTATAGAGAAAACTTCACGCTCAAGGGAGGAATCTTTCTGTACGCCCTCTATGGGAAGGATTACCCCCGTTCTACTTCGGATATAGACCTTCGCGCTGACAAAATCAGCGGAACGCAGGAATCGCTTTTGTCGATTTTTACTGAAATTTTCTCAATACCGGCGGACGATGGACTTGTTTTTGATTTGACTTCTCTTAAGGCTCGTGAAATAACAAAGCTAGATGAATATCTAGGTACAAACATCAGTATCACAGCATTGCTCGGGAACACACGACTTCTCGTGTCCATTGATATCGGGTTTGGCGATGTGATTGTTCCGTCTAAAAAGGAAATGTCATTCCCTGTATTGCTGGATATGGAAAGCCCGAAGATTTACGGCTATTCCATTGAATCCGTGCTTGCAGAAAAATTTGAGGCGATAGTTTCGTTGGGCTATGCGAATAGTCGCTTCAAGGACTTCTATGACATCTACGTGATTTTGCAAAGCGAAAAGGTAGATGCTGGATTGCTGCAAGAAGCTATTGTCCAGACATTCCGAAATCGAAAGACAGCGTTTGATGACATTGTCGTTTTCGAAGATTCCTTTGCTTCGGATGTAGAACGCGTTAAAAGATGGAACGCTTTCGTGAAGAAGAAAAATGCTATGGTGCAAGTGACCTTCGACAAGGTTGTTGAGCAAATCAAGGCATATTTCAAGCCTATTGTTGAAAGAGTGGGTGCTTAAAATATGGATACTCCCGAAATGAGCAACCGCTTTGATGCAGAAGACATCCGCAAACTGCGCGAGTACAATTCCCTGAAGCATTCTAAGATGTCACACAAGGAAATCTTAGATGATATTCGACAGGGCGCAGAATCCTTTATGTCGGAATTCAGTAGTTGTGTTGCTGAGAAGCAAGCTGCTTACGACGCAAGCAAGAAGA
>CAMKLO010000015.1 GCA_946413655.1 uncultured Fibrobacter sp. | reverse complement strand
AATCCCCAAGAACAATGCTGTACTTTGTGTTTTTTTCATTTATTCACCTTCTTTTGTTTTATTTTAAGGTTAAATAAATTTAGTAAAAGAACCATACAAAATAAAAGAACTCATACAAAACATTTAAAATAAAGGTAAAATCTGCTTAATTTTCAAAAAAAACGGGCAAATTAACACATTTTGTGATTTTATTTTTACAAAGAAACAAACATTTCATTTAGTCGGTAAAACATGTTTGCAAAAAAAACAAATAAACATTTACAAACAAAAAAAGGAACCCAACAAGGTTCCTTTCGAATATCCATTTCAGTCTTTTTAGTCTAACTTAATTTTCTGAAGACTCGTGATGCCAGCGTTCTTCACACGGACAACATAAAGGCCGCTCGGTACTCCGCTAAACCGAACCACTACAGAACCCGTCGCATTTTTGTCGAAAGACTTCAAGACGCTACCCGTCACAGAAATCAAATCTATATGAACAGGACCGTGCACTCTCAGTTGAAGTGTTCTGCCTGTAAGCGACATCTGAGGCGCTCTTACAACAAAATCAGTCAAAGCCGTCGTGCTGCTATATTTGGGTTGCGCACCCGCAGAACTCGAGGACGAAACAACCGCGCTGGAACTTTCCGGAGCAGCAGCACTTGAAGAAACTGGAGCCGATTGAGCCGCGGCAAAGTTCGGCATGTTGCCCGAAACAAGCAAACCGTTCAACAACTTCAGGGACTGGTTAAAGTAGTTTTCGTCACCCAGTTTGACCGCTTCGGCCCAGTATTCATCGAGCTTGGACTGGTACTTGGCATCAGAGATAAGCGCCGTCATCAGCGAGGTCACAAACGTGCTATTATGGTCGTTGCCAAGGTCGCCCGAATTTCTGCGTATGGGCCCCGCCATTCTCGAAGCATCCACCTTGGAAACAAATTCAGCCATTTTCTTGTCGAGAGCAAGAGCACGCTGGTCGCCATTCCAGCAAACAGCCTTGGCATTGCGCCACGGAGCGCGGGACGCATCATAGCTATAGTAGTCGTCTTCACTCTTTCCGTTCTTGTCTGTCCAGTCATCAATGAGACCAGTCGAAGCATCGGAAGCGCTCTTTTCATAAAGGTTCATGTTCGCTTCGTAAGCCGTCTTGCTCCAGAATTCTGCATTTTCAGTATCAATCATGGCAAACACAGGCATGTATGCCGGATCAAAATAACCAGGATTCTTGCGGTTAAAGCCGAGATCGCCCCACTTGTCGCCCGGCAAGTGCAAACCATTCGATTCAAACTCGGACTTTTTCATGGACTGGATGAGTTTCTTGGCGTCTTCCTTGTACTTTTCGTCGCCAAACTGGTAGTACGCCATCACGAGAGCGGCAGCGGCATCGATATCGCCATCGAGAGCGGCTCCCTGGTCATATTTCGTAGAAAGATTTCCCACCTTCCAAACCATCAAACCGTTTTCGTTCATCATCTTCTTGTAGAGGTTCCAAATCTTGTCGAACTGCGGCTGGTAGCTTGTCGTATTGTCGCTAAAATAGACCATCAAAAGCATGCCATAGCCGACACCTTCCGAAAAATATTCGTTGGAGCCCGGATCAGAACGAACACCGGCAACATCGCCCGACTCGTTGTACATCGTCTTCATCCAATAGGCGAACTGCTTCTTGAGGTCTTCAGAGGCCTTAGCCTTGTCGCTCAAGAGGGTCGCGTTTCCACCGTAATCAGACATTTGTGGGAATGGGAAATTTACCTTGGCCTGAACAAGCCCGAAAGCAAGCATACCGGCAAGTCCCATTTTGACCAAACGATTCATACACAACTCCTATGCCCAGCGGGCCGTTAAATCTATTCAAAAATAATTTTTTAGCAATAAAAAATAAATTATTTAAAACAGACATCTTAGTGTTCTGTGCGGTCCATCACAACAAAAAGTGAATCACGATACGCAACATGCCAATTTTCGGAAGAATCAAGGGTTTCAAGCAAATTTCCCCACCTTGCATAATAGCGCAGCGGGAGCACTACGCGGTCAATCCCCAACGAATCGGCATCCACCAAGAAGAGCTTAGGGATTTTCGCATAACTAAGATAGCGTTCAAAAAATTCCGCCGATTTCAAAATAAAACGCCCATCAATGTACGTCGAATCATATGGATTCATAAACGCCAAATAACCGCCAGCACGGTCGTCATTGAAAAGCCTTCCCGGATGCGGATTTTCCATCATCCAGTGCGCGGCCCCCACAGGCACACGCTGGTAAGCAATCATGGAATCGTAAGACGAAACAGATTTCACCCAATGCCCGAAAACGAAAGCGATAGCAACCGCCGCAAGCAAAAAGTCCGAAGTCAAAATCGGACGATTCATGAGCTTTAACTTGGCGCCAAGTCTTCGAGACTGTTCGGCAAGACGGCTCCCAAGCCCGAGTCCAGAACTCGATTGGCTCTTCAGAAAACGCACAAGGACCGCCAAAAACACCGGTAAAAAGAGTACAAAGTTGCGTTCGGCGATGAGTGCAAGAATCGCAGTGATAAAAAGCCAGGAGGGCTGCAACCTGCGACTAAAAATAGCATCGATTCGCTCTTTCGGAAGCCACGACAACTGCCACGACAAATAAGGGGCAGGTTCAGATTTCCACCTGCTAAAAGCTAAAATAATTCCACACACGCAAAGTGCAATCATCAACACAGACTGTAGCGAATTTTCACCATTCAGCAAAAGCGTAAATGGCGAACGGTTCTCCGCAATTTCATTCGAAAAAACGATTGCCGAAGGCGAAAGTCCAACGAGCCTATCCAACAGTTCGAACGGATAAGGAAGCAAGTTAACACCATCTCGATGGAGAAACGGTACGGCCAAAAGCAGAATTATAAAAAGAACCTGCCAGGCAAGCGTTTTGAACGGAATCCGCACTCCATTCCATTGCCGGACCTTTCCAAAATTGACCCAACGGCGATACCACAATCCATACAAGAAAAAGCCATATGCAAAAATCAATCCTAGAATATAAAGACCTTGGCATTTGCACCAGATCCACTGGATAAAAAGCACGGCAAGCACACCTAAAAGTTTATTACCGGTCAAATAACGAAACGCCCGATGAAAAACGTAATGGAATTTTTTTGGTTCCGTGCTATGTTTCGTTTTACGTTCTTCGCGCCATCCGTAAAAAAGCCACGGCAGCAAGTTCCAATAAATTCCGAGGAACAACATGCTCAAAAGCACCGGCCGTATTTCAAATTGATAGCGAAAGATAAAGAGGAGAACTACAATTCCCGCAAAGGCTATAGGCGAAATTTCACCACGACTTTCAACATCATTTTCGTCTTTCAAATTCGACGAGCGAATCGAAGGAAGCAAGAACAACATAAAAACAGCGCCCCAAAGAAGCGCCTTGAACGCGACCAACAGCGGAGCGTCGCCAATGTCATAGACAAAAGCCACCATCTGCTGAAAGTATTCATGTACATTCACGACGGGCTCGCGCACAGGCGTCCACGTAGTCACCCATTCACGCGCACAAGCCAGATGCCACCAGATATCGGTATCCGTCAACGGGAATATCGCAAAAAGAACAACCGCAATGGGCACCAGAATCAATGGCAAACGCATTTCAAGGCCTACTTCGAAGATTTACCCGAATCTATCGACTTGATAAATTCATCCAAACGCTTTGTGAACTGTTTTGCGCCATCTTTATTCAAATGGTCGTAATCATTTGCCATCGAAGACGGGTAATCATGATCACCAAACTTATTTTCGTCAAAAACATAGAAATTCGATTTGTTATCAGCAAATTCATTGATTTCTTCAAAGATTTTCTTGGCATGGCTGCGGCGGAGACCATGACGTCCATAAGTTCCCGTTTTCTTGTAATAGGGGCTAATCGGGAAAGTCGCACCAACAACCGTAATATTGTTCTCTTTGGCCAAGCGTACAAGATCTTTCAACTTTTCAATATCACCGGAGAAAATCGCAGAACACTGTTTCAGTGGAGATTTCGCAAGACACATGTTCAAGTTCGTATCCGCTACACAGACATCCATCGTGTAATTGGTAAGGCAAGTATTCTGGTCCATATCCACAAGGCAATTGGCGAGATTCTTATTGAACAAGCAATCGCTCCACGTCGAATCACCGCGAATTTCGGACTTCCCATTTTCGTCATACCAGCCAATGTTATCTGTAGCGTCATGCCAACCGCGAGCCTTTATAATCGAGGGAGCTTCATCTACGGCATTTTCCATAACAAGATTCACAAACGCATCGTCAACGCCATCGGGATAAAAATCGTGACTCTTGTCGTATTCGAATCCGAGAGCATTTCCCATACCTAATCCAATATCCGATCGACCATCTATATTGTACCACAAATCAACATCGAGGCCAACGACAACGTATTTCACCTTGGGGCATTGATTCAAGACGTAATTTTTGAAAAGATAATGAATGCAATGCATATCGCAAGGGACCACACCCATGTTCATCGACGAGACACTCATTTTAGACGGGTCAAAACCCGCCCACATGTGGGAATTGCCAAGCCCGACCAGTTCCACGGAGTCCTTCAATTTCCAGAACATCGGCATCTTATGCGAAAGGAGATAATTTGTCTGGTTCGCCGCAGAGACATACACGCCGACACTATCTTCGTCCCAAGCAATATTTTCTTCGGTCGCTCCCGAAGAAGCCCAAAGGCACGGATGCCAAATTTCATCGCCTTCGACAAGAGTCGTGACAGAGCTGTCCTTCAAATGGACTAATGCGATTTTCAAGTGAGCCCCATCGGCATTGACAAGTGACACCACCGCATTCTTTTCGTCGTTCAAGACCCATTCGCTATGGTCAAACGTCATATTTTTCGGAGCACCCACAGACGAAACCAATTTGCCAACGCTATCCGCAATCAGCAAGCGTTCGTGAGTGCGGTATTTCGTTCCGACAAACTTTTTCCCTGTTTCTCCAGCAAAATCAAGGAACAACGTCCGCTTAGAAGTCTTGTTCAGCGAAGCATTGCAGGCCTGTTCGCCATTGTACCACACAGAATCTACAGCTTTCGACGTTATTGTAGAACCCTTTGAGGCCATTCGTGCACGAAGCAAGCGCGCCCCTGTCACAGACAACATTTCATCATCGCTTATACCGCCATGATAAGCGCCATCGAAAAGTTTCGAAGGTTTTCCGAACTTGCCATTCGCAAATTTCACCTGCCATGTACTCGCCTTCTTGAACGAAGATTCCTCCTTGTTATTCGCGGCATCCGTCACATAGACAATCACCGTATCGCCATTTTCGAGCACGCGCCAACGCGGGATTGCAGCCGAAGAAACATCCAGCTTCACACGGTTACTCCCTTCGGCATCCAAATTACGAACATAGAGCGCAGATTTTCCGCTAACGCCCTCCTGCCCCGTGCTAAACGCCACCAGTTTTCCATTCGGAGAAATATCCGGATGGAAAACATTTAGTGAATCCTTGATTTCGACGACTCTCGGAGACGATTTTCTAAAATCGACATAAGCCAAATTCTTTGTCACATCGTTACGGAACGCAAGCTTCGCACGGGTCGCACCAAGAAGGGACAGCAACTTTTCTGATTTTATCGAAACCGTCGCACTAGAAGCTTCTCCCGAAGCATCTAACCATGTGGGATTTTTGATTTTTCCAAAAGCAAGGCGGAAGCCCAAGTAATCAGAAGCACTTGATCCAGTCACCGTATAGACATCGCCGCGAGCATACAAATTAATCATCGAAGATTCGCTTCTAAAGCTTCCACCCTTGATAACGCGTTCGCCAAGGCTTCCGCCATTCGGTGCGCCTACGAAGTTTATGACGGATGTATCCGCGAAATTTCCTAGCCAGTCATTGACCCATTCAGTCACATTCCCAAGCAAATCGCAAAAATCATTTTCATCTTTTTTCGTACAGACTTCGTGCGCCTTGAAATCGGAGTTATCCGCATTCCAGCTTTTTTCAGGAGAAAACGAGAGGTTTGCGGCAAACGTCCATTCTGCTTCCGTAGGCAAGCGGAACGCGTCAACATCTGGTTTAAAGACAAAGTCATTCATGAGAACGCAATGGCCATTTTTGTCAAATGCAGCAGACGAATACGTATAAGCGGTATCCAACTTCGCCTTTTTGCTTTTCGCATTGGCAAAGAGAACGGCATCGTAAAAAGTCACATTCACCGCAGGCAGAGAATCCTTCGCGCAATCCAAGTTCAATTTGCCTTTTTTTCCGCCCATAAGCGCATTGAACTCGCTACAGGTCACCTCATGTTTTCCCAACTGAAAATCGTAAGTGAACTTGACATCCATTTCGGGGCGTTCATTGGCTTTTGCCGATTTAGAATTCGTACCCAATTCAACATAGTTTCCAGATGATTTAATCAACGCAAAGCCGTCTTTCAGTTTAGCATCCGAGCAATCATCCTTGGAAGAACAAACCAAAGAACTTCCCATATTCGTCTGCGTCGGAGAATCGTCCGAGCAAGACACCATCAAAGCCAGGGCGGCAACCATGGCACCCCAAATCATACTTTCTGTTTTATAGACGAACTTCATATTCATTCTCCTAACGTTGAAAGTAAAGAATCCAACCGATGCGTAAACTGCTTTGCGCCCAAAGTACTCAAGTGATCAACATTATACGCCATTTCATCCGTGTAATCATGATTACCAAATTTATTTTCATCAAAAAATACAACATCAAGACTTTTAACCGTATCCAAGACATTGTAGGCAACGCTTCTTCTTGGTCCATAGACACCAAACGCTCCAGTTTTGCTATACGCAGGATCCTGAGGCATAACCGTTACAACAACCTTGATATTCCTTGCACGAGCTGTCGCTACAATCTGCTTGAAGGTGTTAAAGTTTTCTAAATAAACCGGAAAATCAAAATTTTGTTCAGTCGTATCCCTAATAAAAACTGGTGGTCCCCATTCTATAGTCGGCAACAAGAAATCATCCAAATTGTACGGATGCATCAAAGCTGTTTCCGGACGTGGAGTCACCTTTAGTGCATCGATAAAATGGTCAGGCAAGCCATCAACCCAGAACTTATGGTTTTCGTCATATTTGAAGCCCGGAACTTTGTCATAAATAGCATCAGTCCACGTAGCAAAACCAGGATACCATAAAAAGTCCGGGGACATTTCAATCACTAAAACCTTTAAATTTTTGAGATGATTCATTACATAGTTCGTAAATAGATAATTTATTCCGGTCATCTGCGCATTGGAGAATGACATATTCAACAAATTATAAGAAGTAATTTCCTTATCGTAGAGCCCAAACATAGTCCTTGACGAACCAAGCGCTACTGCAGTAATCTTGTCTCGATTTTCCCAGAACCGCTCCATTTTTACGCGAAGCTCTAGCGCACTGTAGTAAGCACTGGGAGTGTAATAGATGCCCGCACTATCCGTATCAAGATTTTCACTATTGAAATTAATTCTTGAATGCCAAAGACACGGATGCCAAAGTTCATCGCCTTCCGCTATTGCATTCACCGTTCCCTTTGTCAAATCGATCAGTACAATTTTTTGATGAGCACCGTTCAAATTCACAAGCGATGCTACTGCAAAATTTGAACCGCCCAGCACCCATTCCGTATGGTCAAACGTATAGCCTTGCGGAGCCGCAATACTTTGGATAAGTTCACCTTTTGCATTCATGACCAAAAGACGTTCGTGAGTACGGTAAGATTGCCCCACAAATGCAGCTCCGGTCTTTCCGCCAAAATCAAGAAACAGCGTACGTTTACTACCATCATTGGCAAGGGAAACATTGCAAGCCTGTTCGCCACCATACCACACGGTATCGTGTACATTGGCAAGAACATTTCCGCTATCGGCAAGACGTACACGCAAAAGCCTTGCACCCGTTACGGCAAGAGTTCCATCATCACTCACCCCGCCATGATATGCGCCATCGAACAACTTTTGCGGAGTTGCAAATTTTCCATTGGAAAACGAGACTTGCCATGTACTCATCTCTGCAAACGAAGCATTGTCCTTATTATTAGCAGCGCTTGATACATAAACTATGACGGTATCGCCATTTTCCAGAACGCGCCAACGTGGAATCGCAGCATTTTCAACATCCAGTTTAACAAGCCCAGATCCCGTTTCATCAAGATTTCGCACATAAACGCTAGACTTTCCCGAAACACCTTCAGTTCCTGTACAGAAAGCCACTCGCTTTCCATCCGGCGAAATGTCTGGGTGATAAGCCCGCAAGGAATCCTTGATTTCCACTATCGAGTTAAGCCCCAGTCCAAAATCGATATAGGACAAATGACCTGTAACATCGTCACGGAATACAAGTTTGTTTTCAAACGTACCTGTCAAATGTTTTAGTTCATAAGTTTCCGTTGAAACATTTATCACTGATTCCTTGGCAGTACCGCTCTCATCAAGCCATGTAGCTTTTGGAATAGCCCCAAACGCCAAGCGGAATCCAAGATAATCCCCTTTCGTCGAAGACGTTATCGTATAAATATCGCCACGAGTATAAGTATTTATCATCAAGATTTCATTTCTGAAACTTCCCCCCTTCACAACGCGTTCACCAAGGCTTCCGCCATCGGATCCCCCCACAAAATTCGTTAGCGGTTCCGTTCTAAAATAGGTCAACCAGTCATTCACCCATTCTACAGCGTTTCCCGCCATATCGTAAACACCAAAGCCATTAGCAGGCAACTTCATTACATCATGAATTTCATGTCCTGAATTTTCACTATTCCAGCCATATTCAGGATTCCAACCCTGGCTTGCGACATAGACCCATTCGGCCTCTGTCGGTAGGCGGTAACCATTCACATTTTCATGGAAAGCAAAACCGACTAGTTCATTGCAACTGCCCGATTCACTAAACGAGGCACTTTTGTACGTATAAACGGTATCGAGATTTTCGGCCTTGCTCTTGGCGTTCGCGTAAAGCACGGCATCAAAAAACGTTACGTTAGTCACAGGAATGCTATCACTGCATTTTCCGTCGCATTCACCACCAAATTTTTCACGCAAAGCATTGTACTCGCCACGCGTCACCTCATGTTCGGCGATATAAAAATCATATGTAAACTTGACTTCCATTTTTGGAGTTTCACTCTTACGCACCCCTTTTTCATCCGTACCCAAATACGTCGATTTTCCTTTAGCATTGATGAGAACAAAGCCTTCATGATTTTTAGAAGACGAAGAAATCTCTGCAGCAGAAGAAGACATTATAGAAGAAGAAGAAGAAGATTGTGCAGATGAATATAATTGATTAAACGGAAATTCGTCATTTTCGGAACATGAGATTCCAATGGTTGCAGATAAAAAAAATACCGCAAACCAAAACCAATTTTTCAAAGCACCACTTCTCATTTTTTCTTCTCCCAAGACAACAAGAGATCATTCAAATGAGAAGTCAAAATAACACTACCACCAGAACAAAGATGATCTTCATCTACGGCCATCGAATTCGAATAGTTGTGTTTTCCCATCTTGTTTTCATCCATCAACACAAAATTCGGGTACTTTTTATTCAAAGCCTTAAGTTCATCAATTAGTTTTTTTGCAGTACTGCGACGAAGTCCATAACGGCCAAACACCCCCGTTTTCGCATACGCCGGACTTTGCGGGAAAATAAGTCCGACTACACGAATATCGCGTTTTGCCGCCTCTTTGATAATCGAAATAAGTGCAGCCTTGCTATCGTCAATCAAATTTTTATGTTCATCTAAATACATGCTGTCCTGTTCAATTTCAGGTTCATCACGCCACGAATGGCAGACTGTATTGGTATAACGACCTCGGTCTTTCAAGTAACAGGATTCATCCGAAGAACCCACTGAATTTTCCGTATATTCCAACAATCCATCAGGGTATCCATCTTTCCAGTAATCATGATTGGCATCATACACATAGCCTGGATAATTGTCAAAATCCGTATAGAAGAAGTTGTCTCCATCAGGGCCATCTATTTTGTGCCAAAAATCGATATCAAGGGAAACTACCAGATATTTCAATTTTTTCATGTGATTGAAAATATAACGGTCTAAAAAGTCTCTTGACGTGTAAATCGAATTAGGAGTTTGTCCAAAATTCACGGCAAAGAACTGTTCATCCAATTCGCTTGGGCTCACACCGAACATCGGCCTAGACGAGCCCAAAATAGCGACATTGGCAGAATCACGGTACTTCCAAAGGAGTTCCATCTTAAACCGCATAATGACGGACTCCCATTTATCCGACGGATTCAAATAAATACCCGCACTATCGGGGTCAAGTGCAGCGGTTTTAGGTACAACGAAATTTTTATGCCAAAGACTCGGGTGCCAAAGTTCATCGCCATTTACCAAATCCAGAACAGAGCCATCCTTCACATTCACCAGGACAATTTTTAAATGCGCTCCACTCGCGTTCGTGAGCGTGGCGACAATAAAGCCTCCCTGAGGATCCCCAACTTGATTCAACGCCCATTCCGAATGGTCAAAAGCATAACCGTCCGGGGCCGCGATAGACTTGATCAGACGCCCCATACTATCGGCAATCAACAAACGTTCATGCGTCGCATAGCTTTTACCCACAAATTTTGCACCAGTCTTTCCGCCAAAATCGAGGAACGCCACACGTTTCGTACCGTCTTGAGCAAGAGACACGTTACAAGCCTGCTCGCCATTGTACCATACCGTATCGTAGCCACCTGCAAGCGTTCCGCCAGGACTGGCGACATGAGCCCTCAACAAGCGAGCACCAGTCACAGCAAGCCTATTGTCATCCGAAACGCCACCGTGATACGCCCCATCGAAAAGTTTTTTGGGAGTTCCAAAGCGCCCCCGAGCATACTTCACCTGCCACGTACTCTTGGATTTAAACGAAGACGCGTCCTTATTGTTCCCAGCATCGGACACATAAACAATTACTGTGTCTCCATTATCAAGTACACGCCACCGAGGAATCGAGGCGTTCCCCTTGATGTTCAGTTTAATGGGTTTTGTGGAACTCACAGAAAGCGGACGAATATAAACGGACGATTTTCCAGAAACGCCCTCCATTCCTGTGCAGTAGGCCACCAGTCTTCCATCAGGAGAAATATCTGGGTGATACAAATCGAGAGAATCCGCAAGTTCTGTCACGAACAAAGTTCCATTTACATAATCAACATACGCCAAGTTTCCCGAAACGTCATTGCGGAAAACTAATTTTGTACGGTACGTCCCGATATTTTCCTTGACCACAGAAGCACTTGCCATCGGAATGATTCTGCTACCGCGCACCTTCCCGTCACGGCCCATCCAAACCGCATCCGGGATTTTGCCAAAAGCAATGCGAAATCCCAAATAATCGGACTTGGTCGAAGATGTCACAATATAGACATCACCACGATTATAAGGCTTGATTGCAGAAGGTTCGTTGCGGTAACAGCCACCCTTGATAACACGTTCACCTTGAACACCACCATCCGGAGCACCAACATAATTCGTAATGGTCGTATCCTTATAGTAACCTAGCCAATCCGAAACCCACTCCTTGACATTTCCGCCCATATCACAAAAATCACCGCGAAGCCTAGCATATGAACAAACGTTTTTCGGTTCAAAACCGGAATTTATAGCGTTCCATTCTCCGGACGGATTCCATTCCCTATCTGCGGCCATCATCCATTCCGCTTCGGTCGGCATGCGATACGCATCCACTTCAGGATGAAAAACAAGCCCTTCCATCGAAATGCAATTCCCAGAAGCATCGAAATTCAACGACGAATAAGAATAAGCGGTATCGTACCCTTCACGCTTGCTGCGTTCATTGGCAAATAAGACGACATCGAAATATGTCACCTTCGTCACCGGCAACAAATCCGAATTCTTCCCCTTGCATCGTTCGTCAAAAGTGGTTCCCATGACACTTTTGAATTCGGCACAGGTGACCTCGTGCTTGCCCAACGAAAAATCATAATTCAGGGCTGCACGCAATTGCGGGCGTTCATTTGCTTTGGCCGCAGCAAGATACGTCCCCAAAAAAACAAGTGCACCGCCACTTGAATTCTTGATTTTCGAAGCCTTGATAAGGACAAGTCCATCATGGGAACTATCCATTTCAACCGGAGCATTTAACCAAACATGGTCTCCAAAAAAAGTATCGCATCCGGAAACAAAGAAAAAAAACGATACTAAAAAAAGTACCTTGGCCAAAAGGCAAGAACGATTCCAACACTTGGACTTAAACATTTCTCCTTAAAAATAGTTTTTTAAAGAAGAAAAAGCCAACAAGAAATGCGCTTGGAAACCCATTAAGAAGCAGTAAAAACTGTGATATAACAAAAAAATCACATTGAATCAGGTAAACGACTTTTTGCAATCAACTGATTGGCCCGAATCCCCGGATAATTTGGGAAAAATTCTTCGGCCATCCGGTACCAGGTAAGCGCTCGACGCAGGTCATTTTCAAGGTACAAGTTGCCAATGTCAAAAGCGGCAAGCCCAATGAACTCTTGAGGTTCTAGCGGTCGAAACTCCAGCCCGGTCCAGTTTCCATTTTTATACTTTTCGCGATATTCCGCGTCCGTGTAAGAAAAACCTCGACGGTTAGGTTCCAAATTCGTAGATCCGTTCGCGGAATTGTAGCGCAAAAAAACATGCCCCGGCAACAAGATGGCATCAAGTTGCAAATCGCGTGATTCCGCCACCATAAGCGCTAGCCACGAAAGTCCCATGCAGCCCGATTTTCGATTTTCCAGAACGCGTAACGGGAGCACGGCATCTTTTGTAACCGAAGCCTCGCCTGCCCCGGCAAATTCGATGTTCCAAAAGGTCCACAACAAACTCTTGAGGGAATTTAAAGTATCATGAGTCGCCGCAATGCTGCTATCAAAGTACGCAAGGCCTTCGTGCCAGTCTCGGATAGAATCAAGGCAAGAAGGCGAACGTTCTTCGAAAGCGCATGCCATCGCACGATAGCTCATTTTTTCGGGACGCCCGCTCCAAAGAATCAACGAAAGCGCGATTACAAAGGCTATAATTAACGCCGGCCAGAATAGTTTAGACAAAAGACGAGAGACGAAAGACAATAGATTATTACTCTTTTGCATATTCAAACCATCTCTAGTCTTTCGTCTGTAGCGAGCATCGCGAGCGTTCTTTCGTCTAAATTCCGTCCCATTCCATCGGGCTTTGCCAGAAGTCGCGAGCGGTCATCATGTAAATCACGAGGCGTTTGCTCTGCATGTCCTTTTTCATTTTCTTCAAGCGGCTGCGAACACCAGGGCCGCCACCCCAGCTCGTAAGCACTTGCACGTCAAGCCCCGTCGCATAAGCAAGCAAAGAGCCCGGACCACCGCTCTTCTGATCCACAGACTCGAACACGCCCGTAAACGAATCACCCATCAAAAGAATCGGAGCATTTTTGCCGCCCTTGTAAGCCTTATCGCCCTTGTAGATTTTCATACCCGCAAGCGTATCGGCGGCATACTTGGACTTTTCCTTATCCGGCAAATGAGCAACGAGATCGCCTTCGCGGAGCACGACCGTATCCTTCATCAAAAGGCTACCCGGTTGCGGATTCGCGTCCGCATACCAACTGTACTGCGTCACGCGGGAAGCAAGCTGTTCCATCGCGGCAAGCATGCCCGGCAACGCCCAGTGCGTATCGTAACGCTGGTAACTATAGTGTGGCGGTTCATCACCACTGCGAGCCGCCACCAAAGACGGGTAAAGGTCTAGCACATCAATTCCAGCCGCAAGCAATTCACGGATAAATTCACGACCGTTTACGTTTACGCACAAATCCGCAGGCGTTCCCTTCACAAGTTTATCCGCATAGATTTCTTCTTTCACAGGAATCGGCACGACCAAGAGCTGAACGTTCATCGAATCCAGATACTGCTTGAGTTCGACCATTCGCGGAAGCGGGTTGTGGAGGCTATCCTGACCGCTAATTTTGTCCGCAATGAGGTAATTTGCGTTACGGCGGAACCAAAGCATACCGTCTTCGGCCCACGCATTTTGCTCCTTCGGGAGTTTCGAAAGTTTTTTCTTCAACGCATCGCGGAACTTTTTTGTCGCAGGCGTTGCAGGGCAGCTATTTTCAAGCGAAGCAAGCGTTTCAAGACGCGCATAAGAACTCGTATCAAGCGTACGGTTCACAGGAATGACTTCACCTGCCGCAGCAAGCGAATCGGCAACAGCGGCGGCACGGAGCTGTTCATCCGTCAAGCGGAACGCAGGCACTTCAAACGCCACCCACATGGGCTTTCCCATCGGGTTTCCACGCATCACTGCAAACGGACGATTCGCACTAGAATTCTCCCAAATCGCCCCCGGAGTATGTTGTTCCAAATCCGTATTCAGTGTCGGGTACCAGTAAGACGAAAGCGTCCGCGCCCAGTTCATGGCCTCATCGCCATTCATCTCGGCAGTCATGTAGTAATTCAGGACTTCGGCTGTTTCGCCGCCAGAGACGACCTTGAGTTTACCATAGAACGGAGCCCGGTTCGTCCAAATCGCAGGCATAACTTCAACCCACCATTCCACCTTCCCCTGATTTTCGCCCTTTCCGGGAACGCCCCACAAGCGGTTCACCGTCTGGAACGCGCGGAAAACTTCGGGTTCATCCCACTTCACAGCTTCAATTTCATTCAACGATTTTGTGAACTGTTCATCACCAGTCTGCGCATAAAGAATCTTCGAAAACGGTTCCCAGGCGATTGGCGTTACACCGGCAACACAATCCGGTTCGTATTCCGAAATCGAATCAAGCATCGGGAACGGGTAATCCGCAAGTTTTGCGTTCGCCATTTTGCCTGTATAATTTTCAGGCTTTTCGTCCATACCCGCCATACGGATCGGATTCGAAAAATACGCCGCGAAATCAAGGGCCGCAAGCGTCGGTTTTTCGACGACACGCACTTGCTTGTCAAAATCAAGCACGCGCAATTCAAAAACCGTCACAGGAGCCGCATAAGCCGAAGGCAAATTCGGCGGCGGGACAGATTCCACCTCGCCAGAAGCCTCAACAGAAGGCTTCTCGGACGAAGAAGCACAAGATGTAATGCCAAGCACGCCTGCGGCAAACCCCGCAAAGCACAAAAAAGGTATAGAGATATTTTTCATTTTCACAAAAAGAATTATAATAAATGTTTGGTTATTATTTTTTGGACATCAGTCAATAGTCATTGGTTATTGGTCTTTAGTTATTAGCTATTTGCCCTAGACCATTGACTATTGATTATTAACCATCGCCTAATGCTCGCACATTTTCTAAATTATACTCGTAATAAACAAGGAGTTTCTATGCCTTCTACAGGTGAACACAATAAATGGATTGCGCTAGCCCTTTGCATCCTTCTCGGATACTTGGGACTGCACCGTTTTTATGAAGGAAAGATTTGGACAGGAATCCTATGGCTTTGCACCGCAGGGTTATTTGGCGTAGGAGTTGTCGTTGACGCCATCCTGATCGTCATGAAACCAGAGCATTACTAATTAGGCATTAGGTTTTAGGGATTAGGAATTATAGTCACGACTAAACCACCTAACAAACTTAAAACCTAAACTTATATTCCACAAGACAATCCTAAGACCTATCACCTATTACCTACCACCTAATAATGAAACGCTTATTTGTTATTGCGACTGGCAGTGCCGGAAAAATCAGAGACTTTGCGCATATTCTCGGCACCGACCATTACGAATTCAAGACTTTGAAAGATATCAGTTTTGACGAAGACATTGTCGAAGATGGCAACACCTTCGCAGAAAACGCCATCATCAAATCCAACACGACGGCACAATGGCTCGCCAAACGCAACATCGAAGCGACCGTTCTCGCCGACGATTCCGGCCTTGAAGTTTTCGCACTGAACGGCGAGCCGGGTATTTTCAGTGCCCGCTACTGTGGCAAACACGGCGATGACGATGCAAACAACAACCTTTTGATGCAAAAGCTCGAAGGGATTGAAGACCGCAAGGCTCGTTACTTCTGCGCACTTTCGTACCAAACCGTCACGAAGAACGAACAAGGTGAATTTGTCATCAGCGAGCCCATCATTTTCGAAGGCGAATGCCGCGGCAAAATAAACCACGCCCCCGTTGGCGACATGGGCTTCGGTTACGATCCGCTATTCGTCCCGGATGGTGAAACCAGAACGTTTGCACAGATGGAACTCGAAGAAAAGAAACGCATTAGCCATCGCGGGAACGCCATTCGCGCGCTCAAAAAAACGCTTGGGAAATAAGGGGAATCATCCACCAAAAAGCCGATTCGTACCAAAGAATATGTTTTTAACTGTTATGTGCGACATAAATAAATAACTTAGGGATGTAATGGTATTCGTCGAGAAAATAGAAGCGTCGGCCAAGGATGGGGAGGGTGCAGGGAGGGGCCCGTGCGGCCTTCGCAACTCTGAGCTGGGGCCCCGCCCGCGTGACGTACTTTTTTGACATTCAAAACAAGCCTTCTGCAAGAAATCTAATATAAGCCATGTTAAAAATCTTATTCGCACCGCTACAAGGCTACACCACGGGCATCTATCGAAAAGCCCATGCTGAAATTTTTGGCGGCGTTGATGCTTATTACGCACCGTTCTTACGCATCGAAAACGGAAAGCCTCGCGAAAAGGATTTACGGGATTTAGAAAATGCGCATGCGGAATGCTCGGGGAACGCAGATTCAAAATGCGCAGAAAATGCTAAAGGGAACGGCGCGAGTTACAAGGTCGTGCCGCAAATAATTGCGAACAGCATAAACGAATTCCAGGCGCTCACCGATGCACTCTTGCAAAAAGGATTCACGGAAATCGACTTCAACATGGGATGTCCCTTCCCGATGCAAGTCAATCGCCATCGCGGAGCAGGATTGCTCAACGACACACAAACTGTCCAAGCAATCATGGACGAAATCAAAAAATTTTCGAGTGCCGCAAACGAAACTGCGTCAGTAAAATTTTCCGTCAAGATGCGACTCGGGCAAGAAACTCCCGACGAAGCATTCGCACTCCTCCCGATTCTAAACGACACACCCCTCGCCCACATCACGCTCCACCCGAGACTCGGCAAACAACAATACAAGGGCGCTCTAGACTTCAGTTCTTTCGAACGGTTCTACAGCGAATGCAAACATCCGCTCGTCTATAACGGTGACATCACAAGCGTTTCGCAAATTCACGAAATGGAAAGACGCTACCCCAAACTGGCAGGAATCATGATCGGCCGCGGATTACTCGCCCGCCCAAGCCTTGCCGCAGAATACAAACAAACAAGCCATTTAAACAGTGCAACCACCTCTCAGGATTTTCTCGGCAAAATTCTGCAAATGCACCAAATCATTTTCGAAAACGCTTGCCATACGTACCAAGGCGACAGCCAGATTCTTTCGCACATTCAAAGTTTCTGGGAATATCTGGAACCGAACATTCCAAAGAAGACGTTCAAGAAAATCAAGAAAGCCGGCAAGTTGAACGAATACATCGAAGCAATTTCTATGTTGCAAACAGAATGCAAAGCAAGTAATTGAATCGCCAAAACCGGGACAATCCAAATGAAAAGCGTCTATATCGAAATCACGAACGTTTGCAATTTGCATTGCAGTTTTTGCCCTTGCGGGACGCAATCGCAAGGCGACCGCACGTTCATGGATTCGAAGCTCTTTGACGATTGTATCACCGGCGCGCAAGAAATTGGAGCCACAAGCGTCTATTTTCACGTTCTTGGCGAACCCACACTCCATCCAGGCTTTGCGCATTACCTCAAAAAGTTAGAACAAACTCCATTAAAGCTTACACTTACGACAAACGGCACAACGATTGAACGCGTAGGCCGCCAAATTCTCGCCTCGCCCGCCGTCCGTCAAGTCAATTTTTCGACGCACGCCTACGCCGAACTCCCCCGCGAAACCGCAGAACGACATCTGCAAAACGTCCTCGACTTCTGCCGAATCGCCACCATCGAACGCCCCGAACTCTACATCAATTTGCGTTTGTGGAACGTCGGTGCCGAAGAGGCTACGCCATGGAACAGCTACATGCTAGGCCGCATCCGCGAAACGTTCGGCGTTGATGTCACTCCAGGGCATTTTTGCAGCCGTCATAAAAGCTTCAACATCACCGGTCGCCTCTACCTCCACGAAGACACCCGCTTTGAATGGCCGAAGCCAAACGAAAAAGTAGAGAACCGGGACGAGAGAATTGCAGGTACATGCCGCGCTTTAGACACTCATGTAGCCATTCTCCATGACGGTCGCGTTGTCGCTTGCTGCCTAGACCATAGCGGACAAATTACACTCGGCCACATCGCAGAACAAACACTTTCCGAAATTCTGCAAACGCCCCTCGTCTGCAAACTGCGCGAAGGCTTTGCACAGCACGAGCTACGCCATCCCTTCTGCCAAAATTGCTCATTCTGCAAACGATTTAAGTAACCGTTCGTTAATGGTAATTATTTAACCACAGGAACAATAGGATAATCAAACCGATTATCCGTAAATAGCTTGTTAAAAAAGTTCATTCAACAAATCTTAATGGATTTATACTATTTTCACATATAAAAGATTTAAATATCTGAGTAATAAAGGATTTACAAGATGAAGCAACCCATTGAGATGCACAATCTCTACGAACATGAAATTAACGCTTACAACCTTGAAGATTTTCAACCGCAAATTGTCGATGCCAACTACCTAAAACAACTTGGTGTCACCATTGAACCTTCTGAAGAAACATTACAGGGACTCATCCGAGGCTCCAAAATGTTCAAGAAACGTTTGGAGGAACATACCGTCATCCCTAAGTCGGTGCTCTATCTGGAAGATTGCGACCCCGATTCTATTGAAACAGAAATCCACAACTACACCGGTCGATGCCCGACGCTCACCTTCGAAATCAACCCCATCAAAGGCTGTCATTTGGGATGCCAGTACTGCTTGGTGACCGACGGCGTACACGAACAGAAACTTGTAGCTTATGAAAATTACCACCTCTATGTGCGTAAACTCTTGGAGGAGATGAACGGTGCTTGCAGCGAACAGCCCGATGCGGTAAAACCGGAGGACATCCAAGAGCGCAGTCAACTTTTGCAGGAACTGGCCAAAGCAATCGTCGAAGCACCAGAAAAGAAAAAGGAAATCGAGCGTAAAATCGTAGCATTGAGCCGTGGCAAGAACTGGAACCACTACTACTATTTTTCACCCAAAACAGAAGCATTGCAGGAACCGACGCTCTACACCGGCATCGCACACCGCATATTGCGTGAATTCATCGCCCACTTCAAGAAATACCCGAATTCCAATGCACGTCTCTTCATTGCGTCGAAAGCAGGGACCAAGCACCTTTTGGTGGAAAACGAAGGCGAAACCATCCTCGACCTTTTTAAACAACTTAAAGACAAGATGCAGTTCAACACCTCTGTAAGCATCATGCCAACCGCATTCCGCAAGCTTCTAGAACCGTTCGCCGCCCCGATTGAAGAGAGACTCGGTGCAGTGATGATGTGCCAGGAACACGGCATACAAGCGAACTCCGCCTTGGTGCAGCCCATCGTCGTGCCTTACCTCACCGACGAGCATATCAAGGAATTCTTTGACATGCTTCATGGTGCAGGCATCGTGAACTACAAACCCGAATTCCTCACGGCCTGCATGGAAAATCTAGCGCAACTGGGACAATGGCTTGGCCACTTCGATAAAACGATGGAACGCGACCTCTACATGGACTACATCAGCCCCAAAAACGCCGACCACCGCAAGCAACGCGGACGCACAGCCCCAAACCGAGCGCTTTCGATAGAGAACATACAACGTTTGATGAAATATACCGAAACCATTGGCATGTCCACCAGCATCTGTTTCTGGGTACGTAGCCAGCTGAATGTGCCCACAAGCATCATCCCCATCATCAACCGTAACGGATTCCAGTGTCTGGGTTACCAGTCAAAACTTTTCAAGGGCGAAAAATGAACGAAAGATCATTGACTTGCCAGGAAGTCTGCTTTCAGCTGTTTGCAGACAAAACAGACTACTATCATCATTGGTATCATACCAAGCCAATGCTAATAACCACAGAACGTCGTGACGAGCTGCGACGCGTACATTCCCTGCTTTACAAATGCATCGCCTATATGGCGGAACATTATCGTGAATGGGCCCCACGCTACATGCCCCTAGACGATAAAGTGATGGAGATTCTGGAACGCCAAAGCCGTTACCCATTCCGAGCAGGCGCTTACAGACCCGATTACCTTATCAGCAATGACGGTCGCCTGCTGTTAGTCGAAATCACCAGCCGTTTTTTCGGGCACGGCATCTGGTTCACCTACCCCTCGGTCATCAAGGCAGAACAGTTTATGGCAGCCAATCCCGGCATATCTTGGGAGAACCGCTACAACGAACTGTTGACGTACATGCGCGACGCCATCCCAGCAGGTAGCCCCATCTACGTGCTGAAGAGTAGCGACCGGACAAGCGAAATAGCCCTTTACAAAAAATTTTATGAATACTACGGACATGAAGTAACCATATACGAAGCCGCCGAAGTTGAAGACAACATAGCCAAATGGAGTCGCAACGCCGTCGTGTTCAGCGCCCTCAATCAGCAAGACATTCTGTCCTTCAAGATGGAAACGCTGCAAGCCATGATTGACGTGCGCATGATTAATGATTTCCGCACCATCTTCCTCGCTCACGACAAGCGCTTCTTGCGACTCATTTTCATCGATGAATTCACGCGCCAATGCCTCACGGAAGAAGAAACGAAATTCCTACGTGAACACACCATCCCCACCTATACATACTGCAGCCATCCGAAAATATGGGAAGATGCACTCAAGCATAAAGACGAATACATTCTCAAACCCTACGACCTGGGCAAAAGCGTTGGCCTGTACGCCGGCGTGATGACCGACGAGGAAACCTGGAAAGATAGCCTCATCGCAAGCGAAAAAGGCGGATTCATTTTGCAACCATTCATCAAGCAACGGACTTATCCCTGCGAATGGGAAGGCAAGCTTTATGATGAATATATCTGCGGCATGATGCTGTGCATGGACGACCGTTATTTCGATAGCGGCATGTTCCGCACAAGCAGCGCCCCCGTGACAAACAAAGTTGACGACCGCAAGATGAGCGCCATCCATAGTGACAACGAAAATTTGAAAAAAATCTGTTATGTATTATGATTGATGGAAAAATTCACATCGCAATCATGCAGCCCTATTTTTTCCCATACATCGGGTATTGGCAATTAATTAACGCTGTCGATGTCTTTGTCATCTACGATGACGGAAGGATGATAACCAATGGTTGGATCCATAGGAACCGGATACTGGACTTTGACGGACGTACACCTCGGGAAATCCGAGTATCGCTAAAAAGGAAGTCCGTCAGCCACACGATAGGCACGATGGAGCGAGCGCAAAACAACCGTCTGATGAAAAAAATAGTTGAGACGATAAAGTTCCGCTACAGCCGTGCTCCTCATTACGGGGAAGTTATGCCGTTGCTGGAACAGCTCATATTAAACAAAGAGACAAATCTGGTACGCTATCTCACACACAGTTTGCAAGCCATTTGCGACTACTTAAGCATTACGACTCGATTTGTTATAAGCAGCACAATTGATAAAACGGGCTGCGAAGGCGTCGTGGATAAAGTAGAACGCATCTGCAAGACTCTGGGCATCACCGATTACGTGAACCCTATCGGCGGTACCGCATTTTACTCTAAAGACGACTGGGCGCGCCGAGGTCTGAAACTTAACTTTCTGCACCGGCGTGACAGCATCCGTTACGAGCAATTCGACGGAGAGTTCGTCCCCGACCTTTCCATCATCGACATGCTGATGTTCTGTTCAAAAGAAGAAATCCAACAAATACTTAACGAATATGACATAGTCTAATAGCGGCTGAACAACATGAGGGAAACAGCGCATTTTTTAGCTATTATTAAAACATGTTCATTACGGTTCAAGATTTTACGGGTGTTTACGCCGAGCAGCCATTTATGCGAGAACTGCGGGAAAAGTCCGCAAAATCAGCCGACATCCATTGGCTCGACTGCACGAAAATCGTCGGCACAGACTGCTACTGCGACGACGATGCCGTAAAAGCTATCAACGAAATGATTGACAGCGCCGGAACAACCACGGGAATTCACTTTTTCGACAACGGCAATTACCATTACATGAGCAAACTCTGGACAGACAGAGTTCAGGAACCTTTTTCGCTCATCGTTTTCGACCACCATCCCGACATGCAACCACCCCGCTTCGGCGGGATTCTAAGCTGCGGCGGTTGGGTACTAGAAGTTTTAGAGAATAATGAATTTATTCAAAACGTTGTCATTATTGGAGTCAAAGACGAGCTCGTCGAAACCGTCCGCGAAGAATTTTCTCAAGCAGGCGATACCGAAATTTTAAACAAAGTAATATTCGTTAAGGAAAGCGAATTAGGAAAGGATATCCCTCTCTCGTCTTTCGTCAACCAGCGAAGCGGTCTTTCGTCTAACATCTACCTTTCCATCGACAAAGACGCTCTCGCCCCCGCCTACGCCGCAACCAACTGGGATCAAGGTTCGCTCACGCTAGACGCGCTCAAAGAGTGCATCTCAACCCTCGCCGCAAACCACAAAATTCTTGGCATCGACATCTGCGGAGAACGCGCCCAAAACTTCGAAGGCGACGCAAACCACACCGTCCAAGAAGCGGATAGCCTCAATGACTCGCTTAATCGCGAACTAGTCGAGTTTTTAAACAATCTGTAAAAGTATCACTTCACTGCAATAAACCTGCGATAATCCACGCCAGGAGCCGTCATTCGCATCACGTAAATGCCTGCCGGGAGCCCGCGCGTCAACCACGCAACATCGCCAATTTTCGCAGATTCCACTTTCAGACAACGCACTAATGCGCCCTTCGTATCGAAAAGGCTAACGCGATAAGTTTTCGTAGCCATCATGGACAACGTTTTCGCAATACTCGTTTTGGAAGAATCCTTCGCAGTCGTATCCTTTGCAGTCGTATCCGGCCTGGCGGCTGCTTTCACGAGCATCACATCGAACTGGTCGATATTCGGGCCATCCTTGCCATCAAGCGTTGCGAACTTCACGCTGTTCTCGCCGGCGACCAAGTCCAGGTTCACCGATTCCGTCACCCACGTAGTCCAGGAAATTGTGGCCTTGAAACCGAACTCCGCTTTTGACTCTCCTGCGCTAATGGCGAGCGTGCGTTCTTCGCCCGAGCCGTTTGAGAAATCGATATCCAGCTTGTACTGACCCGCGACATCCACCTTCACGGGAATCGTAAAATCGCCGCCCTTATCGAAATTCACGTAGCCTTCGCCATTGAATCCGACATTGCTGCTTTCGACAACGCCTCCGTTAATCGAGCCCTTTTCGGCCTGGTAGGCCTTCTCGGCCATACGCTCTACGCTGCTGGAACTCGCCGAAGTCACGGAGGAACTGGATGCAGGAGTCGATTCATCGCATTCCGTCGGGCTCTTGAGCGTTGCGCCCGCATTTGCCTTCACTGCGGCCTCGACTTCGCTCGCCTTGAGCATAAAGCTTTCGTATTCATACGGCGGAGTAAAAGACGTTCCCGTTCCTTTCGTGTTGCCCGAGCAGTTCGTAAAAATGTTGTCTATAACTTCGTTTACGCCCGTGCCGTTTGCATTACCCGTATAAATAGGATTTGCCTCGTTGATGAACACGTTCCTTTCTGTGCGCACGCGGCACATGTGGCCCGCCGAAACGCCAAGCACATCCGTACCATTCGTGATGCTTGCATTACCCGTAAGCAAGTTGTTGACCACATGGACATTTCCGTAACGGCAGCGCGGTTTACGTTGGTTCGCGGCTTGCCACCAGTTGAACATGTAAGTCACGTTCAGCTTGCCTTCGCTTTCAGGTTCGTCGTCAGAACTGCCGATGAGGTTCGAAAGGTTGTGTGAACTCTTTTTTTTGTAGCCAAAAATACACCAAGTAAACGTAACGTTGTCGGCACCTTTGACAACATCGGCATTACCGTCTTGGCCATCCCAGAATTCGCAATGGTCAATCCAAATATTCTTGGAACCGTTATTTTCAATGGTGAGGTTGTCCCAAGCTTGGTCGGCATTGCTGCCCGGCCCCTGAATCACAATGTTGCGGACGATGATATTAGACGCCTTGCTGATATGGATTGGCGCTTTAAGCACAGTTCCCGGCTTTAGTCCGATAATGGTCTTATTGGAACCCGTGATGTTCAAGCGGTCCCCTGTCCGTCCGTTCCACCCGCTACCAAGCGTTCCGTCAATGTAAATGACTCGGGGCGAGGAATCCTTCGCATATTTTTGCAAATCGTCAAAAGTTTTCACCGTAATGGGAGCCACATTTCCGCCACCAGTCACTTCAAACGCGGTCGAGGTACGGCCCGAACGAGTCGCCCAACCAATCGGCTTGCACTGATCCACCGCCGCAGACGCACAAACAGCCAGTCCGCACAACACTGCTAAAAATCGATTTGGAACTTCAAACATCTCACCAACTTCCTTATAATTTCACCATGATATAATCTATATTCCAAAAATCATTATAGAGCGTAATTTTGCATTTAATTTCTAGACATTTTGTCAAGAATTTCAATCCAATAAAAGCACAGAAAAAGCCGTTTTCTTACAAAAACGGCTAATTTTTTCGCAATGTCAAAGATTTTTATAAACACAAAAATATTAACGCATTCCAGCTAGATTGCAGTCCAGCCACCATCGATACAAATCAACTGGCCAGTGCAGAAACTCGATGCATCGGACGCCAAGTAAATGGCGATACCGTCCAATTCACCGGGTTTGCCCAAACGACCCGCCGGGCAGTATGCCTTGATGAGATCCATGAAGCCGGGAATTTCGAGGGAACTTGCCGTCAGTTCGGTTTCGAACACCGCTGGCCCGATGGCGTTCACGGTAATGTTATACTTCGCCCATTCCACAGCCAAGTTCTTGGTCAAGTTCATCACGCCACCCTTCGCGGAGGCGTAAGCACTGATGCCGCCGCCCGGGAAAATCACCCTGGAATGAATCGAGCCGATATTGATAATCTTGCCGTAGTTCTGGTCGATCATGACCTTGCCCACAGCCTTGCACATGTAATAGACGCCGCTCAAGTCAACATGGAGGTGGCGTTCCCACTCTTCGTTGGACTGGTCCATGACCATCTTGTTGCAACCCATACCGGCGGAATTGACGAGGATGTCGATACGCCCGTAAGCGGCTATGACTTTTTCGACAGCCTTGGTGATGCTGTCGTAATCGCCCACGTCGCAAGTGGCATACATCGCATCGACACCGAATTCCTTCTGGATAGCGGCGACATTATCCTTGAGGCGGTCCTCGCGCCTTGCAAACAGGGCTACCTTTGCTCCCTGACTTGCGTACGCACGCGCAATTTGCAATCCAAGACCCGACGAAGCACCAGTAACAACGGCGACTTTGTCCTTGATATCGAAATAGTTCTTCATTTTAGACCTCCTCAGGGGTTGTTCTGTAATTAATATATATTAAGAAAGTAAGTTCAACTCGTACAGAACAATTTTTTACAATTACACCCCTAAAAACTACCGCACTTCCATTCTAGTGAAAGTCTCGTAGTGGTCTGCAGTATAGTAGATTACGCAATCCGGCTGATAGACCAACCGCTTAGTTCCACGATTCTTGGCGGAATACTCCACATCGGCTTCGTGGTAAGAACCTTCGGGTAACGTTTCGTGATAATTATCCGGACTAGAGGCAAAATTGTCAAAGTTGTCGCCGCCAATCATCACGTTAATTGTGGTCCACGGGTTAAAATTCCATTTTTCAAATGTCTTGCCCGTTTTGGATTCGTAAAGTTTTTTCCCCTCATTCTTTCCGACATAATTTGCGGGCAATTTATCGAATTTGCACAAGTACGCCGCCACAGAATCCTTTGTCGTATAGAGGCCGGATTCCTCCACCGCATCATAAATGCTCTTTACACTAGCGCTAGATGACTCAGCAACGCTGCTGGAAGATTTTTTTTGAACACCGGACGACAATTCGTCTTCATCACCGCCTACGAAATCGCCAGTTGCAGTACAAGCCGCAAAGAATGTGGCGACTAGACAAACAAGAAAAATCTTCAAAGGAACAATCTTCATGCCAGAAATATACATTAAATTATGTATTGCAACGACAACGCCACGAAATCACCCCCAAAAAATTTCTAGATTAGAACTGGAATCTACAGGATCCTTCGATGAATTAAAGAAGATTCCCGCTAAGGTTGGTGAGCAAGCCGAACCCACGCGAGAATGAAAAAGTTCAGAACGAATCCTAGCAAAAAAACATTAACCTCTAGTAGCTAAAAAAATGGATATTAATCAGCTCGCACAACCGCACATCTTGAAGCAGCCGCTCTACGTGACCGGCAAACCCATCGCCTACACCGCCCGCGAATTCGGCCTCGACCCGAAAGATATCGACAAACTCGCGAGCAACGAAAACCCCTTTGGCCCGAGCCCGAAGGGCATGGAAGAGGCCCGCAAGGCGTTGGAAGAAGTGAACCTCTACCCGGATGGCGGCAGCTACGACCTCATCGGAAAGATTGCAGAGTTCCGCGGCGTGAAGCGCGAACAGATTGCTGTGGGTAACGGCAGTAACGAGCTCCTGGACATGATTGCCCAGGTGTTCCTCGGCCCCGGCACCGAAGCCGTCATGGGCAACCACAGCTTCGCTGTTTACAAACTCGCCACCATGGCCATGAACGCCAAGCTGGTCGAAGTCGATATGCCCGCCCCGGGATACAACTACGACCTCAAGGCCATGCGCGCCGCCGTGAACGAGAAGACCCGCATCGTGTTCCTCGCGAACCCGAACAACCCGACCGGTTCTGACCTCACCGCCAAGGAAATCCTCGACTTCGCTGACAGCCTCCCGGAAACTTGCGTTCTCGTGATGGACGAAGCCTACACCGAATTTATCGAAGACACGCCGGAACTCGTCCCGGATTTCAACAGCCGCATTGCCGAAGGTAAGAACATCATCTGCTGCCGTACGTTCAGCAAGATCTACGGCCTCGCCGGCCTCCGCGTGGGCTACTGCATCACCCGCCCCGAAATCGTGAACCTCATCAACCGCGTGCGTGAACCGTTCAACGTGAACAGCATCGCCCAGGCCGCCGCCATCGGCGCCATCGACGACCAGGAATACGTGAACAAGGTCCGCGAGCTCAACAAGAAGGGGCTCGAACAGCTCAAGGCCGGCTTCAAGGAACTGGGCCTCCCCTACGTCGATAGCCACTCGAACTTCATCGCCGTCAGCGGATTCAAGGACCCGATGGACGCCTTCAAGTTCTTGCAGTCGAAGGGCACCATCATCCGTCCGCAGCCTGCGATGGGTGACGTGCTCCGCATTACCGTGGGCACCGAAGCGCAGAACGCAAAATGCCTCGCAAACATCAAGGCATATCTTAATAAATAAACATTGATCTTGTCATTCCCGCGAAAGCGGGAATCTCCCACCTTGTACAAAGAAGGAGGTGCCCGCTCGGAGGCGGGCATGACAATTCAAATGAGCTTCAATAACAAAAGCAATTGGAATAAACGCCCGCAAGCCGCGAAGGAAAAAACTCACGGCGTTGCCCGTGTGATTTCCAAGCGTGGCTTTTGCAGCCGGAGCATTGCAGAAAATCTGGTCCGCGAGGGTCATGTTTCTTTGCGTGGTAAAATCGTGTGCGACCCCGACACGCCCGCCCGCGAAAATGATGAAATTTGCGTTGACGGGAAGCCCGTAAAAGCAAGCGAGTTCGTTTACTTTATGATGAACAAGCCGCGCGGCTATGTCACAACGGCAAGCGATGAAAAAGGGCGTGCGACCGTCATGGACCTTTTCCGCGAACAATACGCCAAGATGTTCCCAGGCAAGCCCGTACCGCACATATCGCCCGTAGGCCGCCTCGACGCCGCCAGCGAAGGCTTGCTCCTGTTTACGAACGACACGCAATGGGCGGACGCGTTGCTACAGACGAGAGAACGGGCGAAGCCCTACAGACGAGAGACGAGAGAATCGCGCAATCCAAATGTCATCCTGAGCGAAGCGTCAGCGAAGTCGAAGGATCCAGTAACAGCTCTTCACACAAAGATTTACCGGGTGCAGGTCAACGGCAAGCCGACAACAGCGGAGCTTGAGCAGATGGAAAAAGGATTCAACGTACCACCCCGCGTCTTCGGCGAAAAAGAAGAATTCATGCACGCCGAGCGCGCTGTTTTCCACCGCGAAAACGATAAAACGAGTTGGCTCGAAATCACGCTTTCCGAAGGCAAGAACCGCGAAATCCGCCGCATGCTCGCCCACCTGGGTTACGAAGTCATGCGCCTCGCGCGCATCCAGTTCGATAAATTTGCGCTCGGCGATTTAAAGCCCGGCGAAATCCAAGAAATCAAACCCAACTAAGATAACTCTACTTCCGTGCAACAGTCAACGATAAGCCCAAGTGGAGATTATTCCATTCATCGACGGGGTCGCGTTTCGGGTTCTCCCCTATCCGGAATCTATCGTCGCCATATTCTTCGTTATTGGGGCCAGCGGCAGTGACGTGAAATCCCGCAGTCAGGGTGAACCCGACAAGGTAATGTTCCGATACGCTCCAGAGCTTGCCCGCCTCGACCTTGAAGCCGACATCAAAATCACAATACTCCATCCCGTATTTTTCCCACTGGTTGTCACTCCACATGAACGAGAGCGTAGCACCCGCAAACAACCCGTACAAAGCAGAATTTTTGGACGGGAAAGGAAAAACCTTGAATCCGAAGCCGAAGAGCGGGCGGACCATAACCTCGGTTTCGGCGTATTCATCCTTGTCGCAGGAATAAAGCTTGTAGCGTGAACCGCCTATCGATACAAAAAGACCGAAATCCAACAAGAAAACAAACCGTTCGCCAGGAGAAAATCCCGCCTGCACACCGAGCATCGGGCCGCCACCTTCAAAAGAGAAGATGTCGTACGTGAGGTCCTCGTCATAGACCATCTCGTCGCGTTCCATATCGTGATACCAATGAGTAGAGGATTCCGTCTTGATGCTGTACGACGCATAATGGCCACCCAGGGACACCTCGAAATACGGGTACCCCGAATCGTCCGAAAAGGCGAGCGCCGCGCAGGCCAAGCAAGCGATTAATAGCACCATCCGTGGGAGCATTTCAACCTCAGCACTACATAGTTCACAAACTTGCCACAGGATGTGTCTTCTGGCGGCATGAATTTCTCAAATTGAAAATCTTCACGGACGGAACGTTCGTCATATTCCAGGAACCGGAAATTGAGTTCTTCCGGTTTCCAAGAATCTGAATGGCTATTGACTTCGAACGTAGGCAAGGCGACTACATTGCCACTACAGTAAAAGGAGATGTCGATCGATATCTTATTCTCGCGGCCAAGCAAGAAAAGGCTGTCGCAGGTTTCGCGGCAAATTATCCTGGCATCGGATTCCGAGTTCACCGCCGTATCCGCCCAGATGGAGTCCCCCACTTGGTACGTAACACGCAACGCCAAGGAATCCACCTTGTCCGGTTTATAGGCAGCAATATCGGACCCATAGTTGTACGTGAGCTCCTGTTCCGTCGGGTCACAGGCCATACAGCAAAAGGCTAGCCACAAAAAGACCAGCACACAAAACATCGCAAATCTGAACTTGATTGACTTCATCAAGTTTTTAATATATAAAAAAACAAAGCCTTAAGCTGATCGAGGTTTCCCCGTCCAGCCCAGCTTTTCGCGAAGAGCGCCCACAAAGCCCGTGTGACGCATACGAATAAACGTCGTCACGAGTTTACTTTCAGACAACATCACGTATTCATCCGGTTTCATTTCGAAATCAATACGCCCGTCGAAAACGAGGTCGAGTGAGCAATTCACAGCCGAAGCTAATCGTAATTTTTTATCCGTAAGCGAAAGCACAAGCGGTCTCACCGAGAGGCTGCTCGGAGCCACGGGCGTCAGCACCACTGCCGGCGTCGAGGGGTGAATAATCGGACCACCCGCCGCCAAGTTATAAGCCGTCGAGCCCGTCGGCGTCGAAACGAGAATAGAATCCGCCCAGTATTCCGTAAGGCAGGTATCATTGTAAGTGACATTCACGTTCACCATGCGTTCCGGAGCATGAGCGCGCACGTGGACTTCATTCAGCACAGTCTGTTTGGCGATGCACTTTTTTCCATGATAAACAGCAGCCTCGATCATCATGCGGTCACGGGTCGCAAAGTCACCCGCAAGCAAACTATCAAGCGTTTTGGTCAAGCCTTCCACACGAGATTCCGCCAAGAATCCAACACGGCCCGCGTTCACGCCCAAAATCGGGATATCATGGCCAAGTGCGATATGCGCCGCCGTAAGCACAGTGCCATCACCGCCAATCGCAATCAGCAAATCCGTCTTTTGCAAAGCAGACTCTTTCACCACGCGAATCGGCTTTTTCACCAGTTCCTTCAAGGAATCCAGCGCACAGAACTTCACCTGCGGATGTTCAAGCGCCCAAGAAGTAATCTGCTTCAAGGCACATGCCAAGTCAGAACTTTTGTCCTTAAAGCCGACAATTCCAATGTTGCTGAAAGACTTATTCATTTTCATCCTCAAGTTTAACGTTCAATCAATGCATCACCTAATTTATGGATCCTATCACTGCGGCTTTCTTTGATAGCCCAGAAGGCGATTCCGGCTCGGAGGCCGGAATGACAGATTGGGCAAAATCATTCTGTCATTCTGGGTTAACATTTTATTCCTTCTTCTCGGTATTTTCAGCGACAAGCACGTTCTTCAACTTTTCGACAACGCCCGGGAACATAGCTTCGACCTTGTCCATATTATCGACAGGTTCGTCGTTCTGTAACGCAATCGACAAAACGTTCAAGGCAAGTCCTATCTGCGCCGAATCGCCACCATCAAAATCGCTACCATTCACAATCGTTTCCAAGCCGCGAATCACAAGGCCATCGTCATACACGCCTACTTCGGCGCCCGTCTTGCGCAAGTTTATCGCCAAAAATTCATTCTTGGGGCGCATTTCCAAGCGCACTTCCTTAGGCAATCGCAAAATCGTTTCGCCTTCAGCGTAGCAAGCAGCCACCGCTAATAGCGGGTATTCTTCAAGCGCGGTCGCAATCACATCTTCGCTAAAGCGGCGCCCCTGCAAACGCTTTCCAGATGCCAGCGGCTTAATTTCGACGTCGCCAAAAACATCACCGTACTTTTCACGACGACTTACCGTTTCAACGTTTGCGCCCATGCGTTTGAGGCACGTCAAGGCGCCTGCACGGCTACTGTTCAAATCCACGTTCAAAAGCTTGACAACATTATCCTTCGGCATGTTCCCGACTGTTGCCAAAACCGCAAACGCAGTCGCTTCCGTCGTATCGCCCGGCACATAGTATTCACGCGCCGTAATCACCTTCGTCTCCGAAAGTTCCGTGAACTGCGTGCGTTCAATTTTTTTGCCCTGCGCAATCATCAAGCGGCGTTCGAATTCGCTCAACTGCTCCATGCCACGGCCTTCGTACTTTACCGCCGCACCAAAGTAAATGAGCATTTTCGTCCACTGGTCATGCACCGTCGATTTTTCTTCGAAATTCAAATATTCATTGCGGATAAGCGCACGGAGCAAAAGCCTATTGCGCATCGCATACGAAACGTTCCCGAGCGAATCCTTCTTGACGTTCAATTCGTCACGCAAAAAGTTAAACACGAATTTCGCCGGTTCGTCTTTCTGGACCTTGATTTTGAAATACTTCTGGAGCGTTTCCTTCGCCGTGTTCACACGGGCAATTCCAGCGTCATCCACTTCGGCTGCGAACGTATAAAGCTGTTCTTCGTCCTTGCTAGCAAGCGTCCACAATAAAACGTTATCCGCTTCATTAAATTTAATCGGGAGCATCGTTGGCACCGGGTACTGGAATCCCTTGCCATTCAAGACTAGCTGATGTCCCTGCAATTCGTATGTGAGCCCAAAATCTTTCAAAGCATCCGCATAGCGTTCACTGCCACTCGCCCACGCAAAATCTTCCAGCACCGTGCGCCCGTTCACCAAGAGCGCCATCACCAATGTCAAATTCATCCGTTCACGGTCGGGATTCATCAAGAATTCCATCGTCAATTCCTTAACAAATTATCGTCTTTCTTTAACTTCGTATTCCAAATAGCGCAATGTCTTTACGGCTCGTGCGGCTTCCTCTTCGGTCTTGAACGCAAGCAGGAGCGTACCCGCCACATTTTCGCGCACCTTCATGAGTTCTATATCGCGAATGTTGATGCCTTCTTCGGCAAGCGGCTGCATCACGCTCAAAAGCGCTCCCGGTTTGTCCTTGAGCTGTACTGTAATTTCAAAGAACGAACCGGCGGTATTTCGACCCGGAGCAAACAAACTTGCGCGGCCATCGTTGCCCGCCTTGAAAATATCGGCAAGCGCTTGCGAATTGTCCGCAATCACGCTCTGTTCGTCATTTTCAAAATTGCCAGAAGCAGGCTTACCGTCCTTCACGACGTTGAGTCCGTTCATCGCAGCAATCGTCTTGTCGAGCCCGTCACGCACTTCGCAAAGCGCACGCGTCGTCTCGTCGCGGTTCGTCACCGCAATATCGTGCCACATTCCCCAGCCCGAGGCCGCAATGCGCGTCATATCGCGAAAAGCGCGCCCCGCAAAATGCTGGTAGTTGTGCTTGAGCAATCGCTCCGGCAAATTCCCGGCTAGCGTAGAACTGAGCATCTGCGGCATGTGACTCACCCACGCCATCGTGCGGTCGTGATGTTCCGGCGGGAACACCACTGGATTTGCACCCACAAAACGAATTATCTCCAGGAGCGGAGCATAGACCGATTCATCCGTCCCTTCCGGCGGGCAGACAAACCAATATGCATTTTCAAAAATTGCAGGATCGTTGTATTCGCAAGTACGCTTTTCGGAACCCGCCATCGGGTGGCTACCGACAAAGCGGAACGGAGCAGGCAAGCGCATGCCCGCCTTGCAAATTTCAACCTTCGTCGAGCCAATATCGCTCACCAAAATTTCGCGGTTGGCAGAACCATTTGCGCCAGCCCAAGACACTTTCCCCAGCGCATCAATCATCTTCAAAATGTGGATAATCGGCGCACAGAGCAAAATCAGGTCACTATCTTTCGCCCACTGTTCGGTCTCGTCGTATTCAAAAAATTCATCGGCAAGTTCAAGTTCACGAGCGCGCTTGAGCGTCGAAGGCGAACTCACCGCGCGGATGACCGTCGGGAGCTTAGCTTGTTTGATGGCTGCGGCAATCGAACTTGCCAAGAGGCCAAACCCCACCATCGTAATGCGGGCGACCATTATTCCTCCACCTTGCAAGTTTCTTCCATGATGACACGGAAAATATTCTTGAACGATTCCGGTGAAAGCGGGCCACCAGCCTTTGCGGCTTTCCCTGCAACAGCCTCCAAGACAGCATCTTCGCGAGTTTTGTCAGCCACAGGTAAACCCTTTTCTTTTTTGATTTTCCCGATTTCGACAGCGTAAGACGCCCTCTTGTTGAGGAGAGCAATCAGTTCATCGTTAAGTTCGTCAATGCGAATGCGCCATTCATTTATATCCATGTTGATGAATGTAGAAAAAAATAATGGCTTATCGCCTAAAGCCCCTTTTTATATCGCTGTTTTTAGTCACTAAAAAATTCTATATTTCGCACCGAACTTTTATCTTTGGAGCAAACATGAAAATAGCCGTAATGGGTGGTGCTGGGTATATCGGAAGCCATACAATTATTGAACTTTACAAAGCAGGCCACTCCGTCGTTGTCGTCGATAACCTTGTAAATTCCAGTAACGAATCCCTCCGCCGCGTGGGCGAACTTGTGGGAACCCCCATTCCATTCATAAACGCAGACGTCCGTGATGCCGTTGCAATGGACAAAATCTTTAGCGAAAACAAGTTTGACGCATGCATTCACTTTGCCGGACTCAAGGCCGTCGGCGAATCCGTGGCAAAGCCGCTCGAATACTACGAAAACAATATGAACGCGACATTCGTACTCCTCAACGCCATGAGGAACCACGGCTGCAAGAACATCATTTTTAGCTCTTCTGCCACCGTCTATGGCAACCCGGCTCAAATCCCGATTACCGAGGAATGCCCCAAAGGCCAATGCACAAATCCATACGGAAAAACAAAGTCCATGCTTGAAGAAGTGCTCATGGACGTGCAAAAGGCTGACCCTGAATGGAACGTGGTTTTGCTCCGCTACTTCAATCCGATTGGCGCACACCCGAGCGGACGCATCGGCGAAGACCCGAACGGCATTCCGAACAACCTAATGCCATACATCACGCAAACGGCAGTCGGACTTCGCAAGGAACTCGGCGTGTTCGGCAACGACTACGACACACCCGACGGCACCGGCGTTCGCGACTACATCCACGTTTGCGACCTCGCCGCAGGCCACGTGAGCGCACTCCAAGCCATCGAACGCAAATGCGGACTCGCCATTTACAACTTGGGCACAGGCCACGGCTACTCCGTGCTCGACGTCGTCAACGCTTTCGAAAAAGTAAATGGAGTCAAGATTCCATACAGCATCAAGCCGCGCCGTGCAGGCGACATCGCCACATGCTACTGCAATCCGCAAAAAGCATTCGACGAACTCGGCTGGAAGGCGAAGTACGGCATCGAAGAAATGTGCCGCGACTCCTGGAACTGGCAAAAAAACAACCCGAAGGGTTATAAAGGATAAATTTTTTCCCGCACATCACTCGTTTTACTCACTTTTATATATTTTTTAATCACTATGCAGATTACTAACGCTTCTCAACTTACTGGTGTTTTCCCCGCGTTGTTCACCCCGCTCAAGAACGACGATCCCAAGAACCTTCGCAACTCCATCGACTACAAGAAGATGGGTCAGATGATTGATGACGTGATTGCTAACGGCGCAAGTGGCGTGCTCCCTGCCGTGACCACGGGTCAGAGTGCGACGGTTTCCCCGCAGCAACACCTCGATGTCATCAAGTTTACGCTCGACTACGTGGACGGCCGCGTGCCCGTGATTGCCGGTGCCGGTTCCAACTGCACCCGCGAATCCATCGAAATGATCGAGAACGTCCAGAAGATTGCCCCGGTGGCAGTCCTCTGCGTCACAGGCTACTACAACAACCCGCCGCAGGAAGGCCTTCTGAAGCATTACCGCACGCTCAGCAGCGAGACGGGCGCAAAGATCGTGATTTACAACGTCCCGGGCCGCACCTCCAGCTACGTGCACCCCGATACCTTGATTGAACTTGCCGAAGACAAGAACATCATCGGCCTCAAGCAGGCTGTGGAGTTCGGCTTTGGCGAAAAGTTCCACGAAGACACCATGCGCGTGATCAAGGAAACCAAGGGCAAGGACTTCGCCGTCATGAGCGGTGAAGACGGTTTGTTCGCCGACCTTCTCGAAATGGGCGGCACGGGCCTCATCAGCGCTTCCGGAAACATCCCCGAGGCCACGAAGACGTTCGTCGAACTGTACAAGGCATTCCAGGCCGGCGACAAGGACAAAGCTCACAATCTGCAAAAGGACGCCCGTGACTTTATCGACATCACGTTCTGCCGCAAGAACCCGATTCCGCTGGGCACGCTGTTCAACAGCCCGCTGTTCCAGCCGCTCGTAAGCGTGAAGGATACGGCCAACGGCGCCGACGCTGTCGCCCGCATCATGAAGTTGATTGAAGAAAAGGCCCCGAGCCTGAAGAAGTATCATGTTTAGACGAAAGAACGCCGCTGCGCGGCTACAGACGAAAGACGAGAGATTGCTAAATAATTAAATCTTTTCAGAAATTTTCTCTCGTCTGTAGCGAAGCAACGCAGTTGCGAAGCGTTCTCTCGTCTCTCGTCTTTTTAACAGGAGAATCCAATGGCCAAGAACAACAAATCCATCACTGACATCGTCTGCGAGCTCATCAAGAAGCAGAAGCTCCTCCCCATCCCGGTACAAACGTTGAACGAAGAAGCCGAAGCCTCTCGCTACTTCGGCGGCGACCTCAAGGAATTCTTGGCAGCAGCCAAGACTCTCGGCGCAAAGGGAATCTTCGTCGAAACGCTGTACCTCGAAGATGACGAATTTTACTACGACAGCGGCATCGATGACGAAGAATACCTCGCCATGAACGGCGCTGACGCCAGCTGCGCCTGTGGTTGCGGCGAAAATTGCGAATGCAAAAAGAAAGACAAAAAGTCCAAGAAAGGTTCGACAAGTTCACCAACCGGAAAAGATGACGATAAGGTCGATGCCGTTCTCCTGGAACCGGAAGACCTCGACGGTCTCGACCTCTCCCTCCTCCGTCCGGGTATCGCAAAATTCCTCGACCGCATCGGCGAATGCTGTGGCGTGCGCTTGACCGTTCCAGGCGTAGATCACCTCGAAGTCGAAATCTTCGCCGACTGGTACGACGAATTCGCCGAACTCGTTGACGAAGCTTCCGAAATCATCGAAGAAGATCCGAACGGCGCTCTCGAAGAAGTCGAAGCCAAGTTCAAGGCTGCAGAAGCAGCCGCTGAAGCTGCGGAAAAGGACAGCGGCGTCAAGAAAATCGCTGTCCATCCCCCGGAAAAAGGCTAAGAAAGCAAAGTAAGGCAAAGCTTTACTAACGCCAAAACGCATAGCACATGAACCCCGCACCATGCGGGGTTTCTTTTTTTATGCAATAAAACGGCAAAAACAAAAAACGCTCCCCCGAAAGGAGGAACGTTTCCAAACAGTCTTAAGAGAGAACTTATTACTTCACGGCGACGCGCTGCATAAAGCGATCTTGCTTCACCATGTAGATGCCAGAGCGATGGAAGTTAGCCTTCAAGACTTCAGCCACCTTGGCACCGGCTTCGAGCTTTGCAGTACCGAGGAAGCGACCCTGCATGTCGAACACCTGGAATTCACCACTCTTGAGCTGCATTCTGGTATTGAAGTGGATGGCATCCGTGGAACTGCTGCTGCGATGGTGAACGGAACCATTAGAAGAGCTAGATCTCGGTGCAGAAGCGCTTGACTTGGGTTCGCTGGCGCTAGATTCCGGAGCAGGAGCCTGCGGAAGCGGATGCTTCTTGTCGGTCATCTTGAAGTAGGTGACATCGAACGAACCAGAACCACCACCGGCTTCGACAAGCACCTTGGCTTCGTACATCTTACCCATCTTCATGCCGAGAGATTCCCATTTCTTGAAGTGAGCCGTGATGTCGATATGGCCACAGGAACGAGCACTCTTACGCACGCTGAAGAACTGCGGGAAAGTCTGATCCCCCTTAATGGAGGGCTTGTTTACACGAGTGTTCTGCCAAATTTCGTAGGTATCACCGTCAACCGTGAATTCACCCTTTCTCTGGCCAAGGAGATTTGCACCCGGCTTGCTGAACCAGTCATCAACGATGTAGTATTCCACGAGCGGATCAACCGTCCAGCCATAGATACCAATGTAGTTGTAGCCACCGGCAGAACCCTGTTTTTTCCAGTTGAAATAGGCATCGATGGGGCCAACTTGTTCATAAGTCTGCTTTTCATCATACTTGAAGCCGACACGGGCAAGGAAGTCACCCGTATTACTCCAGCTGGCCTTATAAGTTCCGTTATCATAGTAGGTCATGGAGTTATTGCCACCCTGGTACCAGATTTCATAGTGGTACGGAGAGCTGCCGACGTTACCCGTCACGCTGGAATTGTTCTGGCCCTGGGTCCTCGTTTCTTTGCCTTCGTGGCCCATAACGTCCTTGCAGGCGTCAATCGTACCGCTAACAGCAGCACCGGCAGAGGATTTCGGAGTCGAGGCAGAAGAAGTCGGAGTCGAAGCAGAAGAAGAGGGCTTCACTTCGCCATTGGAAATATAAACCTTAGCATGCGGGAAGTCCATATGGCCACCATTAACTTGACCATTGACGTTACCAGCTTCACCAAGCACCTTGGCTTCGTAGAGCTTACCCATGGTCATGCCCATCTTTTCCCACTGTCTCATGTGCTCGGAAATATTGATGGTACCACAATCGCGCGGTTTGTCACGGACGCTGAAATACTGATAGAACTGCACGTTGCCGGAGGTCTTAATTGCAGGACCGGTACGAGTATTACGATAAACGGTATAGGTACCACCATCAACCGTAATGGTACCCTTTCTTTCATTACCAATCCAGCTACCCGGCATGTCATTGGCGAGGGTGTTGTCGATCACGTAGTATTCAACCAGGTTACTCGGAGCACCGGAAACTTGTTCCATCCAGCCATAAATGCCGATATAGGAGTAACCCACATTACTCGCACCACTCTTCACAAGCTTGAACTCGGCAATCATATCGCCACCAAGTTCCTTGTAAGTCTTGTTACTGCCAAGAGAAAGGCCCGCACGGCAAAGATAGTCCTTGGCACCTGTGATAGTGCAGTCCATGGAACCGTCGCTATAGAAGGTAGCACTACCGCCATGACCGTTTTCGTCCCAGAGCTCGTAACCGATATCGCCGATTTTACCAGTCTGGTTCGAGGTAATCGTCACTTTCTGACCGGAATGTTGAGCATTGCTACAGAAATCCTGAGCAAAAGCCGTCGAAGCCAAACCAAAAGCCATCGCAAACGCAATGCTTGTCTTGGCTGTATTGATTATCATTCTCATAACGAGACTCCTCACATTTAGATTTACTATATCATAATATATGAGCAATCCCCAAAAATGAGACTTTGCAAAGCAAAAAGTTGTTGTTGCGAAAAACAACGGCATTCACTTTACAAAGCGCGATATTACGGGGCCTTTCAGCTCTATCGCTATCAAAAAACGCCTTACCAGCATCAAAACGGGCGTTTTCGTTCCATTTTTTCAAAAAAAAGCTAATTCTACCGAGCTTCCATCACATGTTTTCGCCATTTTCCGCTTTTCCAGCGGCGCCAAAAGATAATCGGGGCCGTACTATAGACAGCAACCACCGTTATCCAGGCGATATGCGCCGGTAACTGAAACACATAGGCGGCAACATACAAAGCACCCGCCACACACCAGTTCATGACAGCACAGGCGAACATCACCCAGACAGTATCCCCCGCACCGCGAAGCGCACCCGCATAAACCACGAGCAGAACTTCAACAAATATATAGAATGTAGCTATCCGCAACATAAATATGCTCATCGGACGTGCCGCATTGAAAATTGCAAGCGCCCCCTCAGTCGCCGATGCAACATCCGGCTTAAAGATGTCCGTCAACACGCCCGGCAAGAAAATGAAGAAAACACCCATCAACAAGGAATAACCCCAACCAAGTTTGAGTCCCGAATACGTCGAACGCGTCGCCGCAGCGCCATCTTTTGCACCCACGTAACGCCCAACAAGGCTCGTCGAAGCGACTTCCAACCCCATCAGCGGTACGTATGCCACCATATCCCAGTTGAACATAATAGACGAAGCTGTCGCCGCCTCGGGCCCAAGCGCATGGAACATCAAAATCAACAGCTGGAACGCCGTCATGTTCAGGAACATTTCGACGCCAGAAGGAATGCCTTTTTGCAAAAGTTCTCGCGTCAAAGGCCAGCTAAACGCAAACGCATACCGCGTGCGGAAACGACGATGGCAGCTTTTGCCAAAGAACTTCGCAAACAAGATAATCGTGGAGACCAAGTTTCCGATAAGCGTGCCGTAAGCCGCCCCCGCCACCCCCATCGCAGGCACAGGGCCGCACCCGTAAATCAGCACAAAGTTACAGGCCACATTCACGAGCATTCCGACAAAAGCAGCCTTCATCACAATTTTCGTTTCACCGATACCGCTAAAGAAACACGGCGCCGCATTACGCACCAAGTTGATGACACCGCCAAACATCAAAATATTGAAATACGTTTTTTGGTATTCCAGCTGGTCCACCGACAAATGCTCCAATCCAAACAGCAAATGCCCAAGAGGTATAGTCAAGTACAAAAGCGGCACCGAAATCAGCGACAGATACAACGCCTGCATGAACACACGGGCACAATCCCAGCGTTTTTTGCCACCTAAGCGCTGCGCCACCATCGCCGTCGTGTAGCTAATCGCGCCCGTAAAAAATGTGGTGAGCGCAAGCTGCACCGCCCCCGCCCCAAGCGCCGCATTCATTTCGGCGGGGCCAAGTTTCGAAAGGAACAAACGGTCGATGAACGTCATGAACGTGTCAAACGACATCGACAAAAGCATCGGGAGCGCCACCACAAGCACATCCTTCACGTCCCCGTTTTTTTTGAATTTCGACGGTTTATAGAATCTATTTAAAATAGCATCAACCATAGCCTCGCAAAGATAGAAAAAACAAAGACCTTGCGACAACCGATTTTCACTTTTCTATTTCTTTTTTCAGCCTCAAAAGAACTTCTTTCTTATCTGAATCCGAGTTAAACCACAGACTATCGATATACAAGCCATCCACAAAACCCTTGGCAAGCGCCTCGTTAGCGTGTTCCTTGGTATCCCACTTTTTTATCTGTAACGTGATAGATTCCTTGGCAAGCGAGGCCGAAGCTTTTTTCAGCAACGCTTCATCCTCAACACGAACCACCCCCACCGAAAAAGTCAATGAAGTTTCTTGTTTTTTAATAGTTGCACGCTTTCGCGCACAGCAGTCAAAGCGCGCCATCGCAAAGGAACTCAGCAAAATACAAAGAATTACAAGTTTTTTCATACATGCTCCTAGAAGTCAAACATCGCTTCTACGCCAAAAATAAAGGAGGGATCATTTTTATTCCCTTCAGACGGCCAACCATCACCATACGGGATATCGACAAGCACCATCGAGATGATATCAATTTTGAAGTCAGGCACATTAAAGTAGAATCGTCCACCCACGCGTACAGAACCCAAATCATCTTTTTTGTCTAACGTATTTGTATGTAATTCTAGCGGAATACCGATTGTCCAAAATTCGTTCACGGCAACGCTCGGTTCCAAAGCAACAAAGAAGTATTCTGGTCGAGTTGTCAAATCTAGAAATGTGCGTACAGGGTCATCAATAAACGCATAAAACAAAGTACCTATAATGCAAAATCTCGAAATTTCAAACGACGGTTCTGCAAGCAAAACATGGTTCGAGACAGCATCGTCACTTGCGAGGAACACTGAATGAAATCCGTACAAGCCGTGGAAAGCAAAAGGGCCAAACGCAAGCGATAAATCTAACCCCGCATAAAGTTCATTGTAATCTTTACGCTGATAGCTTTTGTAATCAACATAAGGTCGAAAAACTTGATTTGTTATTTCTAGGTCATACGCCGCATGAACTTCATATGTATAGCCTTCCTTACAATCCATTCCCATGTACTCGCCAAACATAAAGTGGTAATGGCAACTTTGGTCATTGTCCGCAGTGCCAAAACCAATATCAAATTGCAATCCGTTCCACTGGAATTCTAAACCGCGAATCGTCTTTTGCGAAATGCCTGCAGCATCATCGCGAGGGTCACCGAAATCATAATAATTCTTGAAAATACCTTCAAAAAATTTCAGGTCGCCAATGCGAAAGAACGTGCGTTCCGAACGAGTATATTGAATATAGGCGCCATTAAATACAACTGAAGGATTTACAGGATCCATAGACGATTCATCGCCCATGTCCATCCCCTCCATATCTTCCATCCCATTCATCGCCATTCCCATCGCTTCGAGTTCAAGCCATGCAGACCAGCGTTCATTATAATGAAAGTCAAAATCTAAATCAAGCATGGATTCAAAACGATGCGTCACCCTCGTTTCATCGGAATTCCAATCGGCATAGGCATGCACCATCACCATCCCCGAAAGGTCGAATTTAGGCTGAACTTCGGAAAAAGCAACGCCCGCAGACAATAAAACGCATGATAAAATTCTTTTATTCATAAAACAAAGGAGCATCCTTTTACAGATACTCCTCTCCATAGCTATTAATTATTTGTCGCCTTTGATAAAGTTATCGATATAGTCCGTTACCGTTTCAACAGCAGCTTTAGAACCCCAATGTGTATTGTGATCGGCGTTCTTGACTTCATGGAAAACAACGTTTCTCGCTTTAGAAAGGCCTTTTTGCAGCGTTTCCTGCGACTTTTTATCGAATATAGCGTCGTTTGAGCCCCAGATAATCTGGACTTCCGATTTAATCGAAGAAAGGCGCTTCGAGTTGTCAATCTTCAACAAATTCTTGACGAGGAATTTCCATGCATAATAAGGAACTTGTTTTAAATGTTCCAAGTTTGCAGCCTGGAATCCTTCATCGGGATTCGTATTTTCACCCCACTTTTCAATGAATGTTTCAGGAAGTTTCTGCGTGGAATCGTAAGCAAAAATTCCATCAAATTTTTTGTCACCCGTACCATTCACAAGCCAATCTATTGTGGCATTCGTTTCATCAACCGCAACGCCCGAGCCAATCAATGTGATGGATGCAATTTTATCGACATGTGAAATGGAGAGTTCCTGCGCCACAAACGCGCCAAGAGAATGACCAACAATATGCGGTTTCTTCAGCTCAAGTTTGTCAATAAAGGCAACGATATCCTTCGTCAATTCCTTGAGCGAATATGCGGATTCTTCAATAGGCTTATCCGTCTTTCCATTACCACGGAGTTCCGGAACATAAACGCGATAGCCCTTCTTGGCAAGCGCTGGTGCCACTTGCGACCAAGAAACGCGACCATCCGTAAGGCCGTGAATTAAAACGATTGGAGTACCCTTTTCATCACCCGTGACCGTATAAGCAAAGTGGATTCCTGTAGATAAATGCGCGGCCTTTTCGGTCCAATCAACTTTCTGGTAATCCGAAAATCTCTTGGTCGTGAAGGTATTGTTCTTGCCCATAAAATGATGACCATTCACTTTTGCGTTGTCTTCAAAAGCATAGACATCCGTATTGCTGCTACCCACATGAACTACATCGGCACTGCCCGAAAAATCGACACGGCCAGAGCGCTTGATTAACAAGTTGCCCGTAACCTTGACATTTTTCAGAACGGTTGCGCCAGGCGTTGAAGCATTTACCGTCAAAACGCCATTAATAGTCGTATCCTGCAAGAAGATGATGCCATCTTTAATATTTTCATCGCCAAGTGTCAAGCCACTTGATTCAGATTTATGGTCACCAGATTCCGTTGCGTGATGGGAATGTTCATCGGCGGCACTGGAGTGTTCTTCCGTAGCATGATGTGCATGTTCTTCAGAGGTTGAAGGAGCGACGGAATTTGAATCGTCATCGGAACATGCAGAAAGTGAAAGGATAGAAGAAAGAATTGCAGCAGAAAATATCGAGCGATTATTTTTAAAGTTCATTTAAACCTCCATTGTTGAAACATTTTTGAACAGGCACAATATTAGATTCTACGGAGGTATTTGTCCAATACTATTATTTCATTACGAATGATACCTTTTTTCTATATCTCTAACCATCAATAGCAATTACTTTACAAGTATTTAAAATAACACACAAAAAAAAGACGCAACATTAAGTCACGTCTTCTTAATTTTATTCTTTATACAAACTAGCGTTTAAGTATTTTAATTTTTTCCAAACGGTTGAGCGCTTCGTAAAGCGTTTCGTCTTTCTTCGCGAAATGCAGGCGCACAAGATGATCCACCGGTTCACGGAAAAAGCTGGAACCAGGTACTGCCGCCACACCCACTTTCTGAGCCATGTCTATGCAGAATTGTTCGTCAGGCAACGTGCCACCCGCGCATTTCGCGTCACTACGAGAAGCGTCGCGCACTCCATTACGAGAGTCGCGGCGACCATACCCAAACTCACCAATGTCAATTAGTACAAAATAAGCACCCTGTGGTTCGGTAAATTTCAAGCCAAGCGCACGGAGTCCATTCGTGAACAAATTTTTCATGTGCGTGTAATGCGCCTGCAAACCCATATAATACGAGTCGTCAAAGCGAAGTGCCGTCACCGCAGCCTCCATCAGCGGAGCCGCAGCACCCACCGTCAAAAAGTCATGCACCTTCTTGATGCGCTCCATGATAGGTTCCGCCGCCAGCACATAGCCCAGGCGCCAGCCCGTAATCGAATACGTCTTGCTCAAGCTGCTACATTCAATCGTGCGATCGAACATTCCCGGAAGCGTTGCAATGTAGGTATGGCAATGCGGAGCGTAAACAATATGTTCGTAAACCTCGTCCGTAATTACATACAAATCATACTTGACCGCGAGCGACGCAATCACCGAAAGTTCTTCGTGCGTAAAGACTTTACCGCTCGGATTTGCCGGATTGCAAAGCACAAGAGCTTTCACGCCCGGCTGCGCCATCGCACTTTCGAGCACGTTCGCATCAAAGCTCAAATCCACCGGCGAAAGCGGCACGTAAACCGGAGTCGCCCCGCACAAAATCGTATCCGCAGAATAATTCTCGTAGAACGGCGAGAACAGCACCACCTTATCGCCCGGATTGCAGACTGACATCATCGACGCCATCATCGCTTCGGTACTGCCGCACGTAATCACAATCTCTTTTTGCGGGTCGTAACGCAGCCCGCTAAAGTGGAACTGCTTGTCGCTCAGCGCCTCACGGAAATTCTGCGCGCCAAACGTAATCGCGTACTGGTGCGGCCCCACGGGGGCAATTTCGGCCAACCGCCGCGTCAACGCCTCCGGCGGGTCAAAATCAGGGAACCCCTGCGACAAGTTAATCGCCCCGCAAGCATTCGCAATGCGGGTCATCCTACGAATAACGGAATCTGTAAAAATTTCGGTACGTTGACTCAGTGGTTTCATGGTGGACAAATTTATATTTTTTTACGAGACATGGTCATTGAAGCGCATGGACAAGGAAGAAAAACACTATATTGTACTTACTCAATTTTAAGGAGGAACAACCATGAAGCGCTTGAGTTTTGCAGTGGCAACCATTTCGCTTGCCATTTTTGCCTGCAGCGATTCTTCATCAGACGCGTCGTCGGCATCATTGCCTGAAGTGGTCAGCAATCTGACAGAACTGCAACACCTTGAATGCAACAAGGATAACGAGGGAATCGTCGTCACTATCGCCGAGAACCAATCGCAATTCAAATGCGATGGCAAATCTTGGGTAGTCGACCCCTCTACGTTAGTGAAAGATTCTAGCTCCTCAAGCTCCGAAATGTCCTCCAGTTCAAAAAAATCTTCGAATTCAGAAGAGTCGTCCAGTTCAGTAAAGTCCTCCAGTTCAGAAAAGTCTTCTAATTCCAACAGGTCGTCCAGTTCCAATAAATCCTCAAGTTCAGAAAAATCCTCAAGCTCCGCAAAATCGTCCAGTTCAGTAAAGTCCTCGAGTTCCAACTTAATATTCATTTCCCCAATAACGGAATCATCATCTTCCGAAACGCCAACCTCATCTTCCGAAAGTACAGTCGTAAAAGACACGCTCAAATACAACTTCGGCAAGCTTGTCGACCAGCGTGACAACAACGAGTACAGAACCCTGACCATCGACACCATAACCTGGATGATTGAAGCCCTACGGTTCAGCGACTCCACAAGCGTTCCCTCCCTTAAGGGAAAAACCGAATGCACCGACGAAATATGCCTATACACATGGGCGGCAGCCATGGACTCTGTCAACACCGGGTGCGGCATCGACAATGTCTGTCCAACTCGCTACTATCAAGGAATCTGCCCTAGCGGATGGCACGTACCCCTTTATGTAGATTGGGAAGCGCTTTTCAACACAGTCAAAGCAGAAGACGACAGCGTATATAATCTACTGCTCAACAAATACGATTTCTGGGGAACCATGCCCGACACGAACAGTGTAACAAAAGCGCCATTCTGGCTAGCAGCAACTGCCAACGGCACCAAAGAATCAATGAAGATTTTTTGCAAGAATTACAAATCCCACTGGATTTATACGAACGACTATTATAGAAAAGATTTCCCTTCAGCAGTCCGCTGCGTAAAAGACTAACCACGCAAGCAAATGGAGATCCTCATGAAAAATATAATTAAGCTTTCAATTGCTTGTGCAACAATCCTTTTAACATCTTGCGGTGATTCTAGTAGCGAAAGCGCCCCCGTCACAGCGAACTCGCTCATTTCGCTTTTCAGCATCGACGAGTTAAACCAGTTTTCATGCAACAAGGCACAAGAAAACACGGTCGTCTACATTGAAGAAGACGATTCCTACTGCACCTGCACCAAAGAGGGCGATTCCTGGAAATGGAAGTCCGACAAACCATCCAGTTCTAGCGAAAGCAAGCTTACATCTTCATCACAGGCGAGTTCTTCGGCAAAATCAAGTTCCAGTGTCTCGACAACTTCAAGTTCCTCGGCAAAATCAAGTTCCAGCGTCTCGACAATTTCGAGTTCCTCTGCGAAATCAAGTTCTGCCACCCTGGCACAGTCCAGTTCGTCGGTAAGTTCAAGTTCCTTTATCCCTGTAGACCCGTCCATTCCCCATTTCGGCCTTATTCAAGACACCCGCGACGGACAATACTATAAGACAGTCACCGTCGGCAACCAGACATGGATGGCTCAAAACCTGAACTACAACTATACCGTAAAATACGCACAAACAGACATCATTCAGCACAACAACTGGTGTGCCGGCATTGACGACAATGCAAAAAAACACGGCGACTGCGCCAAGTTTGGCAGGCTCTACACCTATGCGGCAGCCAGCGATTCAGCAAACATCGTAAGTTCCAAGGAAGCTCAAGGAATTTGCCCTGATGGTTGGCACATTCCCTCATATCAAGAATGGAATGCCCTAGGCAAAACAGCCAACGTCGAAGGAGACCCTTCTGATTTTGATCCTTACGAATACTCTGTACGGCACCTTCTAGACAATTCCGGCATTTGGAATAATCCATATAACATTCCCCTAGACAATTCCTTCAAATTCAATGTGATGCCTTCGGGCGATATTATGAACGGTTACGCATTACAGTTAGACGCAAGCTTCTGGGCCAGGAAAGAGAGTTACTCTTTTTACATAACGTCAATAGCCCCCAAGGGATTCAGTATCAACTCCGTCAATAACCAATCAAAATTCTATGCGGCAGCTGTTCGCTGCGTCAAAGACGAAGTTGAAACCGACCCTGTCAATCTCTCTACAAATGTGATTGAGCCCCCTGCCTACAATATTGACCTTGGTCCCGTAATCAAGGAACCGACAAACCAACCTGCAGAAACATACCTGAACAAAAAAATCACGTACGACGAATTCACGGACAAACGAGATGGACAAGTTTACAAGACCGTCGTTATCGGGGAACAGACCTGGATGGCGCAAAACCTGAACTATAAAATCAAGCCCGGTATCCAAAGCTGGTGCGGTGGCGGAACCGGACGTAAGGAAGGGAACTGCGACACTTACGGCAGGCTTTACACATGGGCCGGCATGAAAAACCGTAGTGAATCGGAATGCGGAGACGGGTATATTTGTAACGACTCTGCTACTCAAGGGATTTGCCCCGACGGTTGGGAAATTCCTTCGGTAGAACAATTTGACACACTCTCCACCTATATCGCCACCATCACAAAAATTGCTCCTGGCGATGCCCTCAAGGCAAATTCGGACCTTTGGTACGAATACGGCAAGGGCTCCGACTTCGTGGGATTCTCCGCGCTTCCCGCAGGTTTGAACTGTAATACATTTGAGAGCGTTAACGACATAACATCCTTCTGGACACATGTAGAGCGCGGTGACAATTTCGGTATTGTAGCCTCCTTACGCGCCCGATACGACCGACTTCTCATAGATTCCTCAGCTACAAAAGACGAAGCGTATTCTATCAGGTGCATCAAGAAATAAGCGGTAAACAACATTCCCGCCCGCAGTCCACTAATATTCTATATTGGCGCTACTTCGTAGCGCCATATTACGGCTTAGTTATGCCAAAACAAAAGAATTGTTTTGGCGTCTACGACGCCAATGGCTTCAGCTCGCAAATGCAAAAAACGCATTTTTGCGATTTCTCACCTTGCACACTTTTGGCGCAACATTCGCCTTTTGCTATATTTGCCGCACTATGTTTTCACAGCTGACTGATTCTCTAGAAAATACCCTCAAGAACCTGCGTGGGCAGGGCAAACTCACCGAAGAAAACGTGGCCGAATCGCTGCGTGAAGTCCGCCGCGCGTTCCTCGCCGCCGACGTGAACTTCAACGTCACCCGCGATTTCGTCAAGGCCGTCAAAGAAAAGTCGCTGGGCGCCGAAGTGCTCAACTCCGTGACGCCGGGTCAGCAGATTGTGAAGATCATCCACGACGAGCTCGTTGCCGTCATGGGTGGCGAAACTAAGGAAATCAACCTCTCCGGCCCGGCTCCGGTGGGCATCATGATGGTCGGTCTGCAAGGTTCAGGTAAGACGACTTTCGCAGGCAAGATTGCACTTTGGATGCGCAGCAAGAAGAAGAGGAAGCCGCTCCTCGTCGCCGCTGACGTTTACCGTCCGGCCGCTATCAAGCAGTTGCAGGTGCTCGGCAAGTCCATCGGCGTTCCGGTTTATGACGAAGGCCAGGGCAATCCGGTCGAGATCATCAAGCACGGCTACCAGTACGCGAAGGACAACGGTTTTGACCTCGTGATTTACGATACGGCAGGCCGTTTGCAGATTGACGAAGAGTTGATGCAGGAACTCGAAAAGGCACGCGATGCCGTGCACCCGGACGAAATTTTGTTCGTCGCCGACGCCATGATTGGTCAGGAAGCGGTGAACGTTGCCGAAACCTTCTGGAACCGTCTGAACTTCACGGGCGTCTGCCTCTCGAAGATGGATGGCGATACCCGCGGCGGTGCAGCGCTCAGCATCAAGAAGATGACGGGCGTGCCTATATGCTTTATCGGTGTCGGCGAAAAGCTCCCCGAAATTGAACTGTTCCACCCAGACCGCATGGCAAGCCGCATTCTCGGCATGGGCGACGTGGTCAGCCTCGTGGAAAAAGCGCAACAGGTCATCGACGAAAAGGACGCGAAGGACCTCAAGAAAAAGATTCTCAACAACACGTTCGACTTGAACGACTTCTTGAAACAGCTCCGCACCATCAAGAAGCTCGGTCGCATCAAGGACATTTTGAGTCTCATCCCGGGCCTAAACAAGCTCCCGCTCGACCAAATTGACGAAAAGCAGCTGGTCTATGTGGAAGCGGTGCTCAGTTCCATGACGCCGAAGGAACGCCGTAAGCCGCAGATTATCGACGGTAGCCGCAAGGCCCGTATCGCGAAGGGTTCCGGCACGGATGCTGCCCGCGTGAACGCAGTGCTCAAGCAGTACGAAGGCATGAAGGAAATGTTCAAGAAGGTCGGCGATTTCGCAAAGAAGCAGAACAACGGCGGCACCGTAGGATCCAACTACACCCCGCCTAAAGACAAGAACAAGAAGAAAAAGAAGAGATAAAAAGCTTCTCAAGCCCGCCACTGAGCGGGCATTTTTTTATCCCCAAAAAAGCCCTTGTATCATTCGTAAAAGATTTTGTTTCATTTACGAAAACAAATTTTAAAAGTAATCAATTTTCTTTAGTTTTTAGTTAAAAATCACATTTTTTGTATCACAAACTATTGACTTCCACAAAAGAAAACGTTATATTTTTTCATGTGAAGGCCAAACTTTATACCTAAAACCTAACACCTAATACCTGTCACCTAGCCTCATGAAACCGATAACCGAATACCAAGATTACCGCCGCTACATGCAGGACTTCTACGAAGAACGCAAGAAGTTCGGCTTTACCTGGCGCGAATTTTCGAAGGATGCCGGGTTCGCTTCGCCATCTTACCTCAAGCTTGTATGCGAAGGGAAAAGTTCGCTGAGCCGCGTTGGGCTCCCGCGGGTGGCCGCCGCAATGAAGCTCACCGGCTTCGAACTCACGTACTTCGAAAAGATGGTCGAATTCGGGAACGCCACAAACGACGACAAGAAAAAGGCGGCTTTCGCGGACCTCACGCGCATTGCGAAAGAACAGCGCGCACGCGTAATCGACGCCGACACATTCGCCTATTACGAATCCGCCGTGAATTCCATTGTCCGAGAACTCGCACCGCTCATGCCAGGCGCCCTCCCGCTTGAAATTGCAAAAAAAATCAAGCACGCTTTCACGGCGCAGCAAGTCCGTGATTCGCTCGCCATGCTCACCAAAGCGAAATTCCTCAAGGAAACCGCCGAAAACACGTACCAGCAAACGGACAAGGCCATCACCGGTTCGTCCGAGGCGATTCCGCTCGCGCTCCGCGCCATGCACCGCGAAATGAGCGACCTAGCAAAAGAAGCCATCGATAAAATCGACGTGAAAGACCGCAACATTTCAGGAGTCACAATGGGTATCGACGCACCGACTTTCGCCCGCATTTCCGAAGAAGTGAACAACTGCCGCAAACGCGTCATCACCCTCGCCAACGAATGCAAGAAAATCGACCAAGTTTATCGTCTCAACTTGCAGCTCTTCCCGCTCACGGACAAAGTATAGGAGATACGACCATGAAGTCTATGAACAAAATAAAGTCCCTCGTGGTTGCCGCATTTGCAAGTCTTTTTTCAGTAGCATTCACGCTAGTCACGGTCACCACCCTCGCCGCCTGCGGAAACGACAACACCGCAGGAACCGATGAGCAGCCAAACGCTATTACCGCAAAAATCGACGCAGCCATCGACAGTGCATCCGCCATCTGGTTCCAAGGCGAAAAAACATTCACTGTCGATTCGAAAACGACCATTCTCCCCCCATCCTCCAGCCACCTTTACGATATAATCATCAATCCTGACACATCAGCACAACATACAAGTTTACTCGCAGGAGTAAAGACCGAACACGGAATATTACGACAATTAGAAATTGATCATTTCGCTTCGCTCAGTTGCGAAACTGATAAAACATGGTTCGCATACATGGTCCAAGTTTCGAGTTCGCTTATACAAAAAAATTTCACAATTCCCGATACCTCGGCAACATCAATTGCAATGGATTTCGAGGCCGACTGCATTCATGAACACGGAAATTTCATTACAGAAACAGAAGGCATCACTGACGGGCAACAAAGCTACAGCTGCAAAATAGCACCGACTAAAGAAAACCTAGTCGAGAATAACGCCATACAATACACCGACCCGAACTGGAAAAAATACGGAACGCAGATTATAAAAATTTGTAGAGAATAAAAAAAATTAAAAATGAAAAATTAAAAATGAAAAGTGTCAGAAATCTATTCTGACTCGTTGTAAGACTTATTCTTAAAAAAGGAGAAAAACATGAAAACCATCACCAAATCAATCACAGGAACAATCATCGGAGCCGCAGTAGCATTCGCGTTCGCCGCGTGCTCGTCAAGTCCATCGACAGCACCGGAAGCAACCGTCGCCCAAACGTCAAGTGGGCCGAATGCGCAAATCCACCTCACCCCCTCAGACTCGACATACACTCCACCAATATTTTCGATTCCTGCCGAAACCGAAGAAACACTCGAAAGCTGGTTGAACGGCAACCCGATAAGCAACGATATCACCGTAGATTATTGGTGTGCAGAAAATCCGGACTACCCCGAAAATCCCTTGTGGTGCTTGCCCAATCGAATCCAGTTAGAAAACGGAACCGCATTCGATTTCTATAATGGCAATTCCGATGTGATTGCATGCGAAACATACCAGGACACCATTTTTTATTCCGTTTACTTGCACAACAACACCATCAGGAAAAAATGGACCAACCCGTGGTTCAACACCGAAATGTTCGCGCAATCCAAAACACAATTCAAGGAATCTTGCAAAGCCGAATTCGGAGACATCACGGAAGATACAGAAAACACAATCGCTTGCAATATAGTGGTACAGCCAAGCCCGTCTCAGGACAACGGCTCCGCCAATTCGAGACAATACTTTACTATCCATTACACTTACAATTACATCGACTCTTACTGGAATCAATTTGCCACGAAAACCATCGAAGCATGCAGAATTCGCCCACAAATCGAGCCAATATCATATTAATAAACCGAATAATTGCAAAAACTTGGTCCATTAGACGCCAGAAACACAACGGAAAATGAGAATTTTACACTTTGTGAATATATTTTCACAAAGTTTTTCGCCTTTTTGTAATAAAAATGATAGATTGTAGCAAGAAATATTTTCAAAAATTGTAAAATAACCAAAAGGAGAAAAATGGCTACAATCGACCTGTCTGCAAACGCACTCGTCACCGCTCTCAAGAAGCCCCGCGAAAAATTCACCAAGGAAGACATCAAAAAATTCATTCGCGACAATAACATCCGTCATGTGAACTTCATGTACGCCGGCGGCGACGGCCGCCTCAAAACACTCAACTTCGTCGTGAATGACGCCGACTATTTGGATGAAATTCTCAGCTGCGGCGAACGCGTTGACGGATCCTCGCTGTTCAGCTACATCGAGGCCTCCTCCTCCGACCTTTACGTTGTGCCGAAATTCTCGTCCGCATTCATGGACCCGTTTGCAAGCCTCCCCACCCTCTGCCTGCTCTGCAGTTTCTTCAACAAGGACGGACAGCCGCTGGAATCTTCCCCAGAATACACGCTCCACAAGGCATGCGAAGCCTTCAAGAAAGAGACCGGCATGGAATTCCAGGCCATGGGCGAACTGGAATACTACGTGATTGCCGACGACCCGGGCGCATTTCCGGCAGTTGACCAGAGGGGGTACCACGAATCCGCCCCGTTCGCGAAGTTCAACGAATTCCGCCAAAAATGCATGCTCTACATCGCACAGGCGGGCGGCCAGATCAAGTACGGCCACAGCGAAGTCGGAAACTTCACACAAGACGGCAAGCTCTTCGAGCAGAACGAAATCGAATTCCTCCCCTGCCCGGCTGAAGACGCCGCCAACCAGCTCACTATCGCCAAATGGATGATCCGTAACCTCGGCGCACAGCTCGGCCTCGACGTGACGTTCGCCCCGAAGATTACCGTGGGCAAGGCCGGTTCGGGCCTGCACATCCACATGCGCATCATGAAAGACGGCAACAACCAGATGCTCAAGGACGGCGTCATCAGCGAAACCGCTCGACGCGCCATCGCCGGCATGATGAAGCTCGCCCCGTCCATCACCGCGTTTGGCAACCAGAACCCGACATCTTACCTGCGCCTCGTGCCCCATCAGGAAGCCCCGACCAACGTTTGCTGGGGCGACCGCAACCGTTCCGTGCTCGTACGCGTACCGCTTGGATGGGCTTCGAAGACCGACCTCTGCAAGATTGCGAACCCGAACGAAAAGGGTTCAAGCTACGACACGCACCAGAAGCAGACCGTAGAAATGCGTTCCCCGGACGCCAGTGCCAACGTCTATCTGCTCATGGCCGGCCTCTGTGTGGCCTGCCGCTACGGTCTCTCCCTCAAGGACGGCCTGAAGGTGGCCGAACAGACCTACGTGAACGTGAACATCCACAAGAAGGAAAACGCGAAGCTGTTGAGCAAGCTCGACACGCTGCCGGACAGCTGTTGGGCCAGCGCCGACTGTCTTGCCAAGCAACGCAAGGTCTATGAGGAATTCGGCGTGTTCAGCCCCGCCATGATCGACGGCATCATCGACCAGCTCAAGGCCTTCAAGGACAAGACGCTCCGCGCCCAGGTCACGAAGTCCAAGACCGCCATGCAGAAGCTCGTGAAGACTTACTTCTACTGCGGCTAAAGCCCTGCGAAGCGAGAATTCCCGTTACGTAAGGTAAAAAAATTGAAAGAGGCCCCGGTTCTGTCGGGGTCTTTTTCAATTTGGATGAAAGTTGAAAATCATTAAAAAATCTTCGTTTTTAGTCTAATTTCGCCATTTTTTGAAATTCGCACGAGAATTAACAAATTACTTTATAAGTAAACAACGGATTTTTTTACATTGCCGTCCTTTACACACAAAAGTAAGTTTGCTATATTTGGCATCAAAAGAACAAAAACCCCGAAAAATCGGGAAAACCCCATAAAGAGGTATAAAATGGCAACTGTTATCCGTCTCGCCCGCTTCGGCAAGCGTCACAACCCGATCTACCGCGTCGTCGTTATCGACAACCGCAAGGCACGCGATGATAGCTTTATCGAACAGGTCGGTTTCTTCAACCCGAACCTCAAGCAGCCGGAAATCCGCTTCGAACAGGAAAAGGTTCTCAAGTGGCTCTCCGTCGGCGCCCAGCCGTCCGACACCGTCAAGTCTCTCCTCAAGAAGACTGGCATTTCTGACTTGTTCCACGAACTCAAGGCTAACCGCTCTATCGAAGGCAAGGCTCCGAAGGCTCGCGACATCAAGTCCAAGCAGCGCAAGTTGAGCCCGAAGGCTCAGGCTCGCCTCGAAGCCGAAAAGGCTGCCAAGGCTGCTGCTGAAGCTCCGGCCGCTGAAGAAGCTCAGGCTTAATCACGCCTTTAACAAAGAGTCTCGTGCCGCATGCACGGGACTTTTTTCTTTAACAATAACTTTCTCTCGTCTTTGCACTTCGTGCTAAATGCTAGGCTCAATCATGTCAAAAACAAGTTTTTGCCGCGATATTCGCCTTACGCATTTATCGTCTAAATATGCCTGATTCTCAAGAATACATCACCGTCTGCCAGCTCATGCGTGCGCATGGCGTCAAAGGGTACATCAAAGCGATGCCCCTGACCCACGACTTGACGCGCTGCAACAGCCTCAAGGACGTGCGTGTTCAAAAGAAGAACGGCGAGATTTTGGAACTCACCCTCGAAGATGCCAAGCAGGCGAACAACCTCTGGCTACTGAAATTCAAGGGTTTTGACACTCCGGAAGCGCTAACTCCACTCGTCAACGGCGACGTCATGATTCCCGAATCCGAACGTCTCCCGCTCCCCGAAGGCGAATATTATCTTGACGATTTGGAAGGTTTCCGCGTCCACACCGAAGACGGCCGCGATATCGGCGAAGTCCTCGAAGTGCAAGAACTGATGACAGTCGATGCGTTCCTCATCAAGTTCGACCTTGCAGCGCAATCCGAATTCAGCAGCAAGTCCATCCTCGCCCCTTGGATTGACGATTGCGTCAAGGAAATCAACGACGAAGGAAAGTTCATTGTTTGCGACAGCGAATATTTAAAATCCCTTTGCCCGGAGGAACGATGAAAATCGACTGCATTACCATCTTCCCCGAAATGTTCGCCCCCATGAAGAGTTCTATCATGGGCCGCGCCCAGGCAAAAGGCTTGTTCGAGTTCAATACAGTTTATCTGCGCGACTTCGCCATCAACGATTACGGGCAGGTCGATGATGTTCCGTACGGTGGCGAACCGGGCATGGTTCTCCGACCCGAACCGCTTGCGAAGGCGATTCGCAGCACGGGCGTCAAGGAAGACGGCGGAAAAGTCATCTACCTCACGGCAGATGGCGTCCCCTTCACCCACAAGATTGCAAAGGAACTCTCGCAAGAAAACCACCTTGTTTTAGTCTGCGGACATTACAAGGGAATCGATGACCGTATCCGCCAAAGCGAAGTCGATATGGAAATTTCCATCGGAGATTTTGTCGTGAGCGGTGGCGAACTTCCGGCGATGCTCGTCACGGACGCAGTAGTGCGTCTCTTGGACGGGGCTCTCGGCCACAAGGAATCCGGCGAAACCGACTCCTTCGCACAAGGCGTTTTGGGCTGGCCGGTATATACCCGACCCGAGGAATTCGAAGGAAAAAAGGTGCCCGAAGTGCTGCTTTCGGGCCATCACAAGAACATTTCAGAGTGGAGACGCCAAGAATCGTTAAAAAGAACGAAAGAAAGACGCCCCGACATCTTTAAAAACTTTGAAAAAAATACTACATTTGGCGACAAATAATAACGAGGTACACATTATGTCCCTGAACATTGAAGCAATCCAGAATGAAAATTTGAAGACCGACCTTCCGGCATTCCGCGCTGGCGATACCGTTACCGTTAACGTCAAGGTTATCGAAGGTACCAAGGAACGTATCCAGCCGTTCAAGGGCGTCGTTATTCAGCAGAAGAACTCCGGCATCGGCAAGTCCATCACGGTCCGCAAGATGTCTGGTTCCGTGGCTGTCGAACGTATCTTCCCGGTCAACTCCCCGCGTATCGATTCCATCGTTGTCGAACGCAGCGGCAAGGTCCACCAGGCTCGCATTTACTACATGCGCGACCTCCGCGGTAAGGCTGCACGTATCGAAGAACGTCAGGCTTAATTAGCCGGACTTCAAGGCGGTAATTCCCGATGATTACGCGGGATTCCCGAAAAAAAATTATCCCGCCCACGCAACTCTGCGTGAAGGCGGGTTTTGTTGTATCCTCACCCGAGGACAAAGACAAGAAAATCATCCTTTTGAACGAGGGTGAACTCGTCGCGCTCGACCCGAAGTCAAACAAGGTCGTTTTCAAGATCCTTCCAGGAAATCTCGTAGGCGTAGGCGCCCTGCTCGAACGCGAGAGCGTCCGCTACATATTCCAAGCTACAGTTGATTCTTCCATCACAATTATCAACAATGAGTGCTTGGAATCCGAGCTAAAGAGCCTTCCCGTATGGCTTTTGGCCGTTATCAAGGCAATTTCCGCAAGAACACGAAAAATCAACGACTCCATCCGCTCGGCAAAGACAGACAACGTACTTGCAAGCCTCGCATCATTCTGCAAATTTTACAAAAGCGACGATTTCTTGCAGACAAAAGCACTGCTACAAGAATTTTCCTGGCTTACCAAGACCCCCATACCAGCGGCATCAGAAGCACTAAAGGCACTTATTCGTCGCAAGTTGGTTGTTTTTCACGGCGACAAGACCTGTCTTTCCGTTCCAAACCCATACCTTCTCGGAATATTCTCCGATTACCAGAAAGCAAAGGACTTGGACAAACCTTGGGGACCGTTTTGTCTCACGCTCCAGCAAAAAAGAATTCTCGTGTTGCTTTCGACCTTAGAAAACGGCACCTCTAAGGATGCAACGGACTGGATTTCCTTTTTCAAGGAGCGCAATCTTCCAATAAATGTCGCCGACTGGCTCCAAATACAGCAATTCGAGTGGTTTACCGAAAAAGGGAATCATCTTCTTTCTCTTGATTTGAAAAAAATAAACTACTATGAAACGGCTTTAAAGTACGCACAAAACATCAAGGGGACAGTCTAATGGAAATCGCAGCCGGAAAAATTCTTTGTATGCAAGGAGACACTCCCCACTCCTTCTACATCGTCAAAAAAGGAACCCTTGTCGCCACATACAAGGACGAACAAAACGATATCCAGACAAAGAATCTAGGACCGGGTTCCACATTCGGCGAAATGAGTCTTGTCGAAGGCGAACCCCTAGAATATACGGTACGCGCCGAAGAAGACTGCGAAATCGAAGTCATTCCGCAAAGTTTATTTCAGGAAACGATGGCCAAACAGCCTATTTGGATGAAATCCATCATTTCCTTTTTGACGCAACGCAACCGCATTGCCAAAGAAAACAAGCGCAAGAAAGAATTTATTACATCGTTTCCGTCACTTTTATTCATTCTCGCAAAATCCGAAGATAAATTAATCAGCTTAAAAACAATCAAGAACGAGCTAAAGAATTTTTCAAATTTATCTTCAATCGAAACATACAAACTATTACTCATTTTACAAGATTTTAAGCTAATCCGCTTGCAAGCCGAATCGTTCACAATCGAAAACGAAAAACTCATCGAACTCCTTTACGACACGCTCCGGCTGAGAGCCATCTACAAGAATACTTCGCACTACATTCTATCGCTTACAGAGCAAGCCGTACTCTCAGCATTCGTTAAAGCTGCACGCGAAAAAGGGGAAATACAACCGAACGGGCACATAGCCGTCAAGACAACAGATCTTGCCGCGCAGACAAAACATTCCATGTACGGAATGACGCTCACGATGCGAAACCTAGAATCGCTTCTTCAAAAGCGATTGCTGCAAGCAGCACCCCAAACATCTACAAAAAACAACGATTTGCCAGGGCTAGAATTCATCGAAAAATTCTCAGCCGATTTCGATAGATTGTTAAGCCTCCTCGAACTCAACCGCATCTACCCGCTGCTGGACAAGAAGTTGGTGGACGGTAAGACAAATGCGTAAGATGAGTGGCCACAAGCGTTCTATGCTTTAAACGTCATTCTGAGGCGTAGCCGAAGAATCCAGTGCATCAAAAATTTCTATTTTTCCATCGAACAAAACATTCAACCCCCAAAAAGGTTTATTATGAAACTCTCTGCACTTCTCGTGACTCTTTCCTCCATCGCCGCTTTTGCACAGGATGCCGCCCAGCCGGAACAGCCGGGTGCTCTCGCCAGTTTCCTCCCCCTCATTCTCCTCTTTGTGGTGATGTGGCTTTTCTTCATCCGCCCGAAGCAGAAGGAAATGAAGCAGATGGACGAAATGCGCAAGCAGCTCAAGAAGGGTGACAAGGTCATGACCGCCGCAGGCATCATCGGCACCATCGCCAGCATGGAAGAAAACATCATCACGCTCCGTACCGGCACCTCTACCATCGAATTTGAAAAGGCAGCCATTCTCCGCGTCCTCAACAACGACACGTCCGCCAAGGTCGAAGAAAAGAAGTAATCATGGCTATTCTCCCCATCAAAATTTACGGCGACCCGGTGCTTCGCAAAAAATGCGAGCCCATCACCGAAATTACGCCGGAGCTCCGTCAACTGGCTAGAGACATGCTCGAAACCATGTACGACGCTCCCGGTTGTGGACTTGCCGCTCCGCAGATAGGCAAGAATATTCGGCTCGTGGTCATCGATACCGCTATTCCCGACGAAGAGGAACCGCGCCCGCACATCATGTTCAACCCGGAGTGGGAAGCTGAACCGGACGCAAAGCCCACCGATTACGAAGAAGGCTGTCTCTCGCTCCCGGATATTTTCTGCAACGTCGTCCGTCCGGACAAAGTCGTGGTCAGATTCTTCGACATCAACGGCGAAGCCCAGGAAATTCATAACTGCGAAGGCCTGTTCGCCCGTTGCATCCAGCACGAATGCGACCACCTGAACGGCGACCTCTTTGTCGATAAAATCTCGACATCGGATCGTACGCTGAACCAGTCGAAGCTCCGCAAGATGGCAAAAGAAACTCAAGCCAAGCTCAAGAAAAAATAGGGTCCATGAGTCTGCTCCGGATATTTTCTGCTTTTGCCATATTCTCTGTGGCAACAATCGCCTTCTCGACCCCATCTTTTGCGGCCGATGAAGACGAATACGGCACAATTGAGTCAAGCGACATATCCGAGCAGGACATCGTTCCCCAAAAGATTTCCCGCGACCTCGACCGTCCTATCCAAGTAGGCGTGTTTGTCGGTGTTCCGAACATTTACGTTCGCCAAAAAGGCGAAGAAATGCACATCACAGCATCGCGAGGGAAACTCAAAATCAAGGTAAAAGGCAAGCGCCAGCAAACCGCAGACCATCGCGTATTCAAGGCCGTTGACGGATGCATCGCCATCGCTACAGACAAAGCGTCCCTCAACAAAGCCTGCTACGAAGGCGAATTCACCATCACAGCCAACGGAAACAAACTCACTGCGATCAACTCCATCGACATGGAAGGTTATCTGCGAGGAGTACTCCCTTACGAAATCGGCAAGCTTGACGAATCGAAATTTGAAGCGCTCAAGGCACAAGCTGTCGCGGCTCGCACTTACGCTTACAAGCACTTCGGAAGCCGCCATTCGCACGGTTTTGACATTTACGCAGACACTCGCGATCAGGTTTACAAAGGATTGCAAAGCGCTACCGAAATTACAGACAAAGCAGTCCGCGAAACGGAAGGTGTCGTGATGACCTACAACGGCGAATTCATCACGGCATATTACCACTCGACCTGCGGAGGGCAAACAGAAGGCGTCGCTACATGGGGCCGACCCGACCACCCTTATCTCAAGAGCAAACCTGATTTACGCCCTGACGGAACGCCCTGGTGCAAGGAATCCAGCTACACTGAATGGGTTCGTGAATTTGACGAAGATGAACTTCGCGATTTATTCCAGATAAACGCAAAGGAAGCCAAAGCGAATGTCCCCAGTTTTTCTAGCGTCAAGTCGATGCACATTCTAGACACGCTCGCGAGCGGGCGCATCCACACGCTCGAAATCGTCACCAACAACGGTTCCTTCACGTGCAAAGCCGACAAGATTCGTTGGTTGTTCAAACGCGGCTCAACTATTCTCCCCTCCTGTTTTTTCCGCATCACCAAAAATGGTGACAAATGGGTTTTCAACGGTAAGGGTTTCGGTCACGGCGTCGGACTTTGCCAAATGGGGGCGCGTGCCCGCGCACAAGCCGGCCAAAGCTACATACAAATTCTAACACACTATTATCCCGGCATCACGCTGGAAAAATTCACAAGATGATAGTGGTCTTAAGCCAAGGCTGTGCAGCCAACTTCGGCGACGGCGAAAAAATCGCGCGCATTCTTTCAAAAAAATCCGAAGTTTCGTTTGAATTTCCGGAGGAAAGTGTCACAACGTCCACACAACTTGAAGCATTTTATTTAAACGTCTGCACAGTCAAAGGCAATGCAGGCGCCATGAAACTCTTACGCAAGGCCGCCAATACATACCCGAATGTTCCCGTTTATATCACGGGTTGCGCCCCTAAAGATTTTCGCGAAGAAGCAATTCGAGTCGTTCCCCAAGTGCAATTCACAACGCTTTCAGATCTCGAAAACGACCCGCAATTTATTTCTATTTCGGGTAACGTAACACAAGACCGTACTAGCGAACGCAACGGGTCCATCACTCGCCACAAGAACGTCCTTCGCGAATCGCCATTCGTTGGCATCGTAAACATCGAAGAAGGCTGCCTCGACGCCTGCGCCTTCTGCAGCACGCACCTCGTCAAAGGACGCCTCCATAGCTTTGCGCCAAACGATATCGTCGATCAAGTCCAAGCGCTCATCGATGACGGTTGCCTTGAAATTCAACTCACAGGTCAAGACTGCGCCTGCTACGGCTTTGACATCGGCACAAACCTGGCCGAACTCACGCAGCGCATTTTAACACATGTGAACGGCAATTACCGCATTCGTCTCGGCATGGGCAACCCGCGCCACGTTCTCGGTTATCAAGAAGTATTGCTCGACTGTTTCACAGACGAACGAGTTTACAAGTTCATCCACATTCCCGTCCAGAGCGGCAGCGAAAACATTCTCAAAGCGATGAACCGTCGCCACACAGCACGCGACTACGCGACCCTCGCTCACGCTTTTTCGGAACGCTTCAGCAAGTTCACGCTCAGCACCGACCTTATCGTCGGCTATCCCGGCGAAACTGCTGCGGACTTCAACGACACACTTGAACTTTTGAAAGAAACCCGCCCGACAGTCTGCAACATCACACGATTCGTCGCACGCCCAGGCACAGTCGCCGCGCATCTCGAATCAGCGACAAGCGGCACACATCTCGAATCCGGAAACTTAGCTGTCCCCGATACCATCAAACACGAACGCTCCGCGATTCTCGCCGAGACGTTCCAGCAAATCGCCCTCGAAAACAACCGCGAGTGGATTGGCGACGAATGCATGGTCATCACCGAGAAGCCCGGCCACCGCAGCGGCACAACGATTGCCCGCAACGAAGCCTACCGCCCTGTCGCGCTCCAGGGTTCATTTCCTGCCGGGCAAACGCTCCGCGTCCGCATCATCGACGCGGAACCCTTCGCGCTGATTGCGAAGTAGGTTACAGGTCGTAGGGGTTAGAACAACTAAGTTCTAAGCTCTAAATTCTACCAACTTCTAAAAAAACTCCCCGCAGCTTTCGCTACGGGGAGTATCTTCAACATCCTATGAAATTTACTTTCTCTGCGTTCTACGGTAACCGCGTCTAATCGTTTCCGTCGTACGCTGGAACGGCATCGTCATCGTCGTCGGGGCGTTACCATTACTCATGTAGCAGTATTCATACGCCTCTTTCACGACCGTCATCTGATAGACATACGGACCCGTAGCAAGCAAACGCCCCTTGTCCGTTACCGGATACATCTTAATTGTTGCAAGCATAGCGCCAGTCGATCCATACATCGGCAAATTTTCACCAGTGCTACTCTTGCAAGATATTGCAGATGCCGCATTGCCCGTCGAACCAGCACGCATACCAGCCAAAGCATTGGTGAAATCATCACCCGTCACCTTCTTGCTGTACTCGTTCACAAAATGTCCAAGATGGTCGAACACGCGAATCTTTACATGGAACGGCTGCGTTGTCGGGAACGCCCATCTTGTGCAAGATTCATTGCTCGACTTGCTAGAAACACTGGTAGAACCATCGCTATAGCATAGGGTCGAATTGGTTTCTTGAGCGGCACCATAAACAACACCATTCGAAACGACAGAAGCACCATGACCGCCAGACGCCATATTTTGTTCAGCGTTATCCGTAGCCCACTTTATCGGGTCGGTGCCACTTACAGCAGGAATCGGAGTCAACACGAGGTCGGCCGTCATGTCCGGCGGGAGCGTTCCGCTACCGGCCATGTCTGTCAACTTCTTGGATTCTTCCGTAAAGTCAGGACGGTCGATAGCCGCATCATCAGGAATAACCTTCACGACAGCAACAGCCGTATAAGAAATCGGGCCCCACTTTTCCTTTTCATCAAAGCCTTCCACACGCTTGCCTGTAGAAGACGCAACATGGAAGTTCACCTTCGTTGACCAGGCCATCAGCTGGTTCCAGACATAATCAGGATAGTTACCTTCGTTACCGCCGTCCTGCAAAGGCTGGCTCCATGGCACGTTGAAGGCAACGCGGTCGCCACCCAAAAGTCCACCGTCGATAACATTGCCGGCAGCATCCTTCACGACACCTTCAAATTGGTACATCTGGCCCAAGGCGCCCTTGTCGATAGGCCCTGTCATCGAAGTCACATAGTATCCATAAATCATCGTGACAAGGGAATCGCGACCATCCGGAGTCTTCACCGGCACATCGCGCTGCACTAGAATCGACGGAACATTCGGATTGTTAATGGCGATAAGACTGGAATCAGCCAGCGGTACCGTCAAATACATGCTGTTATGGGCCACGCCATCACCATCAACCTTCACCACGACATCGTTCACCTGCGGCTGGCCATAGCGAGACGGAGCGAGTTCGGCAAGAGAGGTGCGGATGTAAATATTGGAACCATCAGACTGGCGGTCTGCATAGAAGAAGTGCAAGTGATGCCAGGAACCGTCAGCCCACCCCGTATTGGGGTCAAAGCCGTTGCAGTTCGAATAAGTCGAAAGAGGTTCGCCCGGATGGCAACCGTGATTGTTCTTAGCCAGAATCTCGACATCGACCTTGCCCGGAGCCGCGTTATGCACACCGCCCAAGTCCACGACAAGCACGCCGTCCACGAAAATCCACATATCGTCGTCTCCAGAAAACTCGAACACTTCGTGTTGCGGAGTCTGGTTGGACTTTTTATACTTGAAGCTCGCATAACCCATCATCGTGAAGGCGTAGTTGCGGAGATGCTTCATGCCGATAGTCAAGTCATAGTTTTTACCCTTGACCGTACCATTCGCCGTATGCGCAAGGCCATAATTCGTAGCCGCAAGGAGTGCTGCACTATTATTGGAACCACCGACATTGACAGCACGCGGACCACCATAAGAGAGCCAGTCATAGCAAAGGGAGTCTGTACTCAACTTTTTGTAATCCGCCTGCGTACTAGCCCACTTATAGTCATACGGAGGGCAGAAAATGGAAAGCGATTGCGGACCAAACTGCTTGCATTCCTTGTTGAAAGGTTCCTGCATTAGCGGATTACATGCGGCCTCGCCCATCCAGGCTCTTGAAACAGGGTCGATGGAATCCAGCGGAGAATAACCACCGTTATTGAAGTTGTGGTCATAGACGTAGTATCTCGAGCCGGCACCATCAGGCGGAATGTCCATCGTCGCATTGATGCGCAAATTTACACCCGGAACATCGTTGAACCACTCTTCAAAATGCGTATTGTCGCACAAGTTCATGGGGGTGCGATTAGCATCCAATTGCCTGTTGATGACAGCCTTATACATGTCAATCTTACCTTCAACTGGAGCCGGGAACAAGAGGTACGGCTGGACCATGCCCGGCGTATAGATGACCGGGTTTACCCAAAGCATCTTACCGCCCCTGCATTTGAAGCCCTTAACATCATCGGAAGCGTTGGCGTAACCGCGCTGGATAATACCGGGTTCTGTAGATTCTTCGCATTCGCCGTACATCAAGACACCGGCATCTTTTTGGCCATTATTGGCGTAATAGACCTTGGTATAATCATCAACCAGGTCCGGATAATTTTGAACCAAATTGTTTAATTTCTCAGCATCAGGCTGGTTATAGAGCTTTTGCAGGTTGCCGCCACTCCACATATTGGCATTAGCGGCTTCATATTGAGCAGCGTAAGCCGAAGTCGTCTGCAAATAAGTCGGCAAATAAGGGTTGGCGTACATCGGGTAGCCATCCTTACCGATAGGAACACCCGAACCCATTCGCGGAGCTCCCAGCACTACAGACAAATAATCCGGAATACCCCTAGCCCTATTCACAAAATCAGAAGCACGGTTACCGCAAGAGGAATGCACATAATTGCCCACCGCGGGATTTTCCAAGCTATACCAAGTAACATCATAGCCAAAATCCTTCGACCCAAGCCCATTTGCAGGAGAAGCAGGATTCGCCGGGAAGATATAGTTGTAAATGGCATCCTTATATACCACCGCTTCTTCGGAAAAGTTCTCGAAATCCGAATGGTTGGGCTGAAAGTCGCGTATAATAATATCAAGTGTACGGACATCCTTGGACGCTTGAGCGAGAGCCAGAGTCGCGCCGCCCGTCAGTAAGCCCAATAGGACCCATTTATTCATATTCATATATTCCAATCTCCACCTATAATTAGGTTACAACAATTCCACCTAAATATAAACCAATTAGGCACAAATAGTGTCTTTGAATATTGCAAAATATATGTAAAAACAGATTATTTTGAGAAATTTCACGATTTAAGCCCCTCTTTTATACAAAATTCGACAGACATTCAATTCATTTCGATGTTGTTTTTCTATTTTTCGCACCGTGAATTGGTCTATTTTATTTTTCGCACTCATGATGCTTTTGCTGTTGCGCATTTTACAACTCAGAATCCGTGCCAACAGCACCCGTTCGGAATCTTTCAAGCGACTTCCACCCAAAGACCAGCTGGCTGTACTTAAGGAATGCCTGCTGAACAGCCCTTCCGAGGGTAATTTACGGAATTTGGCTGATTTTGCCGAACGCGCTTCGCTGAAAATCGACACCGAAAGCTACCGTCCGTTCCTCAAAACGCAACTGGAGCTCCACAAACACAAGGACGCCATCGCCGAGGACAACGAGCTTTACGTCGCCGAAGCCGAATGGATGGACAAGATCAGGCCCCTCGAATTTGAGGAAGCCGAAAAATTTAAACGCGACAGCGAAACGCAAAAGTACATCGAGCGCACCCTCGAAGGGATTGCCCGCCTGTATTCTGATAAAGCTATTTTGAATGCGCTGTCGGAACTCGCACCGGACTACCCGCACGCAAACGAACTTGCCGAAAGCTACAAGCTGCTCATGCAAGCCCGCGACGAAAGCTCTGCCGACGATAAAGCCCTTGAAAACCTCCGCAAGCAAAAAGAAGCTTGGGAAGAAGACCTGCTGAATGTGAGGTTAGTAGACGGTAGGAAGTAGGCAGTAGGAAGTTGGAAGTGGGCAATAGACGGAGCTTTCATCCTCGTCATGCTGAGGGGAAAAAACCGAAGCATCCAGTTACTTCTATTTAGCCGATAGAGCTTAGACGCTTCGCTTGTAGAACTTAGATAGGTTGTAGGCTATAGGGATTAGAAACTACATTCCATTCGGAGTTAGGAAGTAGGAATTATACTTTAATGAAATTCATCATTCCGAAATCCAAATTCCTAATTATCTAGCGGCGTTACCGCGATTATAAATCCTAAACCCAAACACCTGTCATCTAATACCTTTTTCTAAGCTCTATTTCTCCAAAAAGTCCAGCGCTTCGCCGGCGAGTTCAACGCAGCGGTTGCACGGAATGACCTTGTTCGGGCGAATTTCCTTGCACTTGGTACAGCCCTGAGCGCCGCGCTTAAAGACATCTTCAATCGATTCGGCATGGTCGGGTAGCATCATCTTCGCCGCATAGAGCGCCCCGCACAAGCCGTCCGGAGCCTTTCCGCCACCAAAAGCACGGAACATTTCGGCAGCCTTCACTGCCTCTTCTTCGGACTTGCCCGTTGCACGGGCGTAACCATAAGCAACCGCCATGGCACAGTTACCGCGCTTATCCGCATGGAATTTCTTCGAAAATTCGGCAATCGACATAAAAACCACCTTTTCCTCTGTCACGCCGACCAAGTCAGCATCTCCTTTTTACACTGTCACGCCAGCCACGTCAGCATCGTCTTTTCACACTGTCACGCCAGCCACGTCAGCATCGTCTTTTCACACTGTCATGCCCGACCTGATCGGGCATCTCCTTCTCGAAAAATATATATTATTACCATGCCAAACGAAAACAACGACATCAAAAATCTCGACCTCGACCAGCTCATCGGCAACATGAGCTCCATCAACAGCGAAGACTACTGGTTCACCAAAGTCTCTAAAATCGAGGAACATGACGAAACCGCCGAGCCAAAGCAAGACAATCAAGGCTAAAACGAGAACGCCAAAACAGCACCGAAACGCCCATCCAAAGGGTTCAGCAGAGGAGTAATCCCAACCTGCAAATTGAAGGATTCAGCTTCTTTTGATTTTC
>CAMKLO010000014.1 GCA_946413655.1 uncultured Fibrobacter sp. | reverse complement strand
CTCACGATGTTCGGGCCAAAGCGGAAGATTTGCGAAAGTTCAGTCTGGACACCGCCGTACATATAAAGTACACCGGAGGCCTCGGGGAAGAGTTCCGGCAAAAGTTTCTGCATGGCATCGATGACTTCGGTGAACGGACGGTTGCGAATAACGGAGAGTTTGAAGGCGTTCCAGGATTCAAGCGGGAATCCGACCTTGAGGGCTGCGGCGTCGAGTTTTCTGACGGAGACGGGCACGGCCTGTTTGAGGGCTTCGGCGGCGGGAATGGCTCCCGGCGGGAGTTCGGGTTTCTTTTCTTCTTGCGGGCGAACCGACACGAACTGCGGGACTTTCGGCTGAGGCCTGTTCAACGCCTCGTTAAAGTCGTTTTCAATAGCTTCTATCTCTCTGCTGCAGACGGTGTAGAACACAAAGCCAAGCACCGCACCCCAGGCACCGATAAAGATGAATTTTGCCCCGGTGGACATTGTTTCTTCGGGGACGACATACGCAGCAATAACGCCCATCAAAAAGGCGACCAACCAAAAGATATATTTTACGATATTCATACAATAAATAATATTAAAATAATATGGGGAATGGCTGTAAAGATTTTTTAAACAGCCCCTTTAAAAAGTATGGATTACCTCAAAAGGAATTCTTTCAGAAATTATTCCACATCTGAAGCAAAATCGTCTAAAGACTTCACCTGTATAGTCGGAAATTTGACCTGTTTAAGCTCCAAAAAATGAGCATCATTTGTCACGATGTAATCAGCCTGGCTCGCGAACGCACAATCAACAAACTTATTATCGTCAGGATCCTTCTTAATCAAGTTTAATTTAAAGAACGGATCTTTACGAATTACATTCTCAGAAAACTCCAAAACTTTCATGAATAAATTCGCGACCACTGGCGATGCATGAATCTCCAAAATTTCTTCATATTCATGCACAATTTCATTAGATACACATAGCCAATATTCTTCATTCAAAAATTTTTCATAAAGGAAATGGTACTTGCTATGACGCCCCAACATTTGCAAAAGGGCATTCGTATCTAACACTATTTTTCGCTTCTTATCCACGATATGGAGTCCGCAGATGTTCAGACTGCAATTCGTCCAACCTCATTTGGTCTAACGTTCCATCAGTCCATAAACGGTCAAGCTCTTTTTCTAATCTTTGGGCATAGAATTTCTTAAGCGTTTTCATCAAAGCGCTTAATTCTTCTTCGCTAGATACATTTGCGAAGGACTTCAACACCAACATCTGAGCTGGGTTTATTTCAGTCAATGTCATATCTAAGGCCATACCAATACCTCTCTATCCAATATACATTAATCCCAAATACAAGTCAATAGAGCCAGTTTTCACCCTTCCCGTTCTATTCTATATTTATCCACATGACAATTCTCGAAAAAATCGCACTTGCACTCCCCGCAGTTGAATCGCCGGCACGTTATATGGGCGGCGAAGCGAATAGCGTCATCAAAGACCACAGCAAAATGCTGGCGCGCATGGCGTTCGTGTTCCCGGACACTTACGAAATCGGCATGAGCAACAACGGGCTGCGCATTCTGTACCATGTGCTGAACCGCGAACCGGACTTGCTTTGCGAAGTGGCTTTTGCCCCGTGGGACGACATGGCCGCAGAGATGAAAAAGTACGATATTCCGCTTTATACGCACGCGAGCTATACGGCAGTCAAGGATTACGAGGTGGTGGGGTTAACGCTCCAGACGGAACTGAATTTTACAAACGTACCGTACGTGCTTGAACTGGCAGGGATTCCGGCATGGCAGAAAGACCGCGCCGAGAGCGACCCGATTGTCGTTTCGGGTGGGCCTGCAATGGGTAATCCGGAACCGGTTGCCGACTTCTTTGATGCGTTCATGATTGGCGATGGCGAAAAGCTGATTGTAGAATTTGTACGTTGCGTTGGCGAAGGGCGCAAGGCGGGTCTCAAGCGTTCCGAAATTCTAGAGAATTTATCTAAAATAGATGGGGTGTATGTACCGAGTCTGCGTGAGGTCGTCAAAAATGAATTTGGCGTTCTCGTTCCAAAAGAACCGGCGAAGGGTTCTTACGAGCATACGAACGGGGTACGCAGACAGTTCATTCCGTTCCTGGATCCGAAGGATTATCCCATCAAGAACTTGATTGCAAACATGCAGCTTGTCCACAACCGCTTTAGCGTGGAAGTGATGCGCGGCTGCGCTCAAGGTTGCCGTTTCTGCCAGGCAGGCATTTGGTATAGGCCGTGCCGCGAACTCAACCCGGACGATGTTTTAGACATTGCGAAAGCAGGCATCCAAGCTACAGGCGAACGCGAACTCGGACTTTTGTCGCTTTCTACCGCAGACTACAAGCCAGTTGAAGCATTGACGGACTCCATTATCGACGACCCATTTTATGACAACGTTGACGTGAGCCTGCCAAGCATCCGCGTGAACAGTTTTGGACAAAGTCTTGCCGAGAAGGTGGCAGCCCTCAAAGGCGGCCGCAGTGCCACGTTTGCGCCCGAAACGGGTTCCGAACGCATCCGCAAGATGATCAACAAGACCATCAGCGACCAGGACATGTACGATGCTGCGGAACACGCGTTCTCCAGCGGATTCAACAAAATCAAGCTCTACACGATGATTGGGTTCCCGACCGAGAATCTAGAGGACATGCAGGCATTCTGCGACCTCATCTTCAATCTCGTGAAAATCGGGCGCAAGTACAACCGCGGCATCCAAATTGCAGTAAGCATCGGCATTCTCATTCCAAAGTCGTTTACGGGTCTGCAATGGGCGCCGTTTATGGACAAAGAAACTGCACTCGATCACATCCGCTTTGTTCGTGAAAAATTCTACAAGCACCCGAACGTAAAAATCAACTGGGCCGCTTGGGAAACGAGTTTCCTCGAAGCGGTCTATAGCCGTGGCGACAGAAGCCTCGGGCCAGTCATCTACGCCGCATACAAGAAGGGCATCATCTTCGAAAGCGACAGTTACCGCTTCGACTTCAACAAGTGGCTTGAAGTCTGGGACGAATGCGGCTACGACACCAGCTGGGTCTATCGCGAACGCGAGAAAGACGAAGTATTCCCGTGGGACTTCATCCACGCAGGCACGTCCAAGCAGTACTTGCGCCGCGAGTGGGAAAAGGCTTTCGATCCGACTTCTGCGCCAGTGCCGAACTGCAAATGGGGCGACTGCCAAAAGTGCGGCATTCCTGGCTTCGGCCAGGAAATCGTTCTCGCCGACGACCCCGTCCGCCACAAGGCGCCAAGCCGCACTCCCGACGAAATCAAGAAGCTTGTTGCAGACCGCAGACCAAGCCAGAAAGTCCACTACAGCTACAAGATTACGTTCAAGAAGACTGGCATCAGCAGATTCCTCCCGCACCACAACATGCTCAGTTTCTTCGAGCGCACGTTCATCTGCGCCGGCATCCCCATCAAGTTCAGCGAAGGTTTCAGCCCCAAGCCGCGCATTGTGAACATGGGCGCGCTCCCGCTTGGCCTCGAAACGTACTGCGAAGTCATCAGCGTCGATTTGCTCCAGCCGCTAGACATTTCGCCCGAAGGCAAGCCCAAGATTATCGCAAAGCTCAGCGCCCCGTTCCCACGCGGCATGGAAATTGTCGATATCGAGCCTTTAAAAGAAAAACTTTCGAAGCATTTCCCGAAGGCGATGGTCTATCGCCACACGCCAGAAAGCATCCCCGCCGACCTCATGCAAAAGTTCGAACAAAAGCAGTTGCCTATTGTCACGAACCACCGCGGCCAGCAGATGGATTTGAACGAACAAGTTCTGGGAATTGAAATTCAAGATGGAACAATGACAGTCCGCGTCAAGTGCAACAACCAAGGCACGACGCCTAGCCCGTTCGTCATTTTCGCAGGATTGCTCGGCATCGAGATCGACCCGGCAAAGCTCGACGAAGTTTCCCGCCGTTTTCTCGTCGCAAAAACCGCAATCGAGTGGTGAGGGGTTAGTAGGCAGTAAGAAGTAGGAAGTAGACAGTAGGGGCTTAGACGAGAGAACGCCCTTCGGGCTACAGACGAGAGACGAAAGACTCGTCATCCTGAGCAACGCGAAGGATCCAGTGATGTTAGACGAGAGACGAGAGAAGCGTCATCCTGAGCAACGCGAAGGATCCAGTGACGTTAGACGAGAGACGAGAGAACGGGCGGACAGCACTTGGCAAGTGGACGCCGTTGGCGTCCGCAATTACGGCTCAACCATGCCAGAATGTGAACATTCTGTCGCGGCGCTCGCCTTATATGCTTTTGTTGCCTTAGTGCGCATGGCCCCCGTATGGTGGGGAATCTCCCTGTTGTTTATGAAAAGGAGGTGCCCGCTCGGAGGCGGGCATGACAGACTACTACTCAACAAACGGGCATGACAAGTTTTATTCTGCAGGTAGAATAATTTCGATGTGGTTCGTGCTGACATTGAGGAAGTGCGTGCGGAACAAATCATGCTCGTTCCTATCGCAAACCCGCACCTGAGTCACGGCGATAAAGTCCTTGTTTTCACGGATATAGTCCGTCAGGCGCTCGTCACGCAGCGTGTCAATCTCGCCCGTAATGACAAAATTATCTGTCCACATTTTTACTAACATACCCTTAATATATAAATGTTATTCCAAGTAAGATGATAAAAACTTTATTTTTTAGTCCGCAAAAGCATTTTATCGTATATTATTCATTAGACTATGATTGTCATGCCCGATTTAATCGGGCATCTCCTGTTATAATTGAATAAAAAAGAATAGGAGATTCCCGCCTTCGCGGGAATGACAAGATTGTATAGACTTTTAAAACTTACAGACGAGGTTTATTATGGCACCGAAAAAACTCCACCCGGCTCCGGGACAGATGGCATACCACAATCCCGAATTCATGGAAAGCGATGCAGCGCGTACTATTCGATTTCTTTCTGAATTTTTGCAGCCCGACCAAATTTTTAAGCAAGAAGATATAAAGAACACGATTGTATTCTTTGGTTCCGCTCGGACGCTCCCGCCCGAAGAAATCAAGAAACGCCGCAAGGGATGCAAGAACAAGGCTGAACTTGCAAGACTGGACAAACTTTCGAAAGTGGCCGATTCCTACAACGGCGCACGCGAACTCGCCGCGCGACTTGGCAAGTGGATCAACAAGCAGCACCAGGGTTACGCCATCATGACCGGTGGCGGTCCAGGCATCATGGAAGCCGGCAACCGCGGTGCATCCGATGTCGGGACGCCCTCGATTGGCTTGAACATCAAGTTGCCTTTCGAACAACATTGCAACCCGTACTTGGATGACGCCCTCAACTTGCAATTCCGTTATTTCTTTATCCGTAAATACTGGTTCTTGCGCATGGCACGCGCCCTCGTGATTTTCCCAGGCGGATTCGGGACCCTCGACGAAGCCTTCGAGATGCTCACGCTTATCCAGACCGATAAATACGCCCAGCAGATGCCTGTCGTCATCTTCGATTCCAAGTTCTGGAAGAAGGCCATCAACTGGGAATTCTTCGCCGAAACAGGCATGATCAATCCCGAAGACTTGAAGCTATTCAAGTTCTGCGACACGGTCGATGAGGCTTACGACTTTATCACCGACGCCCTCACGAAGCAAAGCGAAGGGCAGGTCACATTCGCCCGAACCCACGTCGAAGAGTTCGAAAACCGAAAGAAAAAGAAATAGTACATAGCCCCCAGCCGGGGGCTTTTTTACTAAATTTGGGCCATGTTTTGGAACAACTTGGCTGAAACGATGGACAGGGTTTCGCGCAACTTGGCGCTCCGTCCGCACTACACCATGGAAGAATACCAGCGGTGGTTCGACCATAATCCAGATTTCAAGCACAACGGCGATGCCGAACGCATCGAGCTTATCGAGCCGCTTTCGCTAGAAGGCACCAACCAGCTTTACCGTGCGAAGCTTTGGTTACAGCACCCCCGCGACGAAAAGCGCTACGACGAAAAAGAAATCGTCGTGAAAATTTGCAAGTACTGGGCGCATTCAGGCAAGAACCGCTTGCACCGTTTGAACATGCTCCTGAGCGCGTTCCAGGACGAAATCCGTATCAACAACCTCGTCCGCGCCACGAACATCGAAGGCGTAGTGCAAACGTTCGGCGGTGGTATCGCAGGTCGCCACCCTTACCTCAAGCTGGAATTCATCAAGGGCTGTTCGCTCGACAGAGTAATGAAACCGAAACTCACCGAAGACGAAATTGTCAAGCGCGTGGCGCAAATGGCCTATCTCGCAAACACCATCAGCCAGCTCCATTACTATCAGATTGTCCACAAGGACCTCAAACCCAAGAACTTGCTTCTGTGCCAGAATCCGGCGCACAAGAACAACCATAAAATCTTGATTTGCGACTTTGGTTACGCCCAGGCAAAAATGCGCGAAACAGTCACCGAAGGCGGTGGCCTTGCGACTCCCTGCTACAGCGCACCCGAACTGACCCAGGCAAGCGAAAACATCACCTACGCGGTCGATTACTTCAGCTTTGGCGCCGTCATGCACGAATACCTGACCGGGCAGAAGCTCTACCCGAAAGCAGGCGAAATCTATAACGAAGACAGTCACCTCATCACCAAGCGCTACCTGGACTACATCGAGGGCGGTCGCGAAAACGTATTCTACGACGACCGTTTCCCGGAAATCCACGACTGGATTGATGCCCTCACCACGTTCGACAGCACCGAACGCATGAAAAAGAGCCCGAACTTGTTCGCCCTCGCCCACAAACTCCGCGAAGAGGTCAACGCCCTTGGCTACCGCGATGTGAACACGGATTTTCTGTGGAACCAGCTGAACGAATACGGAAATCGCACATTTTAGCCACTAAGCCAATACCATTCTGCTAATGATTTGTTTATATTCATTAGCATGAAGAAAATATTGAGCATTATCTTAACCCCTTTCAGGGTGTTTAAATTTCATCACTACTTGACGCTTATCGCGCTTGTAGCTATTGGAGTATTCAACTTCAATACGACCCTCAACCCGACAATCCAACAGTTGCGGCAAGAAAAAGACCTCCACCAGTCATTCGACAAGTGGTGGAACGAGGAACGCGCCGAAGAGTTCAAGAGGGTCGGACTCACTCCGGACAAGAACACCAAAAAACAGGAATTTGAACTTTACAAAGAACGCTATCGCGTCGAAAACCCCACACCCATTATCGAGGAACGCATCGAAGAAATGAAAGGTGAGTTCCTCGACTGGTGGGAAAACCAGGGCGGCAAGGAGCAATACGCGGCGGAACACAAATCCTACCCCACCGACAAGCAGTTCGAAGAAGAACGCAACAAATGGATTAACAACTATACAGATAAATTTATTCGTTACCGTTGGGCGTACATTCCAAGCCGTGGTAACACTGAAAGTTGGCTTACTTGCAGCCTCTTGTTCCCGAGCGCCTGGTCCTATATTTTCTTCGTCATATTTTTCATGTTCGCGCTCATGCAGCTCGAAAAGCGCTGGAACGCGCTGTATGTCTATGCATACGCCATCGTGGTTGCAATTATCAGCGGGTTCTTTGTCGATTTGCTGATTGACACGTCGTTCTTCAACCAGTTCGCTTCGGGGCGCTACATGGGCGTAAGCCTGATGCTCTGCTTCTTGTTTGGCGCCAACACGTTCGATAGAGAAAAGGACGCCATTCCGTCTTACGTCTGCAAGATTTCGGAATTCGCTCTTGTCATCAGCATGGCGATAGACTGGTTCCTGAACCCTGGAATTTTCAACGCGGTGGCCGCCGAATCGCCGATATTCTTCGCGTTAGGTGGAGTCGCGGGTTACTACATGCCGCACCGCAGCGTAGAACCAGCAACAGGAAACAACCGCGAAAACATAGAAACGACAACGCCGGGCGAACACACCCGCAAGATGATTTCCAAAGGTCTTGAAGCAGCGAACAACGGTGAAACCGAGAACGCCGCGCGGTTGCTGCAATACGGACTGACATCGCTTTTGCAAGAAGAACCGATCAAGGCCCAAGACGTAAGGGACTCCGTGAACAGAATTGTAGGCTGCTATATCGAGATTCCAAGTACGCAGTGGATTGAATGGGGAACCATAGCAAAGCAAAAGGGTGTCCCCGAAGCCGCTATCGTGCTTCTGGAAAAAGGTATCGCCAAAGAAACCGACGCAGGGATTCTACGCCGCGCCCGCTTCGACATCGGCGAACTGCGCATACAGACAAAGCTGGATGTGAATGTCGCCATGGAATACTTGAGCAAGGTCATCGAGGATAATGCCGAAGACAAGCTCGCCGAAGACGCCAAGAAGCTCATGGAACAAGGCAAGGACATTTTAGCGCAAATGGCCTTTGCCCCCTCCCAAAAGTTCAAGGTGATGAATTGAGTTTTAGCCTTACGGCGATATTCTGAAATATTCCATCAAGCCACGCCTTGACTTAATCCGGACAACAAACGAAGTCCCGTAGGCATGCTCCCCGAGATTCAGCCGGTACGATGTTCCCGTGAACGTCGTAGCGGCAATCACGCGTCCCTGCAAATCAAAAACATGCACGGTTTCGAAATCCTGCTCCGGGCAGTCAATCAGAAGGGTCTTACCTTCAACCACAACATGGAAACCGGAATTTCTTATAGAAATTTGTTTTTTGAGCGTTTCCACGGAACTTGACGAAGATTCCGAAGAACTCGATTCAGAAGTTTTACTGCTTGACGAAACTAGGAAAATTTTACATTCGTCCGTGGAGACATCTGGACTCAGCGAAAAACACACGTTCGTGTCCGCTTCCATAATATTGAACAAGCCCTTAAGCACCGTATCACCCGCCCACGAAAGAACTGGCGAAAGTTTCGTCACGTTCTGCATTCCTGGAAACGGGTCATCCTTCAGCTTTACGCTATCCGCAAAAGATCTGTACATCCAATTACCCGCTTCAACAATATCCACACGTTGATGAGCCGGAAAACTATTCAACTTATCTGCGCTCCATTGACGTAAATCGTAATCAATATGCCACACAAGCATTCCATGATACGGAAGTCCAATATCCCACTTGACTTTCTGGCGGTTTTCAAAAATATACCATTCATTTTCGTTCACTTTAACAAAATAGGCGACGTTGTTTGTTCCTAGTGGCGGGAGAATTTTCACCGGTTTTCCTTCTTCTATCGGCGTATATTCAAGCCAACCCATAAAGTTTCTCTCAAATGCGCTATAATTGGGAGGCGTTTTCAATGAATCCCAAGTGTTGGCCACACCATACCCCATCACATCCCAGTAAAGTGTTCCCGGAGCCGGATAAGAAGCGTCTCTGTAATCTACAGAAGGATCCATATACGCACAATAATGGTCTTTTAGTCCCATCGTATGGCTGAATTCGTGAATCAGATCAGAATAGTAAAGAGGACCTTGAGTTGACAAGAAACCATTTTGAAAAAATTTTCCACCCTTATTCGTAACATTCAATCGTCCTGGAATCTGAATTCCTTCAATATATCTAGAATCCAATACAATCGAATTACCCGTATACAGCACACCATACGCATCGATTATGCTATCGTTGTCGGAATCATAAAGAGATTCATCAAAAGAAGGGTATTTGTCCAACATCAATTGGACGACCCGCTCTAGAAACCCATACATACTATCATCTTTTTTCACCGAATCGCTGTAGCTCACAAAGTACAAGTCAAATTGGGGAACAAAAACGCCCGAAGACTGATCGACAAAATAATCTCGAACAGACCCCAAGTATGGCTTCTTTCGGTAGTTTTCCTGATTCAGCACTGCATATAATTCTGCAGAATCAAGATTCGTCCCCCCATTCACCTCCACTAAAATTATCGGAAAACGAAGTTTCCCGTTCGAATGATGGGACTTAGGCAACACAGTAGGCACCCAGGGAGCACGCGCCGGCCGTCGTTTCTCAGGCTCACTGACAGAACGACCCTGATGCTTTTTCCAATGAGCCGTAAAAGATTTTTGCCTATCAAGACCTTTCAAAAATTTTTTTTCTTCGCCATCGCGTTTATTCGCATTTCTGGCTTTGAATTTCGAGGGTTCGCTGTTTTCATCGGCATAGTAATATAGATTACTATCACCTCGAATTACAAGGAACCCGTCATCTGTCTTGGTAACGCTATAGAATTCGTCGCCTAAGTCCTGTAGCGTAAGCGAATCCCCATCGTTGATAACGACACGCCGCTCATTGGGATTGAACGGAGCCGCAAATAGAAATGAGGCCATCAAGCAACAGACAGCCAATACAACGAAGTTTGGCGATATATATTTTCCCCCCATTAAAAACCCCTCCTTTATTTTATTTGTTTTTTAACGAAGTATAAATTTTTTCACGGCAAGACCTTGGACCTGAACAAGGTAAACGCCTCTCTTGAGCGCACTCAAGTTCATCGTTTCGTTCATGCTCTGCGCTATTTTTTGCATTTGCACATGGCCTTGCACATCGACAATCTTGACGGACTTGCCAACAGCAACGCGTGGCAAATTGAGCGAAAGCGTTTTGCCCACAAGCGACATGCCGAATTTGGCCGTAGCATAAGATTTCGGCAATGCAGAACGCGGCGGCTCGATCATCTTCGTCATTTCGTCATAGCGTTCCACAACAGCCATCAAGTACCACGTGCTGTGCGGCAGCCACTGTTCGTCCCAGCGCCACACCTGCCATGCTTCCTTCAAAGCATCAAAGCCTACAGCGCCAACACCGTCATCAGTCCAGGCTATGCCCGAGCCGTCTTGGTTCTTGCCGCTAATTCCGTTTGCAATACCGCCTTCAAGCGTCGCATCGTACGTAGATTGCCCATCGTACTTTTGCGGATTCTTGGTTCCCTTGCCATGCATCATGCAAGTTGCATACGGGTTCTTGCCCAAAATCCAATCTAGCTGATCAGTCGCATACTTCTGCACGCTATCGGCAACATTTTCATCCAAAGAGCGGGCTGCATATACCGCAGCAGCAGAAAGGCTTGCGATACGAGCGCTTTCGCCCTGCCACCAGTAATTGCTTTCGTTGTCGTGCGGAATAAAGAAGCCGTCCTTTATCTTGTCCTGAGTCTTGTAAGTCTGGCGGGCATAACCGAACGGATTATCCACCTTGTTCGTAATGGAGACTAGCCATTTGAGATGAGCCTTGACAGCATCCATGACCTTACTAAAATGCGGATTGTCGCAGGTAGCACCTAGCCTATCGACGCAGCTCCAATCAATAAGATCAAAATCAGGAGACTCCGCATCCACGCTAATAGGCCCTTCGATTTCCGCATAGCGAACAAGCGCAATCAGCGGGAGGCCCGCATCGCTTGCATGCCAGAACGGACGCTTTTTATCGTCATCGCTCCAGAAATAGCCATCTTCGCTCAAACGGCCGATAAGATGTTCTGCACGTTTACGAGCATCAGTCAAATAATCCTTTTTCTGAGTCGCTGCAAAAAGTTCCGTTGCCGCCAAAAGCGCCGTGTAATCGTCAATGATGTTTTCCTTGTGGTCGTCGCAGTACTCGCAGCTGCCACCGATGCTCTGTTTTTTAGACAAATGTTCGTAACCCTTTTCAGCCGCTTCCAAATACTTGTCACTTGTAAAATCGCCCTTCAGCTTAAGCCTCGCAGCACTGGCAAGGCCTGCAATCGCCATGCCGCCGCCTTCGCGGAATGCAGCCTGATAATCCGTACTCTTGACACCATCCGAACCCGTAAACGCACAAATTTCGCGTTTGCCCAAAGGCGAGCCCCAGTTATCGAACACGGTCATGTAGAAGTAGCCCTCGTCGGAGAGCATACGCACCAAGAAATCCGCGCCGTAAGCCGCTTCATCAGCCGTTTTAGCCTTTGTGGATGTCGAAGAAAGCAACTTCGGGATGCGTTCCGAAGCAAACGCAAGCGACCAAACCGTCAAAGGAATCTGCTGCGGATTCAAGTAGTTCGCATAAGAAAGGTGGCTCAGGTATTTGCTCACGTCGCCGCTGGCATCGTACCAACCGCCATGGACATCGACCTTCTTGTCGGACTTATAAACGCCCATGCTTTTATCCCAACCTTCGACGGTCGGGTTGTTCGCACGGTCACCATAAAAGTAATTGAGCACAGACGCAAGTGTATTTTTTGCCAAAGCGTTCTCGCCCACTACAAATTCGCCGGAATTTTGCGGTTGCCCGTTCTCGGAAACCTGCAAGGTGTATTTCCCTGCTGCAAGGTCGCTCAAATCCGCTACGAAGAACTTGCCGTTATTCAGCCAGTTGTCTGGATTGGAACCGGCCGAAAGTTTCCCCGTCTTGACCGCTGAGCCGTTCGACATCACGCTAAATTCAGCGCCGTCTTGAAGTTGGTCGCTCCTGACAATCACGGTAATGGGCTGGTCTGTATCGTAACCCACCTGGTTGTAGAAAAACTTGGTTTCAGCAGAAACAGCGGACGCGCCCAAAAGGACGGCCACAGGGTAAATCGGAGAAAAAAACTTATACATACGCATGCGCATAATATATATAAGTGACGGGCTAGAGCAAAGTAAAATAAAATAGAGTGTGATTTTTGATGACACTCCGTAATTGTAAAGAAGATAAAACAATCGATTTAATATTTATTTTACGCATATTTAGCGTAAATTATCAAATATTCAAACTCGGGCACAATATTTTTCAGATTGAAGCCGTTCAAACAACAGCCGTATTTTAATCAAGTATCAGGGATACAGGGTCATAAAAGTTCTGTTTCCAGCTTTCCATAAAACTCAAAGAACCTTAAATCCATCAAATTTTCAGTATTGCGTTTCTTTTCTTCGCTATAATTGCGTTAAATAACAAAATATTTAAAGCTTCTGCAACGACAGCTCTTGACCATTCATTTTTTTAAACCTATGTTTGCGATGTAATAAAGGAGATGCCCGTTCGGAGACGGGCATGACAATCCTCCTAAATCCTATAACCTAAAACCCAAGACCTAAACATGTACTACGAAACAATCAAAGTCCTTGACTGCACCATCCGCGACGGCGGCCTCGTCAACAAGCACGATTTTTCTCTTGAATTCGTGCGTAGATTATACACGCTCCTTTCTGCAGCCGGCATCGACTACATGGAAATGGGTTACAAGAACTCCCCTGAACTTTTCGACCCGAAGGAATACGGCCCCTGGAAGTTCTGCGACGACGATTTGCTCTGGAAGGTCAAAGACGGCATTGATTCCAAGATGAAGATGGCCGTGATGGCCGACGTAGGTCGCGTCAATATGGACGCTGTGAAACCCGCCGCAGAAAGCCCCTACCAGATGTTCCGCGTAGCAAGCTATGTGAAGAACATCGACAAGGGCATCAGCATGGTGAACGCCTTCCACGATATGGGCTACGAAACGACGCTCAACATCATGGCTGTGAGCCGCGACCGCGGTCCGGAACTTGACGAAGCACTCCACCAAGTGCAAGAAGAATGTCACGCCGACGTGCTCTACCTCGTGGATAGCTTCGGCGCATTCTACCAGGAAGACATCGATAAGGAACTCGCCCGTTACAAGGCAATCGTGAAGAATAAGAAGTTCGGCTTCCACGGTCACAACAACCAGCAGCTCGCCTTCTCCAACACGATCCAGGCCATCATCAATCACGTCGATTACCTCGACGGTTCCGTGTCCGGCATGGGCCGCGGCGCTGGCAACTGCACCACCGAACTTCTGCTCAGCTTCCTCAAGAATCCGAAGTACGACTTGCGCCCAGTTCTCGACGCCATCCAGGAACTCTTCCTCCCGCTCAAGGAAAAGTACGAATGGGGCTACATCATCCCGCAGATGATTACGGGCATGCTCAACCGCCACCCGCAAGACGCCATCGCCGTCCGCAAGACAGAAGACAAGGACAAATACCGCAAGTTCTACGAGCGCATGATAAACGACTAATCCAAAAGGCGAATCCAGCACGAAAGCTTGCTTTCGTATTGGTGAGCCGAAGGATTAGGGACTGCGAAGCAGACCACTAATCATGAGGCGAGTGCCGCGCAGGAATGCTCGCATTTCTGCATGGTTGAGCCGATGGATTAGGGACTGCGAAGCAGGCCCCTAATCACAAACAACCGATCCCGGAATAAATCCGGGATGACAGCTTGGCAGGATAACAAGCCGCACTCAAAGTCTCACCGGAACGCGTTTTCGGTGTTTTTTCGCCCCTTAGTGTATCATGAAAATGCATTTTTTAGAAAATTGCATAATTTTTTGATATTTTTACACTTTTTCAATAAAAAAGTATCATGAGATGTTGCTTTTTCAAAAAAGTAAGTATATATTTACGATTACAAGAGGCTTTTTAATGGCCCCAAAAAATGTGAAAAAGGAGGACACTATGAAACCGATTAAGACCTTCATGGCAGCAATCGCTGCATTGGGTATATCATATACGTGGGCTGAAACAGTCAAAGAATTCCATGTTTTTGTGCCGAACAGCAGGGCATGGAATTCTTCCGTCCCGATGATAAGCGAAGACGGCAAGTCACGGAAACTCACCATGGACACCGAGCATTGCGGTTGGTACTACAGGCGCTACGTTGACGAAGCTATCCCGGAAAAAGTATTCATTTACAGGGACGACGACGCCACAATGAGCGAAGCCATCGGCATGAACGGTTCCTGGGAATCCAGCGACAAGGCTCAGCCCATTTCGCTGGACCTTATTTTCGATCTGTATGCAACGGATCCACAATTCAACAACGCGATTTATTTTGTCGCCGATGCCGAAGAAGCGGATAAATTCTCTAGCGGCAATATGGGGTGGTTTGCAGCACAACCTAATATTACCGGCAATTGCCGCTTTAACCTCGCCACCATCATCTATGATACAGACGCCAGCTTGCATCCATCATTCTCTTGCTGGGCCGAAGGCGTCAGCACGACAAGCGACGGTTGTCAGGCTCCAGGTACGACCGCCGCTCAAGAAGTCAATAAAACAACCGCCCTCAAGGCAATTTATGACTGTATGGGAGTCACGACGGGCATTGTGGAATCTTCTTTGGATCCGACAACCAAAAAACCGAAACTTACCGCAACAGGCAAGAAGTGCTTTATTGACGAGACCTACTTCAACCAGTTGTTCAATATTACGAGCAACGTGAATGAAGCTTCCTGTTTCGACATTCCGTTTACACGTTCCAACAACGGCTGGGAATTCAATTCCGATAACTTTGTGAGCCCGGGCCTTAGCGTTCCTGTACGCGGAGGTTTCTATCCGGTCGAGGCGAAAACCAACGCCACGATTCTGGCAACAAGCCCCGCACAAACTCCGCTCACTGCAGCACGCACAAAACGTTTCGCTGAAGGTCCGGTCTTTTACGGTCCGGCACTCCGCATAAACGATTCGACAACGCAAATTCCGAAGATTGACACTTATTGCAACGGTCCTGGCTGGACTGGAGGCTATAATTGCGAAGGACTCTTTGCCGATGGCGCAACGACTGCCGAAGCGATTCAAGCGAATTTAAGGCTGGGGCCGGGCGCTTGCGTATTCGGCTGGAGTTGCGACGAGAAGGCAAGTGCTCCTGAAGGCTGGAACTTCTACGCCTACAATTCTGAAAATGCAGGCACGGAGACTTCTCGCTGGACATCCAATAATGGAACCAGCGGAAACGGAGGCCGCAACATGCACTTCTGTTCTGAAACCCACAGCACATTCAGCTTCAAGAAGGGCATGACGTTCAGCATCAGCGGAAGCGACGACATTTGGGTCTATATCGACAACAAGTTAGCGGTTGATTTGGGCGGTACGCACCTTTCAGCTCCTGGTCTCGTCGATATGGACAAATTCTTGCCGAATGCAGAAATCGGCAAATCCTATGACATCGACATATTCACCTGCAACCGCCGCGCAACATCTAGCGATCTCAGAATCAACGCCAACTTTGCATTCTTTGCAGAAGAAACATCGGGAATTTCAGTCAGAAGCAAGTTTGACACGGAAGATTATATCAAAAACGGCAACAACCATATGAAGATTTGCTACAAATCAGCCGGAGGATCATGCTTGTACGCTTTAGGCGGAAGTTCTGAAGATTGCGAAACGGCAACAATCGAAACAACGATTAAAGACAAAATCAAGTACATATTCACTACAGACAAAACGGGTAGCGATTCTACCAAGATTATTATCAGCGAAGCCGAATTTGCCAAGAACCCGGTTCAGGCAAACGGTGGCATCGACGTTGCCGACCGTGCCAAGCCTATCGTCAATCAAGACAAACTGAATGCAGTGCTCCCACCCGGCAAGTATTATCTCATCGTCAAGATTGGCAAATATTCGCACGCCATCGAAATCGTCATCAAGGGTTCTGTCGCTGTTGCAAACCGTGAGGCAGTCACCATTGACAATGACGGCAAGCCCAGTGCACCAAGCAAATTCAAGTCTATGGCAACACCTTCAACTCCGTTGGCAGATGGCTCTCCGGACATCAACCAGATGGTTCCGCTCTATATCGCAGCAATCATTGATCCTTGTTCTAGCACGAACTGCACGGATCCTCTCGAAATGCAGCAGGCCCCGGGAGCTGCTTACTCATTGCAGGTTTCCAACAACAAGGCCGTCTTCTACGAGAAAAAGAACGGAAAGCTCGTGGCGTTCAACCCGGCATCAAGCCGCACGATTGGCGAAGGCGGAATCGATACCCTTTACGTGACAATCCCATCCGACGAAATGGATTCACAAGAAGAGAAAGTATCCATCAACGTGAAGGGTAGCGCTCGCAAGGCCGAAATCAACTTCTTTGTGCCGAAACTCGTATTTGTCGATTCTTACACCACGTATAATGTTGTAACAAAAGACAAGGATACGGATTCTCGTATTAAAGGCGGTATTTACGCATTCAACGTGATCGCCCTCAACGCAGACAATACTCCATGCACGGATTGCAACTTCAAGCTCTCGCTGGGTTCCAAGACTTCATCCGGTTTGACGATTCTCTCCGATGCCCTGGTAAGGTTCGGACGTGCGGTATTCGAAGTTTCGTCTTCATTAGTTTACAAGAAAGGCACAGAAGCATCTTGCAATGGGCCAGCTACTCTCCAAGTCGTAGGGCCGAATCCGGCACTCATGCAGGTTTCTTATAGCAACTTGCAGTTCGAGGAACCGCCGATGTCTATACCGCAGCTTGAAGCAGTCAAGAAATCTACGTTCAGCGTCCAGACAGTCGCACCGTTGGAAATTTCCATCACCACAAGCAACTTCACCAAGAACGGGACAAAGTCGTTTGCCGTGATGGACATGAAGGGACAAGTGATTTCTACAGGTTCGCTGAACAGCAGCTCGACTCGCGTGACAGTTCCGGTGTCCGGTTCGTACATCGTGAAGGTCGGGACGAACAGCAAACGCGTGAACGTACGATAAAAAAGACTTGTTGTTAGGAGGGAACAGTAAGGGGGAAAAAGATAGCTCCCGCTCCAATTGGGGCGGGAGCTTTTGTTAGGTGAATGCCGAAGTGTCTTGTAAAAGGAGACTGATATTACTTCAAGATCACGTTCTTTGCATTTACCATACCGTTCTGTTCTATCTTCACAATATAGCGACCGCTAGGAACCATTCCGGAATTCCACTTGATTTGATGGATACCCGGCTGGAGGCTTTCTTGAGCGATGTTAGCGATGACGGAACCGTTCACGTTCACGATAGAAACCTTGACTTTGCCTTCGGACTTGAGCTCGACAGCCACGGCGGAGCGGTCAAGACCCTTGATTGCCGGAGCAAGCGGAGCGGCAGCGACAAGCGGCTGCCCAGCAGAAATCGGGGATTCGGCCACTTCGGCAGCGGATTTGGACAACACAGATTTATCTGATTTCGTCCACTTGATAACGTTATAAACAGTAAAATCAGAACCATTCATAATATCTTGGAATGCTGTTTGCAAATGGGTCGGTATGCTCTTAAAATTCCATTCGTTCGTATTAATATACGATTCATCCTTTATGTAAATTTGACTCGTAGCTATAGAATTTTCCTCTCCAAGATTCGCACGAGGACCAGCAAAAACACCATACTTAGCCAAACCGTTCTTATCATAGATGGGATACTTCAAAGTTGAGCCTCGTTGATTTGGCACATAACAATATTTCAATGTTGCATCATGATTCACTACACTAGGCCATATATATGCAGAAGTAGGCTTATTGTGATTGCCACTATCATCTTCCGTATCGTGATATCGATAAACCTGATACGAACCCACAGGGCACTCCGAATCCAAACTCAAAACAGCATAATTAAAAGTGGTTGCAGGAAGTTTTTCGTACGCAAGTGTGCAATATTTAAACTGTACCCTTTTTACCTTTTTTTTATTAACAGTCTCTTCAAAGATTTTTATTCCCAAAGGACTTCCTGACTTAATTTTTGTTTTTGAGATGTCAGCGCCACTTTCCGCATCAATCGTTATCGTAATAACGTCCCTACTCGGAGATAGACTGGGAAACTCTTTTTCTGAACATTTCGATGTATTTGTCAAAACACCTATTCGTCTTTCTTTATCGATATCAGGGTGTTTTTTTTTCCCATCAATTGACCCTATCAAACTAGCCAATACCTCTCCAGACTTCGATTCCACCACATACGCACTGAGTTCATGACCTTCCTTAGCCCAAAGAGATCCTTTACCAACATTTTCAATTTCAATTGATAGAGGACCAGATTGATTGGCATTTTGGTTTATAGGGAAATGATTGTTGGCTGGAATTGTAGTATTACTATAATCAAATTCTGCTCTATACTGTATTGCCGACAATCTTTTAAAGGTAACGGACTTTGGCAGAAGAGCAGATTCAGAAACATATCTTCCAGATGTCGAATTATTTTTCACATAGCGCGTAATTTTTGCATTAAATTCTTTTACATCTTTTACTGGTTGACTATTAAAGTAGTAATACAGTTTAAATCCTTTAAGATCTTTTTTAGTATGGTTAGTGATGTAAATCTGCCTTACGTCTTTAAGAGTAATACTATAGTCAGTTGCAGCAAAGCTCATAGATACTACCAATAGTATTAATAGGTATATTTTTTTCATATTTCCCCTTTTATTTTGTTTATTGTTAATGTTTAGTTTGGCGAGACATCCCCGTCAACTTGGAGAAATAACAGCGCAACGAGAACAAAGAAACGCGTTTACGGTCTTCGAAGAAGTCGCGCTCTCATTCTCACACATATAAAATAAACCAACGTTCAAAACCATGCAACAGATTTTATTATACAAACATTAGTTTATTTCAATATTTCGACAAATTTTTCGTTTATATAAAAATTTTTACAAAAAATATAATACGCAGCGTATTATAATAAAAAAATCACCCCTACGGGGGTGACAAGGGAAAAAGAACCATGACTGGATCCTTCACATTCGTTCAGGATGACGGCGGAGTGGCAACGTTCAGGATGACGATTCAGGATAACAGTTATAAGCCGTCGATTTTGAGGAGTGCGGCCATGTCGCTCGAATTGATTTCAAAGTCGAGCTTGGCGTTTTGACGGATGCGGTCTTCGTGTACGGATTTCGGGAGCGGCAACAGCCCGAGCTGCAGCACGAAACGGCTCGCGAGTTGCGGCACCGAAACGTTGTATCTTTCGGCCATCGCGCAGACTTTGGGCACTTTGATGAGGCGCCCTGTCGCGTTGGGCGAATACGCTTCCACCAGGATGCCGTTCTGTTCGCAGAAGTCAATCAACTCCGTCGGAACGTGCCCGATATGGACGCGAACCTGGTTCACGGCAGGCATCACGCGGCCACCCGCCATGATGTTGTTGAGGTCTTCGATTTCGAAATTGGAGACGCCGATTGCGCGGATTTTTCCCGCCTCGTACGCTTCCTCAAGGGCCTTCCAAACTTCAATATTTTCATTGAAATAGCGGTTTCCCGCAATCGAGGCCATTTCGCTCCACGGACGCGGTGCATGGATGAGCATCATGTCGATGTGGAAAGCGTCCAAGCGGTCCATCGATTCCTGGATGCAGCGAACCGCGTCTGCATAATTTTTGACTTCGGCTGGGATTTTCGTCGTGATAAAGACACTTTCGCGATGGATTCCGGTCGCCTTGAGAGCGGCCTTGAGGCCCTCGCCTACGCCCGCTTCGTTTTCGTATGCAATCGCGGTATCGATATGGCGATACCCGGCATCAATAGCGGCAGCCACCGCCGTCGCGGCCACATCGTTTGGCGTTTGCCATGTCCCCAATGCAATTTTTGGAATGCGCTGCCCATTATTGAGCTTGTAAAATTCTTCTAGCACCATATCCTACCTCACAACTTATACTAAAGTAATATAAATTGAAAGCACTTAAATAGGTGCTAATTTTTTAAAGTTTTAAGACCACTTTGGAATATTTACTGGTGTGAAAGGGTCTACTTCTCGATGGTCTTGATTTCGTTTTGGGCAGCACGTTTGGCGTTGTACGGGTCGATATGCACCATCGCATCGACGACGTTCTCGCCGGAGTCAATCAGCAACTGTTCGACTTCTTCGGCGACATCGTGAGCGTCTTTCAAAGTCATCTGGTCATCGACGACGATATGAACATCCACATGCAAATCGCTACCGACGTAGCGGGAACGGAACCCGTGCAAACTGATGACTTTCGGGTGCGACAGAGCCTCGCGTTTCAGTTTTTCAAGGATATCGGCGCTGGCACCATAATCGACAAGCTGGCGAAGCCCGGGCCATGCAATTTCAATCGCGGAATGCAAGATGAAGAACGCCACAATCAACGCACCGACCGAATCCGCAAACCAGAGTTCCGGGAGCAATATGGCGAACACGACAGCCACAAGCACAGGGATGGAACTGAAAGCATCGCTGCGGTGGTGCCATGCGTTCGCTTCGAGCACCTGGCTGCGAATTTTCCGGCCCGCATTACGCGTGTAGCGGAAGAGAATTTCTTTCACGACGATGGAGGCAAGAGCCATGACGGCCACCGATACTTCCGGGTGCGACGCCTCGCCTGCCAAAAGCGCCAAAACCGCCTTGTAGCCGATCCCAACGCCCACGGCGGCAACCGCAAGACCGATACCGATGGTGACAAGCGTCTCGAATCGCCTGTGCCCGTAAGGGTGTTCCGCATCGGGTGGAGAGTTCCAGAAATGGCTCCCAACAATGACCGCGACATCGGTCACAAAATCGGACGCACTGTGGATAGCGTCCGCAACAAGCGCCTGGGAATTCCCGACGACGCCCACGACAAACTTGGCCACGGAGAGAGCGGCGTTCCAGCCAAGCCCCACCCAAGTCACACGGCGGACTTCTGCGCTATCGTCTTTTTTGCGAACACGAGTCATGCACTTTAAGCTAGCAAAAAGAAAGCACGGCTGGCATGCATCCAACGAAAAATGCAACCAGAACGGCCCCAAAGTCATCAAAATGTTTGTAATAAAAAAATCAATGTTTCTATTTTTCCAATAGCATATGAAAAAACTTTTGAAATTTATTATCGTCATCGCCGTTTTGGCGGCAATCGCCTTCGGAGTCAAGTCATACTTCTTTGACGGAGCGACCGCCAACCAAGTCGGTTCGCTTATCAGTACCCCGGTGGTTACAGATACCATCAAGACGACCATTTCGGCCACAGGCACGTTGGAACCGGTTGACCAAGTGGAAGTCGGTACACAGGTTTCGGGCGACATCGCCAAAATCAACGTCGATTTCAATTCCAAGGTCAAGAAGGGGCAGGTCATTGCCGAGCTCGACAAGTCCAAGCTGCAATCGACCTTGAAGCAGGCCACAATCTCGTACAACAGCGCCGAAAACGACCTCAAGTTCAAACAGAGTACATACAACCGCATCAAGAAGCTCTCCGAGAGCAGGAGCGCAAGCGCCGTCGAATTGGAACAGGCGGAATACAACCTGAACGCCGCCAAGTTCTCGGTGGAACAGCGCAAGAACGAAGTTTCGCAGGCTCGTTTGAACTTAAGCTACGCGACAATCAAGAGCCCGATTGACGGTGTTGTTCTGAAGCGAGCCGTCGATGTCGGACAGACCGTGGCTGCGTCCATGAGCACGCCGACGTTGTTCGTTATCGCAAAGGACTTGAACCAGATGAAGGTCATGGCCGCCATTGACGAAGCGGATATCGGACAAGTGAAGAAGGACCAGCGTGTCACGTTTACCGTCGATGCGTTCCCGAACGACGTATTCAACGGCTCCGTGCAAGAAGTTCGCCTGAACCCGACAACGACAAGCAACGTGGTGACTTATACGGTCGTCATTTCTGCCCAGAACCCGGAACAGAAACTGCTCCCCGGCATGACCGCCACCTGCACCATCGTCACGCAAGAAATTACTGATGCCGTCACGATTCCGGTCAAGGCGCTCAAGTTCACGCCCGCCGAAGGGACTCCGATGGTGGACCCGAAGGACATGCCGCGTCCGCAGCGCAAGTCTAGCGATTCTGCCGCCGTGGCAGAAGGCAGTATGCCACCCCCGCCACCGGGAATGGGACCGGGCGGGCCAAGTGGTAAGCCAACCGCAGGCGCCAAGAAAAAGAACAGGAAGCCAAGACTTGAAGGCGATCACGTATGGATTAACATCAACGGGAAGGCGGCTCCGCGCCGCGTGAAAATTGGCTTAAGCGATGGCGTGAAGGTCCAGATTCTCAAGGGGCTTAGCGTCGGGGATTCCGTGGTCACAAGCCAGGAAATTATTACCGAAAAGAGCGCCAGCAAGTCCAATGCAGCAAGCCCGTTCATGCCGCAGCGCCCGGGCAAGAAGAAAAGGTAAGCTCAGGAACGTGTAAGGTGACCCCGGCACTGTGGCCGGGGTGACAATGCCAAATGCGGGGTGACAGTGCCAAGGCCGGGGGGACAAGGCAAAAGTTGGGGGGACATTCGGTTTATTTCTCAGTGAACATTGCCTGCGAGTTCCGCAGTTCGAGCACTTTTTCCATGGAAAGGTGCGAATACTTGACGATTTTTTCAATCGGTTCGTTGTCGGCAAGCATGTCAAGAGCCATTTCTACATTACGCTCATTACGACCATCCACAAGGCCTTCTGCTTTGCCTTCAGAACGGGCACGGACTTTCAGCATAGCAAGATAGTCAAGTTCTTCTTCCGTCATAACCATATCCTTTGCCTGTTCCTTGAGCAATTTGTCTGACGCCCTGTTTACCAGCAATCTGTTGATTGCCTTCGCGATGATATCATCCTTGAAGTCCGGGAGGCTTTCAGCTGTTCCCGCATGCTTAAGCAGGTAAAGCCAACGGTCTTCAGCGGTCCTGATTTCTTCGTAGGGCTTATTGAACTTTGTCAGGTCATATACAATATACATCACCTTGTCGCTCAGCGTCAAGCCCTTCTCGTTGCGAACCGACCAGTCACCACGATACGATTTCTGCTTAGGCACAGGGAAATCGCAAATCCAAATGGTATAGGTGGGTGGAATTTCGTAGCGGTGAATTTCACGCTTGGCACGCTCCTCATCGCTGAGATTCGAAGGCATGTCACCGAAATTGGCCTGATCCCATTCGTACTTGCTTTGAATCAAGAATGCGCTCTGTTGCAGAAACATGCGATCCACAAAATAATCCGGCCTCGCCTTTTGCATCTCCACGTTGATGCAATACCCATTTGAGGTTTTCGCGCGGATGTCGAGTCTGAACGGCTTGACCACAGGGAATATCATGTTGATTTCGGGATTCTTGATGACCACGGATTCAATCTTGTTGCGGTCATCCTTGAAAACCCCGTTCAAGAAACTCTTGAGAGCCTGCTCATCGCTCAGAAAAGCCTTGAAAGCCGCGTCGTAGAGCGGGTTGAGGTACTTGTGCTTCTTGATTTCTTCGACGGTCTTATCGACCCACTGTTCACGATAGAGATCCCTATCGGCCAAACTGATAGGCACGATGCCACTGTTTTCTGACATGCAAAATCCTTTCTCTTTTTAGAGACAAATTCATATAAGAAACGATATAAGAAAGGATATAGATAAGTGCAGTTCATCAGAACTGGTCACAGGTAATCTAGCAAAATCGTTCACGAAAAACAACAGGACGCGTGTCAGCTATTCATTTTGTCAACAGTTGTTTGCAAAAGTACGCAAGAGACAAGGCTCCCTTAAAAAGCGGGCCGCATGACTCGATAGAGTAATCAACAAGCTCAGGAACGTGTAAGGTGCCGGCATCGGTTGTTCTGTTTAAACAACTGACCCCGTGACGGAGCACGGGGTGACAGTGCCAAGGCCGGGGTGACAATGCGACCGCCGAGGGGTGACAGTGTGTTTGCTGTCAGGTCTAATTTATTCGCCTAGAACATAAGTCAGGTACAGCACAATCAGAACATCGCCCCAGAGATACATGAAGGGAGCAGCCACAGCGAGGAACGGGCCGAACGGAATTTGTCCGACATCCTCGTCTTCTGGCGCATTTTTATTTTTTGCGGTGCCGTTCTTTGCACCATTGTTCTTTGCGCTATTCTTAATCATCCCGTACGGGAGCATCACAATTAGCCCGAGCACGGCGGCGACAATCAACGTTTCCACAGCACCAGTAAAGCCCATCAGAGCGCCGTAACCAGCCAGCAACTTGACATCGCCAAAGCCCATGGCTTCTTTTTTGAGTACTTTGGTTGCAATCCAGCCGAGCAGATAAAGTCCGCCGCCAGCGCCGACAGCACCCAGCAGACTCTGGAGCGGCGTGATACCGCCCGGAATAAGCGAAATCAAAAGACCAGCGACAATCCCGCCCACCGAGATGGAATCGGGAATGAGTTTGTACTTGCAATCGACTGCGCATACGGGATACGCCCCGAGCAAAAGCCAAAACAAGGCCGCGGCGTTCGCCCAAGCCTGGGGCGCCAAGACGGGCCGCGTAAAATCGGTTCCGAAGCCGACTGCCGCATAGAGAGCAAGGGCGCCGAGCAACCCGCAAAGGCCTTCGCCTATCGGGTAGATGATGCTGATGGGCTGTTTGCAGCAAGCGCTTTTTCCGCGAAGCCAGAGCCAGCCGACAATGGGCAGGTTGTAGCGGATGGGGATTCTCTTTTTGCAAAGCGGGCAGTGCGAAGGCGGGTTGAGGAGCGAAATTCCACGAGGCATGCGATAGACAATGACGTTATAGAAGCTCCCGACACAGGCTCCCAAGCAAAAAAACACGATCAACCAGTACCAAAGTGGAATTTCTTCCATAAAAACCTCGTCTTTTTACGAATATATTTATAATTTAGTTAAACATTTTTCTAACACTGGGAGAACCCTACATGAATATTGAAATTGCCGCTATCTGTGACGCCGCCACCGCTAACGATGCCGGAGGTCGCATGAACATTCTTGGTGCCTTTGACCGCATTTTTGCAAAGTTTCCGCTTGTGATTCCGCAGTGTTCCGCTGCTTTCCGCTTGCGCTACCAGCGTTCCGAGGCTGGCACACACCAGTTGAACTTGTCTATCGAAGATGTGGTAGGCCACCCGATTGTGCCGCCGATGCAGTCCGAAATCGAGCTCCAGCCGGTCGCACAGGGATTCGATACCGCTGCGGTCAACATGATTCTGAACATGCAGCGTTTGCAGTTTGCTCGCCCGGACAAGTACATTGTGCGCCTGATTGCCGATAACGAGGAACTGGCGGCGCTTCCGCTGTACGTGCTGGAAGACCCGCGTTTGGCACAGCAGAAGCAGCAGGAGCCGCAGACCGACGACGGTCCCGTTGACGGAAGGGCTTAGGTAGTGTTCCGCTAGGGGGACTGTGTAAGCCGATCCCGGCACAAGGCCGGGATGACAGGTTGCAAGGACAACTGCACTGGATCCTTCACATTCGTTCAGGATGACGACGGTGTGGCATCTTCAGGATGACGACGGAGTGGCATCTTCAGGATGACTATCGCGAGGCCGGGACTTAGCACCCGGCTTTTTTGCATACTTTTAAACACCCGGTGTTTTTTTCTATTTTAAGGATATGAAATCCGCATTTTTGAAACGTTTTGCCGTTATCGCCGCGGGCGCATTGAGCCTGGTCTTGTGCGCGGGCCTTACCGCCTGTAGCGGCATCAACGACAGCTGGGAAGTCAAGGGCGGTGGATTCCTCAAATACAGCATCAACGGCGAAGACGAAATCCAGCAGGAACTCGATCGCGACGACGTGGAAATTCCATACATACGCAACAGGCACCATTTGCTGGTAATTAAAATTCCTGCCGGTCGCAGCGCACGCAACGATCAATTAAAAATCACGGTCTATTCCCCCAAGCTCGGCAAAGACAACAATATCGTCCAAGGCGAAACTTGGCTTCAGTTCGAAGGCGTCCCCAAAGCGTATATTACGGGAGACAGCAACTACGTCCACATCGACCAGAAAGACGATACCAAGTGGACAGCCACCATCAACCTGCATTTTGAGGATTGCAGGCAAGGGAAATGCAACGCCAACCGCGCACCAATCCATTTCAAAGGGCGCATGCACTACTGGATTGCCGAAGACGACCGGTAGTATTTTTTAGTTGGTAGAGCTTAGAAAAACATCTAAGTTCTAATATACCCTTGACAAGCGGATTTGTTTTTTCTATAATTGGTCTCACCTCGGTCGATTAGCTCAGTTGGTTAGAGCGCTACCTTGACATGGTAGAGGTCACAGATTCGAGTTCTGTATCGACCACTGAAAAATCCTCGCAGAAATGCGGGGATTTTTTTCGTTTATGGCAAGAATGAACTGGATACAAAAAAGCCCGGGGTGACCCGAGCTTTTCGTAAAAGGTATGACAAAAGATTACTTCGCGGCGGCAGGTGCTGCAGCAGGAGCAGCGGCGCTGTCAACAACGACCTTTGCAGCGGAATCCGCCGGGATAGCGACGGCACTATCAAGGGCTGCCGGGGCAGCGGCTTCAGCCTTCGTTTCGGCGGCCGGAGTTGCAACAACTTTTTCAGCAGCAACCGGAGCGGCAGGAGCAGCGTCAGCAGCCTTCGGAGCCGGAGTGCCAAAGAAGTTGATCTTCGCGAGGAAAATCATCATTGCCCAAGAAAGCACGAGGCCAGAGAGACCCATCACAACGCCGGTTTTCGCCATACCGTTGGTATCGGTATAACCCGTCGCATGGGCAAGTGCGTTAGGCGGCGTCGAAATCGGGAGGCTCATGCCAAGAGAGCTTGCAAACGCAACGGACACGAGGAGAGCCGTCACGCCACCGAGGCCAACGAGGTTGTCCTGGCAAGCGATACCCACGGCGCAGAGAATCGGCACCAAGAGCGTAGCCGTAGAGGTGTGGCTCATGAAGTTTGCCATGAAGAGGCAGATGATGCCGCAGCCGACCATCAGCGCGAACGGAGACCAGCTTGCAAACGGAATCGTCTTGATGAGGTGAGCGGCAAGGCCAGTCGCATTGAGGCCCACGCCAAGAGCGAAACCACCAGCCACAAGCCAGAGCACGTCCCAGCTCATCGCATTCAAATCCTTCTTGGTAATCACACCCGTGAGGGCGAATACAGCCATCGGAATCATGGCAATCGCGTTATCGTTAATGCCATGGCCCGGGATAGGACCGATACCGTTCTTGCTGATAACCCACAGAACAACGCAGACAACAAAAGTAATATAGACGATAATGGCCTTGGGGCTCGTATCAAACTTGCCAGCACCTTCAATGTTCAAGACCATTTCCTTCATCTTGATCGGGTAAATCTTGAGGAGCAAGAGCCAAGCAATCACCATCAAAACAATCACGTACGGAATACCGAAAGCCATCCACTGACCGAAGCTCACCGGGTTTGCAACAAGGTCGCCACGGGCAACGGCGTCGTTCAAAGCGCCAAGAGCAATAGCGTTAGGAGGCGTACCGATCGGGGTACCCATACCGCCGATGTTTGCGCCGAGAGGAATGGCAAGAGCAAAAGCAGCTTTACCGCGGTCGTCTTCGTCAAAGAGCTTGAGCACCGGAGCGAGGATGGCAAGCATCATGGCGGCAGTAGCGGTGTTGCTCATGAACATGGAGAACACGGCCGTAATGAGCATGAGGCCGAGGAGCACGAACTTCGGGTTCTTGCCGAAGGGCTTCAGGAGCACGCGTGCGAGGTTCAAGTCCATCTTGTACTTGGTGGCGGCGGCAGCAAGGAAGAACCCACCCAAGAAGAGCATGATGATGGGGTTTGCAAAAGTCGCCATGATGGACTTATGGCTAATCATCGTCACGCCGTCCACGCGGAACACGTTAAGTGCGGAATCGGACATCGTGATAATCATAAGCACGATGACGAGCATGGAGGTGGACCAAATCGGGAACGGTTGGAGAATCCAGAAAAGCGCAGCCATGACGAATACGCCAATGACGCGAATTTCGAGCGGATTCAGGGGTCCCATGGGGCTTGTTGCATCGAATCCGAGGGATTCGTACGGCAAGAAGAGGGCGGCGATGGCGAGCACCGACGCGATGATGAATTTGATGAATTTTGCTTTTGTCATAACGAGCGCAAATTTAGTAATTATCGCGCCGTTCGGCTATCCCTAAAATGCACAAAACCGACCCCGGAATAAATCCGGGGTGACATTTTCACGTTCTAGCAACTAGTAACTCAGAACTAGTAACTCTACTACCGAACCATGATGCGCTTGGAGGCGGACTGGCTACCGACACGCACTCTTACGAAATAGACACCCAGTTTCGGCTTTTTCATGGAAACGACGTTCGAACCGGCGTTTGCGACACCCCTGTTCGTCGCGACGACGCGGCCATCGATGCCCACGATGCTCACCTTGACGTTAGCACCCGCGAGCTCGGAAGCGGCATCGAATCCGACATTCAAGACGTTCGACGTCTGGTTCACGCGGAAGCCCGAGAGCCAGTTTTTCGCGATATTTGCCGTGACAGCGCCCTTCGAGACGCGGACAGACACGTTTTTTGCCTTGGACGAAAGCTGAACGTCCAGCGGTTTGTCGTTCGTGACTTCGAACATTTCGTCGTCCACGGTCGCATAGACGCGGAGCCCCTTCGCCAAGACGCGTTCGAGGCCGACAAAGCTCAAGCGGCCAGCACGAGGAGTCGTTGCGCTCGCTTCGAGGTTCCACTCAAGGTTATCACTGTTCTGCTTCACGCTCTTGGCAAAGCGTTTTTTGCCCTCGACAATGGAGAGGTTCACGCGGTCGCCCATGCCTGCCGGCGGTTCGCTGAGAGACTTGGCGGAGCCCACAGCGAGTTCGTTCCAGGAATCGCGCTTGCCGTTGTTATCAGAAAGCACGACGCGGAGGTTCCAATCATCGGAGGCTGCGCTCTTGTTCAAGGACTTCTTTTCGCCTTCGAGGACAATAACCGCCTTGAGCGGAATGCGAAGCGTCCTGGACTTGTCCGTCTGCACCCAGACAGCTTCGTAAGGGCCAAGCGTATCCGTCGGAACGTATTCGCTCGCGTCCGAATCCCACTTTGCAAAACGCACACCGTCTTGTTGCGGGAGCTTGACGTACCATCCGTACGGATTCGCGACGAGGTTCCAACCGGAATACTTGTTTTGCAGTTTCCATACAATTTCCGCATTCGAGTCGGGAGTTTTCAAGTTCATCACCAGCGGTTCGTTATCCACGGGGCCGTACCAGTATCCGCGAGTCGAATCGAACTTATCTTTCACGCTATACTTGCGATACTGCCAGTAATCGCCCACCGGATTCGTTTCATCCCACCAATATACGGAAGCCTTATCGGACACGCAATTATCCGTGCCATTTTGGCAGAACGCATACATCGAGAGCGTCTGCCAGGAATGCATTACAAGATTCTTTTGTTTCGGAGTCGAGAAAATCTTCTTGTACGTCACGGATTCTTCGCCATCCGTAAACGTAAAGTTCACGCTATATTCGCCTGCAGGCGCCGGATCAAGTCGCCATGTGCCGTTTTTCGCCTTATCGATTACCTTTCCAGCGACAACGGTATCGAGATAAACGCCAGCATCGGAAACCACCTGAATATGGCAATCGACCTTGTCAGAAATTTTCGCAGTCGAATCATCAAGCACCATGCGGAGCGCGCTACCGTCCTGTTTGACCTTCGGGGCAGCAATATCATAAAGAGACTTTTGACTGCTGCTGGAGCCAGCCTTGCTGGAGCTGCTCTGGACAGTGGCAGAAGAACTATACGTCTCGACGGAAGAACTACTTTGGACAACCGCAGAAGAACTGTTCGCCTTGACGGAGGAACTGCACTCTGCATTGCTAGAAGCAGGCGTCGCTTCGCTAGAACTAGACGCAACAACAGAAGAACTGGACTGAGCAACGGAGCTGCTAGAAACTGCGCAGAGCTTATATTCCGGTTCGAGGGTCATATCGCTCGTCACGTTAGTCAATTCGCCCTTCCAACCGGCAAAGCACTGGTCGCCTTTTTTCTTCGCGACATCATCCGGTCCCGTCACATCGTTACCATGCACGACTGTTTCCACCTTTTCGGCATTCACGCCTTCAGCATCAACATAGACAAACTTTACCGTATATTTGCAGATATCATACTTGGCAGTGACATCTAGTTTGCTAGTCACATGGCTAAAACTAGGATTCCAAGAGACAAAGCACTGATCATCCATTTTTTTCGGAACATCAGGAGCGGTCGCAGGCTTGCCATGTTCAACCGTTTCCGTCTTTTCAATGTGAGGCACTCCTTTATTATCCGTGTACATAAACCTGACCGTATAAACGCAAGTCTTATATTTGGCCGGAACAGTCAAATCGTCGGTTATCTTGCTATAGTCTGCATCCCAGCCATCAAAGCATTGGCCGTCATCGGTCTTCGGGATATCATCGTTACTCGGAGGCGTTGCAGACTTGTTGTATTCAACCGTTTGCGATTTTTCTGCAGGCGTTCCGTCCTTTTTACGATAGGTAAAAGTCACCGTATATTCGCAAACTTTAGAATATGCGCTGACAGTCATCTCACGCGTCACATTGGTATAGTCATCCGTATTTTTGCTCCAACCTGCAAAGCATAGCCCATTCACAGGATTCGGATCCTTGGGCACAACAGCAGACTTGCCTTCTTCCACAATCTGCGGATTATCTAGATGATTTCCATCCTTATCCTGAACGTTTTTCAAAGGTTTTCCATCCAAGCCGTTAAATGTAACGGGGTACGTATTAATTGGGCAGACACCGTATTGAGCCGTGACAATATAATCCTCAGTCAGTTTTTTATAGTTTTCCGGATCCCAACCCACAAAACATTCACCTTTCTCATTTTTCTCCGGCGGTTTTGGAGCGGACACACCACCCTCAATAAACGTCCTTGTTTCTTCAAACCCATTAGGACCAACAAACGTGAGTGTAAAAACACAAGCATCGTCGTTGTATTTAGCATAGACTGTCAAATCCTCCGTTACCTTATCAAATGCCTTATCCCACTTGTCAAAGCACTTGTCTGTAACTTTCGGGGGCGTCGGAGCCGTAGCGGCCTTACCGATTTCCACATATTTTTTGCTGAGAACTTCATCATTTGCAACAAACGTGACAATAACCGATGCATTTCCACGCTTTCCAAATACAGGATTTGAGGAACCGGACGTCGAACCCATACTCCAAACCCTATCAGCCGCCCTTTCATCGCTCCATGCATTATTCAAAAGTGTTACAAAATCAGGCTTTCTCATTTCAGTAATTTTCTTAGTGCCGCAATCAGATATATTTTTTTGGGGAACATTGTGTAAATCCTCACCGTCTCCATTACGGACGTTTGCTCTTGCTGTCTTAAGGAGGTTAGAAGGTACTTTCGTAAAATCGACAACATCCTTTACACCGCTAAAATCACCAATCGCGGGAGCATTGTCATTTCCAATATGATAATTTGAAACAAACTCATTCATCATTGTCGCCACAAGAGAGCCAAACAGATATCCCGTTTTTTCACCATCTTCTGCAGTTTTTCCTCCAAAATTATCAAACTGGCCCACAGAATAAGTGTTTTGTACATAAACAGGCCAACTAGAGAGTTCTGTTTTTCCAACGAGGCCACCCACATAGAACTTTTTATTTTCTAAAACAGCGCTAGAGACCGAACTCTTAACAATACCGCCAGCAACAGAAACTTTATACAGGCTCCGCACAGCCTGGCATTTGCCACAAATACCGCCCATATAAGCGTCCGTAGGTATATACCATGATGCACCCTCGCCACCATAACGGATTACCGCTCCACCCTCGTTTGAAACACTGACATCGTCAAACAAGATACTTGAATTCCCGCTGTTACTAATATGGGGAAACTTTCCGATAACACCGCCCACATACGAGTCGAAGCCATTATCTTCGACATCTATATTAATTTTCGAACTACCGCTAGAATATCCTTTAGCGATGACATTTTTAATTTCTAGCGGGACTCCCGAAGTATTATAAATACTGGCAGCACCAAAGGCACCTCCGATATTAACAAAACTCGCTTCAATCACAGATGACGGAGGTGTTCCTTTTAGCTTATACGTGATACTAACAGACGAGGTATCTTCCACAACGCCATTGTTGCTAGCAAATAGGGCCGTACCGACAATTCCACCGACAGAAGCATTTATGTCATAAGCGGCGGTGCCACTCACATATCCACCATTCATGTCAATTGAACCCAAAGCATGCGTATTCGTAATCGTCAAATATTGATCACTCCTGTTGCTGGCGTTGTCCGAACTTTCACAACCGGCATAACCAGCAATACCGCCAACATGATAATGATAAGTTCCTTCCTGAGAAACAGTTTCACCTATCGTAAAGTCATTTGCCCTAGATTTCGTAATTTTAAGAACACCGCCATTACAAAGATTACTGTTACCAATAAGAGAACCCATATAAACAGCAAAGTTCACTGCATAATCTTGCTTATGCACGCTATTCTGCATAACTAAGTTGTTCACTACGATTTTATTAACAAGCAAATCCGACGGATGCATGGAAGTTGACGGAGTCGTGGTTTTTCTTTCCGTTTTGCCAAACACGCCGCCCATGGTGGTGCCGCCCTGTATGGTCACCTTCTTTTTTTCACTAGATTCAACAATAATATTTTCTATCATAGTTTCAACATCATAAACAAACAAGCCTGCAACGCCACCCAAAGCAGAAGAATCAGATTCTGCCTCATTTTTTATAATTTCAGGATAAATGTTGATATCACTAAAGTCGCTCGAATAAGATGCTCCGACAAGGCCGCCTAAAACGGTCTTGAAGCCACCCATTTTGCTATCTGCCTTATTTTTGTTGAGCACGATATCGTTAGAAGCCACGATTCTGGAGTTCGCATTGATCATGCTGATATTCGTGACTGGAGTTTTTTCAATATACCCGGCAAGACCACCCGCCAAAGGTGCGCTCACGTTGATATGACCCAAAGAAATATTATCCACCGTACTATTTACAATATACGCAGCAAGACCGCCTACCGGCCCGTAATCTTCTTCATTTGATGACACTGCCGCAGCGCCACTACCGGACTTTATGTTTAAAACAACGAACTCCACAGAGTCCAGCTTAAGATTTTTTACCGTACCACTGGAAATGCTTTTAAACAAGCCTATACCATTTTTCCATTCGCCCGCATTGACGACACCGCAAACATTCGATATTTTCTTATCGTTTCCATCAAACACCTTACCGGAGAAACCCATCCCCTCATAATTTTCCGTGCCCAAGCACGACCACGGTGACACCGCTGTATTCAGCTTTTGTTTGAAGTCGATATCCGTTGCAAGCAAAATCTTTGACGAATGATATTTTTCCGTCTTGTTGTCCCAGTAACCACTTAAAAGTTTTGGAATGATTTTAGAAACAGTATTTGTCTTTGTGATTTCTGTGGAAGCGACGCAGGTAAGTTTTTTAGAACTAACAGCAAACATGCCAGATTCGCCGGCAGTGCACTTTGCAACGTCACCCTTTTCTTGAGCCAAATAAAGGCCTTTGTCGTTCTTGTTTTCGGCATTCTCGTAATAGTAGAGGTTTATATAAGATTTTTCTACGGGTATCAAGCCTGGATTGAACGCTCCCTGCGCCCAAACGGACATCGGAATTATCAAACTTAATGCCAGCAACAAACGAATTGTGTATTTCATAAACCACCTCTTTTCCGGTATAAAAATAATTTTTATGCAAAATTTCGCAACCGTGAATGCAAGAAAAAAATAGTATTTGTGACTATAAACACGATATAAGCGCGCCTTTCGGGAAAAAGATTTGCAGACCATCCATTCTATTACTAAATTGGAGTTAGCCATTTTGGTGATTTATAGGAGTTACGATGATAAAAAAGGTTCTTCTTCTCGCGGCAGCGCTTGTCACATCCAGCTTCGCAACATGGGATTACTTCGGCCTACTTCAAAACAACCAGGGTTCTATCAAGGCCGGACTATACTACGACAAGGACGATGACTGGTCCCAAATGGGTCTGAAGGTCGGCGCCCGCTTCAACATTTCTCCCAAGTTCGAACTATCTTTGCAGAGTTTCGGCTACCAGTTCTGGAGCGAAACCGATTGTGACGCATGCGAAGAAGGCGGTAACGGCATCCGTGACTTGATGATTGGCGGTCGCTTTGCCATGACCCCGATGGTCAACCTCTTCCTCGATTTCAACTTGCCCATTGGCCGCGAAAAATACGACGGACTCGGAACAACGCCTCCTAGCCACCACGAAATATTCCTCTATTTCGGTGCACAAATCCATAACGATATCGCAAGCATTAAAGGCGCCGCATTCGGTACTGAAGCCGGTGTTTTCTGGGGTTTCGAGCATCACAAGCAAGAGAGAGGTCTCGAACTCCGTATTGGCGGTGAACTTGACTATACCCTTCCCTCCGCTCCGGTAACGCTTTTGATTGGTGGTCAGCTCTGGCTTCGCCTTTTCAGGTCAGAATACGACAACGGAAACAAGGATGTCAGCCTGCATGACGACTGGTCCAACCAGTGGAAGTTCTGGGTCGGTGCCGAATTCGCCGTAACTAACCAGATTTTGATTAAAGGAAAGATTATCGCTCGTAGCGAAGACATAAAGAGGAAAAGCAAGGATCCGTTCACGATTAACATGGAAGGGGATGCCGTTGGCTTTACGCTGGATGTGGAATTCAAGTTCTAGTTCTTAGACGAAAGAACGCCAGTGAAGTTATTAGAACGTCCCGGACTTGTTCCGGGATTTTTTTTGTGTAAGCGAAGGGGACTGTGTAAACTGGCCCCGGTATATAAAACCGGGGTGACAATGTGATTGGTACTGTGTAAGTGGATAGAACCGTGTAAACTGGCCCCGGTATATAAAACCGGGGTGACAATAAGGAATGACCGTCATTCTGAGAGTCCATGGGACTCGAAGAATCCAGAGATGTTCTGGATGCATCACATTGTTCAGGATGACGTTGTGCGTGCTCTCTTCTATCGAATATCGTACTCGGGCACGGGCAGGCTTTCGCCAGATTTCATCGCCTTGTCGAGTGCGGCGGACTTGACCGGGTCCACCCACCAATAGACGGGGATGGCGTCTTCGCGGTTGAACTGGTCGAGCACCTTTTCGGGTGTGCCGTAACGGTTCCAGTATAGGATGCGGTGGTGGTCGCATTGCCACATGAGCACGTACGGGACGATTTCGGCGAGGCGGTTGTCCAGCGCTTTCAAGATTTCGTTGCGCTTGGCAAGGTCAAATTCGGTCTTTTGCAAGTTGATGAGGCTATCGACGACTTTGTCCTGAACGCCGGCAAGGTTGTTCGTACCTTTTTCCATTGCCGTCTTGGAAATCCAGCTTGCTTCCGGATCGCGGAGGCGGCCCGCGCCCCAGTTCACCCAGTAAAGGTCGAAGTCCGCATCGTCCAAGCGCTTGCGGAGCGTGCTCTGGCTCATTTGTTCGATAGTCGCCACAACGCCCACCTTCTTCAAGTCCTCTTGGAACAGCGTGAGGTGACGCAAGTCTTCCTGGCTCGTGATGAAGTTTATCGCAAACGGCTTGCCATCCTTTTCAAGAACGCCTTGAGCATTGACCTTGTAGCCCGCTTCGGCAAAGAGCGCACGAGCCTTTTCGGGATTGTAGCTATAGACAGGCGCCGTCGGGTTTTGGTTGTTCGCCCACAAGTCCGGATAGTAGCTGTTGAGGAGGAAATACTGGCCGAACATGTACTTTTCGTTCATCGCTTCGCGGTTGAGGAGGTACGAGAGAGCGCGGCGAACGCGGACGTCCTGGAATTGCGGCTTGCGGAGGTTGATGGCCAAGCCCTGGAAACCAATCGGTTCCTTGTTGAAGATGCGCTGTTTGATGGCCCACCCCTTCTTGATGGCATCAAAGTCTGTCTGCTTCATCCAGATACTGCTCGTGTAAATGGCGTAGGCGTTGAAATCCTGCTTCTTGAAGGCCTCGAGCGCCTTCGTCTGGTCGTTCATGAAGCGGTAGCGGATTTTCTGGAAGTTGTACTTGCCGTGGTTCCAGTTCTTTTTGAAGCCCCACCAGTCGCTGCGGCGCTGGAGTTCCACAAAGCGGTCTTCGCGGAACGTCTTGATGATGTACGGACCAGAGACCACCGGGAATTCGTAACGGATTTTGTTGAAATCCTTGCCTCCCCACACGTGTTTCGGGAACGCGAGCATGCCGGCCGCTTCCCAGAAATTGCCCCAGTGCGGTTCCTTTGCCTTCATGCGGACGGTCAAGCTATCGACGACTTCTGGGCGCTCAAAGCGGCTGAGCCCCACCTTGAAAATCGGCGTGAGGTTTTTCTCGTCCATGATGACATCGTAATAGAACTGTACGTCTTCGGCGGTAACCGGCTTGCCGTCGCTCCATTTGGCACGCGAATCCACATGGAACGTAAACGTCTTGCCGTCTTCGGAGACTTCCCACTTGTCTGCGAGAATGCCGACTTCGCGGTCTTCGGTACTGTGCAGGCTCACGAGCGGTTCAAACATCATGCTCATGAGTTCGGCAGAAAAGCTGTTGTAGTCTTCCCACATGTTGAAGGACTTGGGCATGGCGGAGCCCCAAAGCGTGATGGAGCCGCAGGCGCGGGCTTCCTTCGAGGCAATCGGGTCGAACTCGCCGGTTGCTGTAGAATCAAGCGGGAGAATCGGGCAATCCGCTTCGGAAACGGGTGCACCTTTTTTCGAAGCTTTCGTGGATTGGCCGGATTTGGAATCGCCAGATTCATTGCAGGCAACAAGAGCAAATGCGAGAGCCGCCGCCATCGGCAGGGCAAGTAAAGTACGGAGGGAAAATGTTTTCATATGGGACAAAATAGATAAAAAGGAGATGCCCGCTCGGAGGCGGGCATGACAACATAGGCTCTAGCCGGGGTGACAACGCAGGCTCTACATACGAACCACTTCCTACTGTCTACTTCCTACCGTCTACTAAAATCACGGCAATCCAACGTGGTGGGCGGGTTGTTTGATTTTCGGGGTTTCGGCTTTTTTGCGTTCGGCTTCGGCGACTTCGGTCTTGAGCATTTCAAGTGTCGTACGCGAAGCTTCCTGTTCGGCCTTCTTTTTGTTCGGGCCAATACCGCGAGTATATGCCTTGCCGTTTACAATGACCTCGATAGTGAACTGTTTCTGGTGTTCCGGACCCGATTCGTCAACAACCACATATTCCGGGGAGCAATGCAACTTGCCTTGGCAGAACTCCAGAAGTTCGCTTTTGTAGTTCGCAAAATCGACCGCATTGATGATTTCGCTCACACGCGGGAAATGGAACTTGTTCAAAATCGCACGGACTTCGTCCAGGCCGCCATCGAGATAGACCGCCCCAAGCACGGCCTCATAGGCGTCTGCCAATATGCTTTCCTTGCCACGACCGCCCATCTTGGCCTCGGACTTCCCGATTTTCACGAACTCGCTGAGATTCCATTCCTTGGACGACTGTGCACAGGCGTGCCCCGATACGATAGCGCTCTTACGCTTGGAAAGTTCACCTTCCGAGTCCTCAGGGTAGGTCTTGTAAAGGAACTCGGTCGTCAGCATGTTGAGGACGGAATCGCCCAGGAATTCCAGGCGTTCGTTATTATTCGCGTAAGGCACGTCCTTGCCGACGATGAACGAGCGGTGGACAAGCGCATGAGCCAGCAGTTCAGGATCGCGGAACCTATACCCAAGCTTAGCCTCAAGCCCGTCACCGGACTTCTGGCGAAACCAGAGTTTTAGGATTTTGTGGAGCAGGTTTTGTTCTTCCAACAGAATCTCCTTTTATGTTTTTTATCGCGTTTTCAAATTTAAAAATCTAGTTCCTAGTTACTAGTTCTGAGTTACTAGATAATCTGATTTTGCTCTGTGGTCAGAGGTCTTTTGCCTACAGCCAGTAATCATCCGTCATAGAACGAGCACCTCCTTTTCATAAACGAGAAGGCGATGCCGTCCCCATTCGCGGATCATGACCACATAAGAACTAAAGTTCTAAGTGGTCAAAGAGAACGGAGTCCGGCATGACAAAGTATGTTCAAGAAATAATAGATGGGGGCAAGCCCCAACCTCTTAGGCTCGGTTATGCCCATGCAAGCATGGTCGCAACACTCGCCTTCTGAGTTGTCTTCGCTTCGCTCAGGATGACGGTAAAAAATTCAGGATGACGATAAAAAAAGAATCCCCGGCGATACCGGGGACCCAAAGTTCAATCTTTGCCCAACTGTTGCGGGCTAAAGCAAAACTAGATTACTTCTTGTGTGCTTCGAGGAAAGCGACAACGTCAGAAACCTTCTGGAACTTTTCAGCGTCGGAATCGAGGATTTCGACATCGAATTCGTCTTCGAGAGCCATCACGAGTTCAACACGGTCCAGAGAGTCGGCACCGAGGTCATTACCGAATTCAGATTCGGGCTTGACATCTTCAGCCTTGACTTCCAACTTAGCAACGATCACGTCCGTGACCTTCTTGAAAATTTCTTCGTTCATTTTTTTCTCCATGGGAAAAAGTTTTGTCCAAATTTAATAAAATGTTGTTAAGCGTTCAAGCCCCCATCGACACCAATTACCTGTCCGGTAATGTATTTGGCATCGTCGGAGGCCAAAAATGCGACTGCCTTGGCCACATCTTCCGGCTTACCGAGACGGCCAAGCGGAATCTGGGCGGCATACTTGGTGCGGGTTTCTTCGCTCATGGCGGCGGTCATGTCCGTATCGATGAATCCCGGGGCGACTGCGTTCACTGTAATGCCGCGAGAGCCGAATTCCATGGAATTGGACTTGGTCATGCCGATAACGCCAGCCTTGGCAGCGGCATAGTTGGCCTGGCCGGCCTGAGTCCTGATACCGTTCAAGCTTGCGATGTTCACGATGCTACCTTTGCGGGCGCCCATCATGGTCCTGAGGACGGCTCTGGTGCAGAGGAACGTCGAGCGGAGGTCCGTTGCGATAACGTTGTCGAAATCTTCGTCCTTCATGCGAAGTACGAGGCCGTCACGGGTGATGCCAGCGTTGTTCACGAGGCAATCTACCCCACCCAGTGCGTCGATAGCCTGTTTGAAAGCGTCCTTCACGGATTCGGAATTGCTCACGTCGCAGGCGAACGTGAACGTCTTGACGCCGAATTCCTTGGCGATGGCTTCGGCCTGTTCCGGGCAGCCACCACGGGAAATGAGCACGACATCGGAACCGCGAGATGCAAGTTCTCTTGCAATAGCAAGACCGATACCGCGAGATGCACCAGTCACAATAGACTTCGTAGGCATTAAAAAACCTCCTGTATGACATTAACTGTCATTTATATACGTTATCGTCCAAGAAACCGAAAAAGCGACCAAAGCGCAACCTTCCGGTTCTTAAACAAATGTTCAAGTTTAAACTTCAAACGGCCGTCGCACCACCGGTGCCAGACGGTTCTTTCAAAATTTGTTTTATTTGTTACTCAAGATAATAAATTAGCAGGAAGTGGTTAGAAGTGTTTTTTTTCATATTAGAATTATTCCTTAAAATTTTAAGTTATTTATCGTAACAGACTTCTTTCCGTGCAATCGGGAACGTAGCGACGCAATAGCCTTCGAAACATCCATTACGATTTGATTTCGCCGGACTTTCAAACGCCTCATGCTGCGGAATCGCCGGATTCTCCTTATAGCCGAACCACAGGGTGGTATCTTGTTCGGGAATAACATTGACTTGCAATCCTCCCAAAACGACAAAGCCTGTTTCAATAATGGTTTTACGACCATTGGAAAAAACATTCACACTTAACTTGCTAGAATCTACTTTAACCGTATCGAAAGCCCCATTGACAAGACAATCAAATCCTGTCCATATAGGATATTCTTCCGAACGGTCGCAATTATTTAGGTTCACTTCCGACAAAAGCATCAGCCTCATGGCATCAGAAGTTTCTCGACTCTTTTCTTTACACATGACCATTTTTTGATCAATACCAGTATTTCCAACACAAATACGTTGGTTGTTCAAAAAAAACTGGACGCTGTCGATGCTGGAGGTAGAAACGATGCTCAAGCTAACGAATCGTTTCGAATCGTAGCATATACCATCATCCTCATAACATCCAAGTATGCAAGATACAATCAAGACCGCCAGTAGGGAACATTTTTTTCGCATACTTTAAATCTCCAAAAAGTTTATTGAATAATTTAAATAATTCTGATTCGCGCCCATTTCCCAAAGGCACATGGTGCCGACTCCTTACCCCAAAGCAGCCGTGGTTCGACGGGTTCTCCAACCTTAGCCGAGCCCATAGCCCATACCTTTACTGGATCCTTCGGGGCGAGCCCCTCAGGATGACGCATCTTTCGTCTCTCGTCTGTAGGCGCGCAGCGCCGTTCTCTCGTCTAAAAAAAAAAAAACGGACCTAGCATTCACTAGATCCGTCTAATTGCAACTAAAGTCTTTGCAGACAAAAGCTATGCTTTAGGAGCTTCCTCGGACTTGATTGCTGCGAGGCGCGCGTTGACCTTGTTTGCAACGTCGGCTTCGGCGTACTTGGCGGCAGCTTCGACAGCCTTTTCGATTGCGATAGCATCGGAACGGCCATGCGCGATGATGCCAATGCCATTGAGGCCAAGCAACAAGGCGCCACCCGTAGCGCGGTAGTCCCACATTTCGGCAAAGCGCTTGCCAGCCGGAGAATCGATTGTGCCAAACATTTCCTGGTGCATTTCGAAGAAACCCTCCAGGAGTTTGAGAACAACGTTACCCGTATAGCCGGAACTTGCAACAACATCGGCCTTGCCAGCGATAAGGTCGCGGCCTTCGATGTTACCGATGAAGTTGACCGGAGCAGACTTGAGGAGCTGGTATGTTTCCTGAAGAACTGCCGGGCCCTTGTGTTCTTCTTCGCCCATGTTCAAAAGGCCGACCTTCGGATTTTCAATTCCGAGGAAAGCCTCGGCGAAAGCAGAACCTGCAATGGCAAAGTCAACGAGAGTAGAAGCGCGTTCATCAACGTTTGCACCGCCATCGACCAACACAATGCGGCGATCCTTTGTCGGAAGCGCAACCCCGATAGGCGGACGGGAGAACTCGTCACACGTCTTACCGAGAATCATGAGGCAGCTAGCCATCATGGCACCGGAGTTACCGGCACTGACGGAAGCATCCACAAGACCTTTCTTCTGCAAGGCAACACAAGTCACCAAGCCAGAATGCTGCTTCTTCTTGACCACCATGACAGGATGTTCATCCATCGCCACGAGGTCCGGAGCATCGACTACGGAAATCTGGTTGCCAGCATAGCCAAGCTTCTCAAGAGAAGCCTTGACCTCGGCCTCCGGTCCGCAGAGCACCACATGAATATTGGGGTTTTTCTTGACTGCGCTAACAGCGCCTTCAATACAAACACTCGGGGCGTAATCGCCACCCATGGCATCCAGTGCAACTTTGATCACGGATTCCTCCTAGATTAAGCTTCGGCACCCTTCATGTCAACAACTTCCACACCGTTGTAGAAGCCGCAAACCGGGCACACGCGATGCGGACGCTTCACGGAACCGCAATGATCGCAGGTAGCCATAGCCGGCACTTCCATCTTCCAGTGGGTGCGGCGCTTGTCACGACGGGCGGTCGAGGTTTTTCTTTTAGGTACTGCCATTTTTAACTCCTGTTTTCCATTTTGCTCTTAAGAGCTTTGAGTTTCTCCCAGCGGGGGTCCAGCGGCTTTTCGGCCTCGGCACCATCGCCGGTTTGATTGTTTGTTACAAAGATAAAATCTTCGTCAGGATTTTTCACGGGTGCAATGGGTTCCTGTAGGGTCACCAACTGTCGGACGCACTCGGAAACATCAACGAAGTCCTGTGTCTGCGGAATCGTGTAGGCGAAAACGTCATCGTCGTCGTCGTGAAGTTCCTGTGCAGCGCATGCTCCGCGTTCCACCTCGACAACGATCTCGGTTTCGAACGGACGGTCAAAAAGATCCAGGCTGCGGACACAAGTGAGTGTTTGCACTCCAGAGATAGTACCGGTCACAAGGCACTTGCCGTTGCCTTCGGGGCTAACCAGCACCTCGGCTACCAGATCGCCCTTGAGGTGCAGTTCGTCGAAGATTTCGGGAGCGTCGGCATGGGACCAGACCACTCGTTGGTCTTCGGATTCAGTAAGTTTTTGTGCGATATCTATTCTCAAAGCGGCTCAAATGTAGTAAAACGAGAAAAAGGGGTCAAGTGGGGATTAGTAGGAAGTAGGCGGTAGGAAGTAGGAAGGTGTCATCCTGAACGGCATTAGTCGTGAAGGATCCAGCGATTTTTTGACGGTAGTGTTTAATGTTCAAAATTTCACTTCGGAAATAGCTTTTATGTCGCCGTTTGCGTCAAACGAGACGTCCATGTAGAATATTCCTTCTGCGCTGCTGATGTACAACGACTTTACGGTGTTCGTCCAGGCGGTCTGCTTTTCGAATTCGACATCGATATGGTCCCCGTTCAAAACGACCGAAACGGGCATGACGGCATCCTTGTTGTTCAACAGTCCAAACGAAAAATACGGATTCAGTCCGTCCAAAATGCGCGGGAAATGGAACGCCATGTTCTTCGAGCCCATCACGGAACCCAGAAGGCCCTTCCTGTCCTTCATTTCGGCAGAAGTCGCCGAACGTACGAAATCCGCAAATCGCTTTCCGTTCCAGTTTTTGTCCATGTAGAAGAAATCCTTATTCTCGAAACTCTTGCGGTTCATGCGCGAGCCAATCTTGTCCAGAATATTCGTCCGCTTGACCTTATCCTCATCGACCCAAATTATAAGGCTATCCGTCATGATGACGGCCCTTACCGAAACGATATCCGAAACGCTGTTCTTCTTCTTGCCGTAAATTTCATAGTCCAGCTGCAACTTTCCAAAATCGGCGACGGAATGCGGCTCGATGTTGTTGACGGTAGTCTCCATCTTTTTCACCTGGTACTCGTCCTTGTACATATCGGTCAGGTGCAGGCACAGGAACAGGCGCACGTTCGAAAGTTTACGGTCCGAGCGGTTTTCGACCTTCACGGCTAACTTGTCCGAAAAAGAAAGCGTCGGGTTGTACGCTTGCAAGTCCAGGAAAGAATGTTCCTCGAAAATCATGTTCAAGAGCGTCGGCATGTACCGTTCCACATACTTCATGTCCGCAATCAGGTAATCATAGACATTCTGGTTCCCGCGGCGGAAAAAGTGGCGGAAAATTTCTTCTTTGGCCTTCGCGAAATCGCCTTTCTTGTAGGCGATGATAGCCTTCTGGAAATTGGGCGAGAAAAATCCAAACCCTTCCATCATCGACTTGTACATCGTCTGTACAAAATGGCCTTCCACTGATTTCATCAGGTAGTTCCTGTAATTGTACGAATTGTACATGTCCAAAAGTTCCTCGGAACCCCGCGGGTACTCGACCGAAGACTGGTCAAACATGTTCTTCGCTTGCGTCTCGTCGCCAAGCAGCATGTGGCAGGCGCCCAAAAGCACAAGTGCAGGCGCCGACTTTTCGGGATAATCACGAACAAAATTTCCGAGCAACTGTTTCGCTTCTTCAAGCCCGCCCTGAAGTTCCGAGTTCACCTCGCCCAGTTGGGCACGCCGCACAAGGCAGAACGACTTCAGCAAAATAGACTCCCGGTCGTGAGGGTATTCCGAAAGCACTTGCGACAACACGACAAGCGCCCCATCGATATCGCCATTGCTTATCGAGATATAAGCCTTGTCCCTCATGAGGCAAAGGCGGTTCCACTTGGCCATGTAGCTCACGTAAAGCCTGATGTATTCTTCCAGATACGCGAGGTAAGCATCTTGATGTTTTTCGAGAGCTAGGCGCGCTTCTTTCTCGATTTTTTCGTTCTTCTGCAGGTTCTTGAAAAAATCCGTGCCCACCAAAACACCCTTTGTCACCAAGTTCGAAACGGCAATGACATCCAGGCCGCCAGAAAATGCCGCCCGAATTCCTTCTGCAATAGGCGAATTCACAGAAAGCAGGGTTTCGTTCCCGGCCACAGCATCCCAGAGATTGCGCTTTTCGGCATCGTTCAAGTCCTCTTCGGCACGGCGCAAAGTCTTATAATATGGAATCAGCTTTTTCTTCGCACGGATGACTTCGGGAGGGATGCCGCGATAATCTTGCACGGCTAAAAACTGGAGGTATTCCTGAATGTTATGGCTTTTTTCATAGCCCGCGTCCAGAATATGGAACAACCTAATCGTCTTTTCCAAATCGTACTTCGACAAATCAATGGAATCCGCCGACGCGACCGAATTTTCTCGCTGTTCAGAAACCGCTCCAAGTTCGCTAGCCGTTCCAGAGCCGGCAAGTTCGAGTGTTGCTTCTGAACCGGGGACTGCACCCACGCCTGTATCGCCCGACGCTTCGTCAAGCACCTTCACGACGGCGTCAATTTCTTGCTGGACCTTTTCATCCTTTGCGTTGTCGGACATTATCCACCATACGGCAATCGCCCCGATAGCAAGGACGGCCAAAACAATGCCCACTATTTTCGTTTTGCTCATAGCAACTCTCTAAGACTCAAAAATAACTACTTTCAGCAGGCTCACCAACCTTAGGCCAGGGAAACAGAGCGAGGAGTTTATGACCTTATTTGATGGAAAGAGCCGTTGCCACACCTTCTGCAGAAACGCCTATTGAACGCAGGTATTCCGCGATTTTCTTATCGCGGGCGGCATTTTCGGTTTCGTTCTTCTCGCGTTCCTGCTGGACACCTTGTTCAAAGCCTTGTTCAATGCCATCGGCTCGACCTTTTGCTTCACCCTTGAGGTAGGTTTCCGCCATGATGGCTTCATATACGTGCTTTTCGTCGAACATGTATTCCTCCATGGATTTCAAGAGTTCCGGTTTCGCATTGCTCACGCGCAAACGGTCCAGAGCGTTCAAAAAAAGCGGATTTTCCGTCTCGGGCACGCTGAGCGGGCCTTCACACAAGAGCTGAAGCCAAAAGTCCTCATGGCTGTTCACGCCCTTGTGGAGCTTCGCAAACTTGATAAGATCTACTACAATATATTTATTTTTCGAGAACAGCGGAAGGGGTTCAACTGCGTTTTTATCACGCTGATTTACGTCGTATTTACTGTAAAGCATCCAGGTATCCTTGTAAGTATTCCTCGGTTTGAGAATCGAAAAACCGCAGAGCCAAATGGATACTGTTTCTGGGACTTCGTAATAATGAACTTTCTTTTGTTCATCGGACATGGAGAGAAATTCATTCGACTTGTTGTAGTATTATTTTCAGACATAGAAATTTCCTTTTTTTGAAGAGTCTCTATATCCTTAACACGCTTTTGACGCCTACGGCGTCCGCAGTACCCAGCTACATTCATAACGAAATTAAAATTTCTATGAATGTGCAAGTTACATCGGTGACTATTTCATCAATATAAACCGTGAACGGAACTAAAGTTCCGAGCCACACAGAGCTGCATTCGGTCATAGAAAAATGCAAGCATTTTTCTGCGACGCTCATTTTGCACGCTTTTTTGGTGTTCCTTGTCCGGAAAAATTTTGTAAAAAACCGCATACTACACGTCTGTTCAGCACCTTACTCCTTACTATTATATTATATCCTCAAAAATGCCCCGTCATTCCGTAGCTGTATTTTAAACATTCAAAAAAACCTTATTACATTTTGCCGAAGAAAAATGATTTTGTCGATTTTGACATACGTGGTCATAGGGCTTTTGGCGCTCCTCGGACTCTTCTACCTCGGGTTGGAAGTCCGGTTCTACCGTGCGCTCGGAAAGGTTCGCGAAGGCTACGCCGATTCAGAACCGCTCCCGAAGGTGAGCATCTTGATTGCGGCCCGAAACGAAGCCGAAGGGCTCCGCGAGACGCTCGAATCGGTTTTGGCGCAGGATTACGCAGGAGAATGGGAAGTCTGGATAGCCGATGACCGTTCTACGGACGACACCCCGAAGATTCTCGCCGAATACGAGGCGAAATTCGACCGACTCCATGTACTTACCATCGATTCCATTCCCGAGGGCGTGAGCCCCAAAAAGCAGGCTCTATCGAAGCTCATCGACGCTTGCAACGGGGAAATCCTCTGTCTCACGGACGCAGACTGCATCGTGCAGCAGTCGTGGGTCAAAGGTCTCGTCAAGGAATTCGAACCGGGAATCGAACTCGTCGCCGGGCACTCCTACATCCCGACCGACAAGAGTTCGCCGTTCATCATCTGCATGCAGGCGGTCGAGACGCTAATTTACCGCATTGCAGGCACGGCAGGGCTAGCCATGCACCTGCCGCTCACGAGTACGGGCAACAACCTCGCCTACCGCAAGAGCTTCTTCATGAGCGTGAACGGCTTTACGGGAGTCATCAAAATCCAGAGCGGCGACGACGACCTCCTGATGCAAAAACTCGCAAGCGACCGCCCTTGGGCCATGCGCTACTGCATCACGCCTTCCACGTTCGTCACGACAAACGGCAAGGAAACGCTCAAGGAACTCTGGGAACAGCGCAAGCGCTGGGCGTCAAAGACCATCTACTACACCCCGAAAATCGTCTTTGTGCTCTCGATGGTATTCCTGTTCCTCGTGATGCTCTGCGTGACCGCAGTGTTCTCGATTTTCAACTTTAAAATTTTCGTCGCCACCTTGATTGCGTTCTTGTGCAAGAGCGTAGGCGACATGGTACTCATTATTCGCGGGCTCAAAATATTCAAGCAGGAACACCTCCTCAAGTGGTGCATCCCGGTTGAGTTCATCCATGCCCCCTTTACCGTGCTGGCCGTTCTGTTCGGACTGTTCGGACGTTTCAAGTGGAAATAAAAATGGCAACGACTAAAACAACAACTAAGGCGACTAAAACCACAGCAACAAAAACCGCCGCAAAAGCAACAAAGACGGCTAAAGCGGCAGTCGAGGGCAAGACCCTCATCATCGCAGAAAAGCCAAGCGTAGCAGCAGACTTAGTCAAGGTTCTCGGTGCAAAATCGTTCAAGAAAGAAACCGCCTATTACGAAAGCGACACGACCATCGTAAGCCATGCGATCGGCCACCTCGTAGGCATTGCCGACCCAAAAGACATTGACGAAAAGTACAAGGCATGGGACATGAAGACGCTCCCCATGCTCCCCGCAAAGTTCCCGCTTGTAGCCCTCCCCACCACCAGAGGCCACCTCTCCGCTTTGGGCAAGCTCATCAAGCGCAAGGACGTAACGACGATTATAAATGCGTGCGATGCGGGCCGCGAAGGTGAACTGATATTCTATTACATCGTAGATTACGTTCTCAAGGGGAACTTCAAGGGCAAGACCTTCAAGAGACTTTGGATGCAGAGCATGACACCTGCCGCCATCAAGGATGCGTTCGAGCACCTCCGCACCGAAGAAGACATGGTGAACCTGCGTAACGCAGCCCTCTGCCGCAGCGAAGCCGACTGGCTCGTGGGCATGAACGGAAGCCGCGGACTCACTGCCTACAACAGTTCCATGGGCGGGTTCCAGATTACGCCGTGCGGGCGCGTGCAGACCCCGACGCTTGCCATTATCGTGAAGCGCGAAGAAGAACGCAACCGCTTTGTACCGAAAAAGTACTGGACCATCGAGGCCTCGTTCAAGAACAACAGCGCGATTTACCAAGGCAAGTGGTTCGAGACCGAGAACAAGGACCGCATCAAGCAGATTTTCGATGAATCCCGCGTTCAGGAAATTCTCGCCAAATGCAAGGGCAAGAAAGGCACCATCGAAGAAACCACCGCTCCGAGCCAGCAAAAGTGCGGACAGCTCTACGACCTCACCACGCTCCAGCGCGAAGCGAACAACCGCTTCGGGTTTAGCGCCAAGACGACACTTTCCATCGCGCAGAGCCTCTACGAACACTACAAGGCAACCACGTATCCGCGTACCGACAGCCGCTGCCTGCCCGAAGACTACGTCGCACCGGTCAAAGCGACTTTAGGCAAGATAGAAGGCCCGCTCGCCAAGTTTGCCCAAGAAGCGCTCGAAAAGAATTACGTCAAGCGCACGCCGAAAGTTTTCGACAACTCGAAGATTTCGGACCACTTCGCCATCATCCCCACAGGCGTCGTGCCGAAGGGACTCTCCGAAGCCGAAGAAAAAATCTACACGATGATTTGCCAGCGCTTTATCGCGGTGTTCTTCCCGCCGGCGCAGTACCTCAACACGACCCGCATCACGACAGTCGAAAAAGAGACGTTCATCACCGAAGGCAAGATTCTCGTCGATCCGGGTTTCAAGGCGATTTACGGCAAGGAATCCGACGAAGATTCGGACATTCCGCAGCTAGACGGCAACTCGGCCAAGACGACCGCACTTGAAGCAAACGAAGACTTTACCAAGCCGCCTGCCCACTACACCGAAAGCACGCTACTTTCGATGATGGAAAGTGCAGGCAAGCTCGTCGAAGACGATGAAATCCGCGACGCCATGAAGGAACGCGGTCTCGGGACGCCGGCCACGCGAGCCGCCATCATCGAAAAACTCGTGAGCGACAAGTATGTTGTCCGCGACGGCAAGGAAATGATCCCGACCGCAAAGGCGTTCGACCTCATCAAGGTCCTCTCCGCCATGAACTGCGAAGCCCTCACCAGCCCGGAACTCACCGGCGAATGGGAATACAAGATGGACCTCATCAGCAAGGGCAAGGAATCCCGCGAAGCGTTCATGAACGGCATCGTCGAAATGACGAAAACCATGGTGAAAAACATCAAGGGATTCAAGGAAGTCGATACGACGGACGAAGCAAGTTTCAGCCCGGTGAACGGCAAGAAGGTATTCGAGACCGTGAGCCGCTACACCACCGAAGACGGTATCGTCATCAGGAAGATTATCGGCGGCAAGCACTTGTCCGAAGCCGAAATCGTGGAACTCTTGACCAAGCGAAAGATTGGCCCCTTGACCGGGTTCCGCAGCAAGAAGGGCGCGGAATTTTCCGCCGTGCTCACCATCAACGACGAAAACAAGATTGAATTCGTCTTTGACGAAAAGCCCGAAGAAATCGAACTCGGTGAAGTTATCGGCAAGTCGCCGGTCGATGGTTCCGATGTCTATGAAACGCTCACCGGTTACGTCTCCGACAGCTTCGTCAAGAAGGAACCGAGCGGTATCACGCTCCCGAAGATTCTCCTTGGCAAGGAAATCCCCCTCGACGAAATCAAGAAACTGCTCGACGGGCAAAAGACTTCGCTGATTAAGGGTTTCCGCAGTAACAAGACGCACCGCCTATTCGACGCGTACCTGACGCTTGTCAAGGGAAAACTCAAGTTCGAGTTCCCGCCGCGCGAGTTCAAGCCAAGACGATTTATAAAGAAGTAGGAAGTAGACAGTAGGCGGTAGGAAGGACTGCGTCATCCTGGAGGGCGCGCAATACATGCGCATAAAGATTCTGTTTATCATTGCAATTTTCGGGGCGTTTTCGGCAGCTATTGCCGAAGACTTGTACGAAAGGCGATTTACCCCGATAAATTCATTAACGGAATCCTTACTGCTAAAGTCTAAGCCACAAATCAGCCCCTTAAGCGATACGGCAACCGCTCTTTCTGCCACGAGTTCATCTTCGACAACTCTCGCAAATAGTTCTGCCGCCCAAGCAAAAAGCAAACCGAATCCGTACAACCTGCCCGACAAACTCATGCCGCTATGGGATTCCATGAACTTGCGCCAAAAAGCCGCGCAAATGATTATGGTGTTCCTCACGACATCGCAGTTCGTCATCGAGAACGAAATAGGCGGAGTCCTCATCACGGGCAAGCACCTTAGCAATACAGAAAGCTACCAGAAAAAATTATCCGAAATCAACGACAGCCTCCGAATTCCGCTTTTTGTCGCCACAGACCAAGAAGGCGGAATCGTCAACCGTTTGCGTTCGCATTCCACCCAATGGAACAGCCTGCCTAGCGCCCGCGAAATGCGAATCATGGATACCGCCAAAATTCATTCGTTATCGAATAAAATCGGGCGTGCACTCAAAGAAATCAAAATCAACATGAACTTGGCGCCAGTCCTCGACCCGTCTAAGGACCACCGCAATACAAACTCGTTCATGGAAGAAAGCAGACGCTCTTGGGGATACGACACGACCAACGCATACAAAGTCCGCTCCTTTGTCCAAGGCATGCGCGAAAGTGGAATCATCTGCGTTTCCAAGCACTTCCCCGGATACGACTCCTGGACAAACAGCGACTTGCAAATCGCCATCAGTGCCTCACCCCTCGAAAAAATACAGAAGAACATCCTCTTTTTCAGGACGCTTGCCAACGACATTCCCGTTACCATGATGTCAAGCGTCCGCTTCTTGCGCATTTCGAGCCGCCCCGCCGTATTCGACAAGAACATCGTCAAAATCGCCCGCGAAAAGACGCCGGACATGGTCGTGCTGACAGACGACCTTTGGGGAACATCGTTACGCGCCTGGGCCAGCGGCAAGGACCATATTCCCCCGCGCAAAAGCTACCCCGACAAGGATTTCAAGCGACTCATCACCGCGATTATCGATGCCGGCAACGACATCCTCATGATTTCTTATACGTCCAAAGCCAAGGACATGCTCGACATCATGATGGAACTCAGCGAAAAGAGTTCCAAGTACAAGCGCCGCATCGAAGAATCCGCCGCCCGCATCTTGAAACTAAAGTATAAAGCCGGATTGTTGAAGTAGGAAGTTGGTGCGCGTCACTTATTTTTCTTTTGGTTCACCACGTATTTCAGGACGCCTTCCTCGCCCACTTTTGCAAGAGCAAGCTTCAAAATTTCGGCGGCGGCCATCGTATCGTCCAGCGCCCGATGGTGATTGAAGTCCGGCAGCCCCAGAGACTCCGTGAGTTTATGCAAACTGTAGCTCGGCTGTCCCGGGAAAACGCGCCTCGAAAGCTTGACCGTACAAAGCCTTGGCGGATTGAACTTGATACAACAGCGTTTCAATTCTGTTGTCATGAACTTGCAATCGAACTGCACGTTGTGCGCAACAAAAATGCGGTCATCCATAAGTTCCGCCACATGTTCCGCAATCGATGCAAACTGCGGTTGCCCCTGAACCATCTCATCGCTAATTCCCGTCAATTCACGGACAAACGGCGTAATCGGATGCCCCGGATCGACAAGCGCATGGTATGTATCGACAATATCGGAACCATCCATCAAGACGATTCCAACCTCCATAATCCGGTTTAAATCTTTATGACCACCCGTCGTTTCTAAATCGACTACTGCAAATTTCAGCAACGCAAATTACCTTATCGGGATATCGATATCAAGCGTTTCCATCCCGTCACGGGCCTGCACACGTGCGAGCAACACATTTGATTTTGGGCGTCCATAGACCGGAACGACAAGCAAATTGGAAACACCGTTAAGTTCGCTCGGAACAGCTTCGGTATCGTAAGCCGTCTTTGTAAAGATGGGATCCTTGCCACCGTCGTACAAGAAGTACGTGAGCTTGCGGGGCATGCCCTTCTTGATTTGCGAAGTTTTCACCTGGAAATAAATGTAGCCGCCCTTCGGCACGTTCCTCAAGCTGTCCTTGATTTCTTCTTCCGTTGCGAATTCCGCTTCCATCGCAAGGCGAATGTTCTTGCGCACGCGATCGGGGCTCTCGTACTCGACCATGACGTTGAACTTGGCATCTTCGGGGATGGCACTTTGGCGAATATCCCGAAGCTTGGAGTTGTTCTGATAATACTCCCAGCGGCCATTGTCGTGCAAAATGACTGTAGCGCCATTGGACGCCGTCGCCATGATATCATCGGCAAATGAATTTACCGTACAAACAAAAGCAAGAGCAAAAAAAGCTCCCCAAAGAGTTTTCATTCCAACCATAGATACTCCAATGTTTGTATTACATCCCATCATTTCCCAAAATATACATTCATATACAACGTTTGGGAGAAATTGTAATGTTAATAACATTGTAAAAAATTTACATTTGTGACGTATCTTACACAACTATGTCTGGAATTATTCGATTTGCGCCTAGTCCCACAGGATATCTCCATGAAGGCCATCTGCTTTCTGCACTTTACGTATGGGCAGCCGCAAAAAAATGGGGTTTGAAAGTCCATCTTCGCATCGAAGACCACGACCAGAGCAGGGCCCGCCCGGCCTATATCGAGGGAATCCGCGAAGACCTCGCATGGCTCGGATTCCGGTACGATTCCGAAAGCATCCAGAACAAGCGTTTCGCCATTTACGAGGCTGCACTGCGAAAGCTCGAAGCAAAATCGCTAGTCTATCCCTGCTACTGCAGCCGGAAGCAACTCCTCGCCGAGAACCCGCAAAGCGAAACTGGGGAAGTCATTTATCAGGGGAAATGCTATTATAGACGACAACCATACAAGGCGAGCGACGCGACCAACGCAGTTGGGCATGGCCGAGCCGAATGGTTGGGACAAGAGCGAAGCGATTGTCCAAAGACGAGCGATGAAAGCGCGCCTCATAGTCTTCGCTTCGTCGTTTCAGACAAAGTAATTCATTGGCATGATTTGCGGCTTGGCGACTTCCACGAGAACCCGAAACTCCAATGCGGAGACTTTCCCATCCGCGACCGCGAAGGCCAATGGACATACCAGTTCGCCGTCTGCGTTGACGACATCGACGAACACATCACGCATATCGTGCGCGGCGAGGACATCCGCAACTCCACCGCCCGCCAAATTGCATTGATGGATGCGCTCGGGCGCATCGAACGCCCTATTTACCTGCACCACCCGCTCATCGTCGATGAGAACAACAAGAAACTCTCCAAGCGAGAACTCGCCCACAGCCTAAGGCAAGACAAAGAAGCGGGCGTTTCCCCTGAAGCCCTCTTTGGACGCGTCTGCAACAAGGCCCGTCTCGCCGAAAGCGATGCGCCCATTTCGCTACAAGAAGCCATAGCTCTTGTCGCTCACACACTCCCATCGCTTTAGAAAAGCCTAGAAAAGCTCACTAAATTCGCGGTTCTGCGAGGATAAGCCAGAAAAAAAATTATATTCATGGCATGGCCTCAACGTCAATGTCAGCTACAATCGAGAAAATTCGCGTAGAAGCGGCTACCTTCGAAAACAAGGACCGCCTACTCTGTTTTTCGCAAAAGAATAAATTTCAGTCACCGCTCTTTTTTGACTACGGAGACAAATTTTTCGAAGCCTGGCAAAACGAAAAAAATCCACGAGCTCTTATTTCATTTTTTCCAGTATCTGCAAAGTACAACGAAGAAATGCAAAAAACAGATCTCGAGAGATTCCGTCAAGTTCTAAAGACCAAAAACGAAGACTTCGGCAACCAAGATCTGTACATGGCGACAGGCTTTATCAAATGGGGCGAAAAATCCTTGGCACCGGCGTTGCTCATCCCGCTAGACTACGATTTTGAACACGACACGATTGCCATTTCTAACCACGCCCCTGTTGAAAACATCGCTCTTCCGTCTCTTGACAGAAGTATCCGGTACCCTGTCGCAGCCGATTTTTACAAGAACGGGCACTTTGACATAAAAAAATTCTTCGACACGCTCGAAAAAAGAATCTCCGCGAAGGCCGATTGGAAATTTACACGTAATGGATGCTGCATCACGTTTTACAGCACCAACAAGCTTCTCCTGAAAAAGAACTTGTCCAACGAAATATGGGCAACAGCCAAGGCCGCGAACAACCCCTTTTTCAACGCCACCATCGGTAACGACGGATTCTTGCCGCAGCCTTCCCTTTTTGAAGAAAAGACGTACGACCATGTCTTTAACCCGGCGGACCACTACTTCCCATACGTAATGGACTCGCAGACGAACAAGGCCGCCATCGACGCACTGAACGAACAAGTTTCCGCCTATGCGATACAGACGCTCCCCGGCTCCGAAAAAGCGAAACTCGCCGTAAACATTGCCGCAGACCTAATCCAACAAAAGAAAAAAGTTTGCGTCATCACACGGAGATCCATCACAAAGCAGAACTTCGAAAACGCCTGGAAACCGCCATTCCGCTCGTTCCAAGGTCCCGAACGCGAATCACTGCAAAAGGTCTTGAACGATGTCCGCTCGAAGCTTGTCACTTACTACGACGTAGTCAACAACCCGCTCAAGCCCAGCGGAATAAAGCTCACGGAACTCTTTGACGAAATTGCAAAACTAAAGCCCGTCAAGACAAAATTCCCGAACGATCTTTTCATGAACGTCGAGCGGGTCCGCTATTCAAGATTCAAGTCCATACACGCCAGTCTCAAGCAAATGGCGCAACTCCATTTCAACGAAAACGGAATCGAAATTTTCAACGCATTCCAAGGAATCAAGTTGCCCGCACTTTCTCAAGACCGGAAAAATTCCATTGGCGAAGACTTGGAACGCGCCAAGAGCCTCTTGGAAAAGAACAAGCCGCTCATGGATAGCGTCGTAAAATCGAACTTGTTCCCCTTCGGATACAAGATTTCTGACATTCAGGAACTGATCAACACATTCAAAACAAATTTCGATCAGGATTTACCGGGCTATGAAGAATGGAACCTCCACTCCAGTGGCTGGGTCGCCTATCAAGACGACTTGAACGAGCTGCCCAATGCAGGCAACCGCTGGTCCAGTTATCGCCGCAAAGGGTCCGATATCTTTACCGAAGACGCCATTGATGAAAACATTCTCGCTATACGAAACGAATTTGTCGAGAGTCTCAAGTCCCCACTCCACGGGCTGTCCGACCATTACCGCCGCCCCAAGCGCACTTTGCTCAGCCTATTCAAGAATCCGAAAAGCATAAATTCAGATGACATGCTAGTCGAAAAAATCGACAGCCTCATCGACATCCAAGAGAACAGGCGCAAGTACAGGGATTCTTCTGTTCTCGCCATGCGACTCTTCGGCAAGGACTGGAAGTTCGAAAAAACCGATTGGAAGGACCTTGCGAACAAAATTTGCAGCTATTACGCATTCCGTTCGAGATTCAAGAACGACGACCAATTCGACCACTTGATTCATATTCTTGAGCAATGGTACCTCTTCAAGCCGTTCGCAAGCGAATTCGACAGCATCCAGACAAACCTCGAATTTCTGCAAAAAGTTCTGCAATCCATCAGCAAGTCGCTAAACCTGAGCGAATCCATGGATACGCAGAATGTGGACCAATGGTCCAACAAAATCGACTGTTGGTCGAAGCACTGGAAAGAACAGGACATTTACTTGCAACTTTGCGAGCACATAGACAACATAAGCGATTCCCAATGCGACAATCTCGCCGAATTTGTCAAAGAAACGAAGAATGCGAACAGGGATATCGCCATGGCGTTTGCCCGCGTCTGGACGAACAGTCAAATGCAGGTTGTAACAGCAGAATGCCCAGAGTTGTTCAGCGCATCATCAAAAAGCAGGAAACAGCTAAGCAAACAATACAAATCCTTGCTGGACAACTTTTCAAATTCGAACTTCCGGGCTTCACACGAACTTGTTGCAAAGAATCCCAATTTGCTCCAGAGCATATCGCTGACCAAGTCCTATGAATTTGAATCAGGATCATTTGACGTTGCCATTTTCTTAGACGCCGATTGTACTACAATAGCAGAAGCCATGCCCGGAATTGCCGCCTCTAAAAAGGTAATTCTGCTTGGCAACCCCTGTTCTCCGTCATTGGAAATGTTGCCCATGGATGCTTGCAACATGGACGTGTCCATGCAATCGGTCTTTTATAAAGACAACATGCTTTCGGCATCGCTACGCAAAGGCATTCCCACAAGGGTTACCGGCTTTACAACCCAATATGCGGATCCAGCGCTTTTCCATTTTGCGAACAAGTACATTTACAATAACGAAATAGCGCAATTTCCGGATTCCTGTCTGCATACAGGCTCGATGCAAACCATCAAGATTGTCCACAACAAAATTGCCTCTATTGCGGAACAGGCGATTCGCCATTTTACCAAAAATCCAAGCCAGACGCTTGGCATCGTCACGTTCAGCCAGGCACTCAGCAACGAAATCAAGGACGAACTAAAGAAAATATTAGTAAGATACCCCGAATCGGAAAAATTCTTTACGCGGGGCAATTTACAGAACAGGTTTTACATCAAGACTGTCGAACGAGCCGTAGATTTATACCGCGATGTCATTTTTGTTTGCCCAGATATCGATGAAGCCACCGCCACTGCAGGGAACCGTAAACTTTCCATTTGCACCACATTAGCCAAGCAAAAACTGCACTTATTCATGTCTGACAAAGATTCAGACAAGTTAACAAATTCAAAACCAGGACTATTCCTTGAATGGGTCAACCAGCTCAAGTCTAAAGAACCCATTAAAGCAGAAGAGAACCAAAACCTTATCGCATCCGTTCTGGAAGAACAAATTAACGAGTTGTTGAAAAAGGAATCGATTTCGTTCATGGAGTACTTTGCACAAGGCGGCATTCCAATTGGGCCTGTCGTCGTAGATGCGAACAATCCAAAGCGATTCCTCGCCTATATCGAGACCGACTGTTCAAGCGGACCTTACAAGGAATCGGTAGAAGACCGCGAATACATCCGTCCGAGCACGCTCACCCGATTTGGCTGGAAGATTTTGAACATGTGGCTCCCGCTATGGAACATCACCAACGCGGACGAAACGGAAAACCTCGTGACAACAATCGCAATTGAACAAAGCGTCGCACCGCCACCCCAAGAGGAAAGCGAAAGCGACGATGACGAAAACGATTCTCAAGACCAGTCTCCTAGAATAGAGCCATACACTGTAACGCACATGGCCATCGAAGGGACTCCGGACGATTTGCCAATCTTGGAACTTTCTACAGACAAGCTCATCCAACAGTTGAAGTTCTATGTCGATAACGAATCGCCCATCCACAGTGAACTTCTACAGCAGAGAATCCTGGAACTGCACCACATCGACCGCGTCGGTCCGAAGATGGAAGACGTATTGAACGAGACCATCAAGCAGGCGCTGCACGAAAAGCAGTTCATCAAGACCGGACCCTTCTTCTACTCGCTCGCGAACAAAGAAATAAAAGTCAGGGACCGCTCCAAGAGGCCGGACAACGAACGCAAAATGACTTATGTCTCGCCGGAAGAGCGAGCCTTGTTCAAGTCAACACTCGACGAACACGCCATCAAACAAGCACTGGGAGTGTTTTAATCAGTAGTTCGGTTGTTAGTGAACACTTGCAATTTTATTGCTTATGTGTCCACAATGCTAGGAACGGGGTCTGTTGCTTAGCGGATCTTTACGACAAATGCTGGAATGTTGTATGCGGAAAGCTCACGGGCTTTGTCTTCGGCAACCTTACGTTTGCTCCATCCACCAGCGCGCAGCTTGTAGAACGGCGTATCGAATACGACCTGGATGGTGTATCCGGTACTTGCAGAAAGCTGAGCCTTACGCCTCTGGGCGGCATCGAAATCGCCCACCGCTTCGAACTGGAGCATATAGAATCCATCGGACTTGTCGTTCTTGGCAGCAACCTTAGCCGGGATATTCGATGACGTATCGCGAAGCGACGAACTAAGAGTCGGCTTGTATTCGTTTCCACGGAAAAGAGAATCCAAGTCCGTTGGCGATCCGGCCCAAGCCAAAGCACACAAAGAGGCAATAATTAAAATCTTTCGCATGTCTTGAAATATAGAAAAAAGCCTCCCTTACGGGAGGCTTTTGAAATTCCATCGAAGTCGATTACTTGCTATTCTCGACGTTGAAGCTGCCAATCACCTTCGTGTTGTGGCGAACACCCCACATCTGGGTCTTGTCATTCTTGTTCTTCTTACCGAATTTAGCAAGCTGGACATAGGTCTTCAACTTGGCGATGTAGGCGCCAGAACCCACGAGACGTTCCTTGTCAGACTTCATGTTCCACACGATGAAGAAGTTCTTCGGCTTATCGACGCAGTTCTTGCCTTCGAAGTAATGTCTCTTGTTTTCTTCCTGGTTCTTCTTATCATCGCAGTAAATACGACCTTTCTTGGTCAACACATGAGAACCGAGGTTCGTGAAGAACTGGAGTTCATAATCAAAGTAGACAGAAGCATAGTTGTTACCGATTTCAGCCTGCGTCGTAGTATCCTGAACAATCAAGGCACTCATGTCGCTCTTGATAAACCAGCCATGCGGCACAAAGCCGTAATTGGCAAGGTTCGGATCAACATTCACGTCCTTATTGATGAGAGCCTTCTTGAAGTCGCTTTCATCCTTGTAAGCATCGAAAGTGAACGCTTCGACATCCGGGAGCTTAGCAGCTTCGGACGGTGGGAGCGGGATACTTCCGACAGCATCTGGAATAAGCCTTACAGCATAAGCGTTCACGGCACCCGTAATCAAAGCCCACGGAGACGGAACACGGACGCTCGGGTCAGAATCGTATGCAGGAGCAACGTTCCACAGATACTTAGATTCATCAGCAGGACGGAGCGCTTCGGCACCCGCCATAGAATCTGTAACATCCTTATAGTTAGATTGGTCCATCATGAGACCGGTGCCATTGATTCCTCTAAAGTGGATATAGTCACCCGCCTGCGGGAATTCAGAAGTCTGACTGTAGAGGATTGTCGGTTCTGCGTGAAGCGTTTTACCATAAGACACACCCGAAAGAACCGGAATGTAATCTACAAAATGATGTTCCTTGCCAGCATTGATGTAGAAGGAGAATACATTATCACCCTCTTCTGCCCCCTGATCAGTCTTCGCAACAGGTTCAGAGAACGTAATTCTCAACTGAGCATTCTTGCCATCAGCAGTGTCGGTAACAGCCCTAGCTGAGATGATAATCGGAGCAATACGGTCAAGGAGGGAATTCGTCGAATTCTCCAAAGTTACGGGCACACCGCGAGGTGCACATTTAATCCAGGACTTGACAACACCCCTACCGGAAGTCTTCACATCCTTGGAGAACTTCTTGCCACCAAGAGTAATTCTCGCCAAGCAAGTCGAATCCGTCTCAGCACCCTTAGCTTTACCACAAGCAGCTCCTTTCACGATTTCTTCGTGTTCAAAGAGCACGGAATCATTGTCACTTTCCCAGAACACGGCAATATTATTTGGGAGAGAGTCCTTGTGGAATTCACGATGATAGTAAATCACAACAGAGTCGCCAATACCATCGAGGTATTCCTTTTCGGCACTGTAGTACGGCGTCGGGACGTTTACATCGTTAGCTGCCACGGCACCATGGACGTCAAAGATGTCTGCAAACAGCGGATACGGAACCGGCGGTTCATCGAACACCATGTTGTCATAAGTAGCCTGCACGAGAGCAGCATTCGGACCAAGAACATGAAGCGTTGCGGCACCAGTGCATTTAGCACCATCACCCACTCTGCAATATTCCTTTTGAGACTGGAGCGTAATTTTGGCACGACCATTTACGAGTTCACCGTAAGAAACGTTTAAACCCTCAGAGGTTTGGGATCCCTGCGTGAGCTTAAAGTTGCATTCCTCGCACGGAGAATCGTCACCATTAAGAGCAACCACATAGAACTCATAAACAGTGCCCTTCATGCGGGGATCATCAGAATTCTTGTCACCCGTAACAACCTTGAACGTGGAGTCAGAATCCACGAACACGATTCTCGGCACGAAGAACTTGAGTTCGGCCTTGCGATTGCTACCCTTCACGTTGATGGTAACGTTTTCTACAGCTGAAACCATTTCGTCATACGGAATCGTTACATAAATAGTATCAAGTCCGCCTTCGCCAATCTTACGATTCGCTGCTGGGCTAAAGGCAGTAAGCTTGCCGTCTTTCATGGCATAGAACTGAACTTTGTTATTGCTAACCTGTAAGGTATAATCGCTACCCGCAGTAGGCTGCATTTCGAGAGGATCTTTACAATCTGCTGCGTTATTGCAAGGATCAAGCATCGGAGCAATATAGAGCGGAATCATCTGGTCGATATCCGGCGTTCCATCTTCCTTCAACTGGGAAGCCATGGCCTGGGACTTGAACGCATATGGAAGACTACGGACGCCGTTCCCGTCGATAGTCACCGCTTCGCGGTTTGCGACAGCGACAGAACCCTTGATGGTGATTTCGATAGCCTTCGTGTCACTGCCAATCTTGATGATAAGATAGTACTTACCGCTCGGAAGTATGGTCTTGAGTTTATCTTCGTTAATAACCGGAGCATACGGTTTAGAAACATCGATGCCGCCATCATATTGAACCGGCTTATTAGCGAAATCATCTTCACTTTTGACCACTTTCTGGCCGCTCTTATCCTGTGCGAAAACATAAGTGATCGGTTTAGTAATTTGATCGCCGCACTGCAATTTATCACCACTACCGCTCACACGTGCAGCGCAGGAACCACCACCAGACTCCTTGTAGCAAATCTTATAGAGGTTGTCTCCAGTTTCAATAAACCTCTTGGTATCTTGCTTACCATCAGCCTGAATACCTGTCGTCTGTTCAATGAACATGTTCGTCTTGATACGGACATTACTCATTGTTGTACGACGGTCGCAGAAGTAAATATCGATATCATAGGACTTGCCCACTTCGCCATCTGGCATAAACTTGTCCAAATCGACGTAACCCGGAGCAGCAAGGTGAGTACCGCCGAGGTCAACAGCAAGCTTGTTATTGATGAAGACCCAAATATCGTCGTCACCACGGAAATTAAACTTCAAACCCTTCTTAAAGCGGAAGTTAGCGTGGGATTCAAAGCAGAAGTGCTGGTTACGGCCTCCGTTGACACTCTTTGCATCTTCTGTCGATTGCCAACGCCCAGAACCTTGTGTGGCATTACGAGTTTCTGAACCTGAAGTGTAGAACGGCCAGCCTTCCGGGGCGTTGCCTCTATCATCGCAGCTCCAACCAAAGACACAAGCATCTTGCCCCACCGTACCAATTTTCAAATCGCTATTTATACGAGCGGTCGTTCCATCGCCATCGGCAAACAGGCCTTCGCAATCAAAACCTCTTGTCCAACCCGGACCATTGCAGTAAACGTCAATCTTCGGAATTTGTTCCGTCGGGTCGTTGGCACGGAGCAGCGGTCCATAGAACACAGGACCTTCGGCAAAACGCTTGGTACGGGCCTTAGGTACTGGAGTCTGGGAAGGATCTGCGGCCAAAATATCAGCATCCTTTGTTGCTTCTACCGGGTAGAAACCGCCCTGAACAGGTGTTTTGAGGCCAGGGCTAGTAAAGTAGTCAGAGTCGAATTCCCACTTGCCGTCTTTTGCACGGGTGAAAGTCATGTCATAGCAAGACATTTCGTTCACACCCTTCGTCATGTTGAACATCTGGTCAAACGTACCTTGGTCCAAGAAGCAAGCCTTACCTGCGGCCGTGAGTTTCATTTTCTTTTTGCCGTTTTCAATAGCGAGCGTCGATTCCACAAGTCCTTGACGAACACCGATACAACTATAAATTGCTTTTTGAGCCGCAGCATTCGTCTGGCAACCGTCACTGCCAGCCTGAGCGCCATCAGCATAGCAAGAGAACAACGGATGCAATTCAGCGTCGGTATCGTAAATAAGGGCGGCTAGATCGTACGAGCAGTTGCCTTCAGCCCCGGCCGGGCGCGATATAGACCAACCGTAATTGTCTTCGTTGCCAAGCAAGTCAGCTTGTTTTTGGTCTGCCAAGAAATACAAGGCGCCTTCAAAACCTGCTTCATTTTCAAAAATAGAGAACAAATCAGCCAACACAATAGGCTCGGCGGCAGCACCTTCATTCATAGCTTTTTCGCCGCCCATACCGATGGCGTTATCTTTATTTACATCATCATCTCTGTAAAGAATCACACTCGATGGCAAAGCCTTGTCAATTTTTCCATCGAGAATATAGCGCCTATAATACCATCCGCAATGTTCATTATCGACCTGCAATGCATGCGGCTTGCCGTCTTCATCAATCATCGGCGTAGAACTCTTCCACGTCGTATTGTCCGGAAGGAATATGTAGAAGTCCTTGATGGCCGGCTTTGTCGTAGTTACATAAACCTGGCCTTCTTTCGTGATATCCGGGTGTTCCTGAATCCAAATTTCGCCCTCGGATCCGACATCGGAACATTTAAAGCCCTCGACACGAGCGTTGTTCGGCTTTATATTAACACCATTTCTTGTAACGCACAAACCGTCATTACAGTCATTTTTGTTAACACCGTTAATGAAGAAATAGGCATCATCGTTGGTTTTGGTGCTACCTAGATCAAGTACGGCCCAACCATCACCCCCTAACCTCGGATTTGGGAAAGGAATACCTTGTCCAGAAATCATCAAATATGCGTTAGTCCAGCCATCAGGGAGCTTAAAGTGGATTTTTGGCGAACAAACGTCATTGCCCATTTCTGATTTTTTCAAGTCTGCCCAAGCTCCTGTAACTCCTCCAACAAGGAGCAGACCTAGCATCATTGCAACACTATGCAAAGCGTTATAACGTGTTTTCATATATTTCATCCATTTGGTTTTTAAAGCCAATGAGGCAAACAGAAAGACCGGCCTTCTTGATAAGCCACACCGTCACGAAATCTACTTTTTTTAAGAGAAAAAAGGAAAATTTTCTTCCAAAGAATTGTGAAAAAAAGTTTATGTAAGCCAATCCACCAATCAATTCACAAACTTTCAACATGTTCGTAAATTTAATTTTACAATGGGTGTATCATAAGAAATAATCGCAAAAAAAGGTTTGATTTTCGTCACATATATTTAGATTTCCGATAGAGGAAAACTGACCCCGAGGTGACGGAAAAATTATGGAAGACGAAACCATCATGAGCAACGACAATACCATCCAATTCGACCAGATGGTGGTGCATCCGCATTTGATTGTCCTGTATCCGCAGAATCAGTTTGCGCAGATTCCGCTCGAAAGGGGAACTATTGTTCTCGGGCGCGGGCAAGACGCCGATATTCGCTTCGAAGACGAGCTGGTAAGCCGGAGGCATTGCGCTCTTTCCTTTGACGGAGGGAGCGTCACGGTCGAAGACCTCGGCAGCACTAACGGCACTTTTGTCGACGGGAACTTCGTCCATAAGCAGATTCTCGATTCCGATAACAGGCTCCAGATTGGCAAGATGGTGTTGAAGGTTGCCTACAAGGATCCAAGCGAAGAGGCGTTCAGCCGTGAACTTTACGAAGCGGCAACAAAGGACCCCCTTACCGGGATTTTAAACCGCCAGGCATTTGCAGAACGTTCCGCCGGTGAACTTGTCTATGCCCGCCGCAACGACACGTTCATCAACATCGTGATGATTGACATCGACAACTTCAAGCAAGTCAACGACACGTGGGGGCATCAGTGCGGAGACCTTGTCTTGAAGGAAATCGCACGGTTGCTGAGCGACGAAAAGCGGGATTCCGACTTGCTTGCCCGCTACGGCGGCGAAGAATTTTTGCTGCTGATGAACGGGATCACACCCGAAGACGCCAAAAAACGTGCCGAGAAGTTGCGTTCGACGATTGAACGCCACATTTTCTCGTGGATGGACACGAGGATTCCTGTGACGATTTCGCTCGGGATTTCGTCGCGAAAGGGGGCTGACGTGTCGCAAATTGCGGACCTCATCGCCGAAAGCGACAAGCTGCTGTATGTCGCCAAAGGAAACGGGAAGAATCAGGTTGTTAGCTGAATTTAGTTACTAGTGATTGCAATAAGAACTACTCTAGTAACTAGTAACTTTGAACTATTAACTAAATTTTCTATATTTGCGCGCCGATGAGTGAATTTTACTCCAAGCGCCTTAATTCCTTTGGCACAGAAAGCATCCCGAAATTGGTGTTGCAGTTTTCCGTTCCCGCCATCATCAGCATGTGTGTGAACGCCCTCTACAATATAGTGGATCGATATTATGTGGGGCAAGGAGTCGGAAGTTTAGGAATTGCAGGTATTACGCTCTGCTTTCCGATTTGCCTGTTCATCATGGCTCTTTCGATGATGGTAGGCGTTGGCGGCAACACGCTCTTCGCCATCCGCCTTGGGCAAAAGAAATACCTCCAGGCAAGCATCATCCTCAACAACTCTTTTTCGCTGCTAATTATCATGGCAGTTCTCGCCTTCACGTTCGGCGAAATTTTCATGACGCCGCTCCTCAAGCTGTTCGGGGCAAGCGAGCAGACACTCCCCGTTGCCGAAAGTTACATGCGCATTTTGCTTTGCGGAGCCGTTTTCCAGACGATAGCCCCCGGCATGAACCACTTTATCCGTTCGATGGGTCACCCAAAGACAGCCATGTTCCGCGAAATTGTAGGCGCGGTCAGCAACATCATTTTGGACTGGCTGTTCATCATGAAATTCCATTGGGGAATCGAAGGGGCGGCCTGGGCTACCATTTGTTCACAACTAATCGCAAGCGCATTGATAACGCAGTTTTTCGTGAAGAAATCCTCGCCCATCAAGATTCGCTTACGCCACATGAAGCTGCGTCTCCCCTACGTTCGAAAAATCTACATCTTGGGCCTCCCGCCATCCGTGATGCAGGTTTGCAACAGCCTCATGAACGCTATTCTGGCCTGGAGCCTCACGACTTACGGCAACATTAGCCTTAAGCCCACCGGAGCGCTTTCGGGCGGAGACATGGCTATTTCCGCTTTTGGCATCATCAACAGCGTCGTATCCATCATTGTGCTCCCGCTCATGGGTTTTGTCCACGGAACGCAGCCCATCATCGGCTACAATTATGGCGCCAGGCTCAACAGCCGCGTCAAACAGACTCTCAAGTTTTCAATTATTTATGCGGGCTCGTTCATGGCAATCTGCTGGGTCGCCGTGATGTTGAAGGCCGAAGCATTCGTCGCTCCTTTTGCCCCCGGAGACCTCGAATTGCAAGAAACCTCCGCCTGGGCCATGCGGATTTTCACCGCCGCATTCTTCATGATACCGTTCGGCATGCTGGCTGGCAACTTTTTCCAGGGAACCGGAAAAGCTCTCAGAGCGATGTTCCTCAACGCTTGCCGTCAGGTGATTCTCCTGATTCCCTTCTTGCTGATTCTGCCGCACTTCTTTGAACTGAAGGGTGTGTTCATGGCGCAGCCCATTGCCGACACCGGAGCGGCCATCATCGGCATGGCGATGCTGATGCACGAACTCAAAAAGCTGAAATAAAAGACGGCGTATTTTTACGAGAATGCCGCCGGGGCGTCGGGTTACTTTTTTTCCAGGATGTTCAGGGCTTTTTCGATGATGGTTGGGGAAAGTTTGAAGATGTCGCTGAGGGTCTGCACGCGGTCGGCGGGGTCGATTTTCGTCATTTTCGAGCCGGTGGCGTTGCGCACGACAAGGTTCCCTTTCTGGTAGTAATACTGGACGCCCTTTTCGCGGTCGAGGCGGTTCAGTACGGGGTACGTCATCATTTCGCGGTAGAAACTTTCGTTCCAGTGGTGCTTGAATTCTTCGACGGAGACGCCCTCGACGGGGTATTCAAAGCGGAGTTTCATGGGGGCGCCTGCGCCGCCGGTCCAAAGTTCCATGGATTCGAGCGTCGGGCGCACGAGACGCACGCAGTTCGGGGAAAGCGGGAAAAAGGCTTCGCCGGTGCCGAACGGCTGCGGCAAAGGCATGGGGAGCGGGTCGAAAATCAAGTAACCGGGGTCGAGGAGGTAAGAGTTAGACGAGAGACGAGAGACGAAAGACGAAAGAGGCGAGTGTCGCGACAACAAGTTTACTTGTTGGCATGACCGAGCCTTACTGTCTGACGCCGAAGGCGTCAAAGACGAGAGAGGTGACCCCGGCACGGAGGTCGGGGTGACATTCGTAGAAAAAAGCTGCCCCGGGGTGACAACGCGGTCGTCGGGGTCGGGGAGGATGAGGGCGCAGTGGATGTTGCGTTCTTTGCGCTTGTGTCCCATGACAAGACGCGGCTTGAAGCCCATGTCGGTAAGCGCTTGGTAGAGGTGCCACGTCATGCTGAAACACGTGCCGCCGCCCATCCAGGAATCGATATCGTTCTGGTCGCTGTCGTCGAGCTTGCGCGCGCCGGTGGCGCTCCCCGTCTGTTCGAGGCGGATAATTTTTGTCAAATTCTCGTAGGTGATGTTCGAAATCTGATTGCAGAGATCGACGACTTTTTTGAATTTTTCTGGGGACATATCTTCAGGTATGGGCTGTGAGCTATGAGGTCGCGCCAAGGCGCTCTGAGTTTTTTTATTCAATCTCCAGTGGCGAAACCGAGCATGTTGCAGATTTCAGGGCCGATGACGCCATTTTGAATGGCGATGGAAAGGAGTCGCTGTTCAAGTTCCTGCGGCGGAAAATGGAGCCCGTCACCAAGAGTCGCGGCCTCTTGTACCAAGCGTTCGGCAAGCGCGGCATGCAGTGCTAGCGACGTGTCGATGTACTTGAGATGTGTTGGTTCTTCGAGAATAAAGTTCAGCGGACCTTTGGCGTTGAGCACTTTTTCGGCAGGAATTGCCTCGCCATATTCGTCCTCGACGCCCATGTTCGCAAGGACCGCCTTAGTCGAAAGGAGCGATTTTTGAAGTTCGGGAGCGTTCAAAGCGCCTGCAACCCCCGTCGCCGTCACGACGAAATCGGCATTTTCAATCAAGGCTGCGACAGCCGGATAGTCATGGCAATCGACGACATTCACTCCATTTTGCTCTAAAACCGCCGAAAAATCGCCCGCCGGCATGGAATTTGCGGAATTTTCAGGATTCGATGCATTTTTTGCATTTTCGGACTGCGCGGGCGGTTCAGACGGTGCACGTTTCAAATCCGTCACGACAGTCACATCGCAGCCGCGACGCACGCCCTGGAGAGCAATCCCCGAGCCAACCTTGCCACTACCAAAAACGAGCAAGCGTAGTCCCTCAAAACCCGCACCCTGCGTTTTTTCGCCAAAAACGCCATAACCGAGCTTTTCAAGCGCCCTAAAATAGCCGTCTCCAGTGCCCAAGGAAGTCTCAATCCGCTTCACGATGCCGCTATCGGCGACAAAAACCGGCTTTTTCGCGTCCTTGTAGTACTGCACGCCCGAACGGGTGAGTTCCACAAAGCCAATTTTCGGGTGAAGCCCCGCAAAAGGCCCAGCGCAATCGAGCACCAAATCGACAAATTCGCCCCGGGACTCCGCTTCTAGCATTTCCGCAGGCGTCACGACCGGTACGCCCCACTCCCCCATGAAATCGACAACATCGGGGTCGTTCATTCCTGAAAGCCCCACAAGAAGTTCCGCCCCGCCCGCCACGAGGGCGCGGTACTGCGTCATGGTATTGCGGTAAATCGGGGTCGCCACAAGCACGCGGAGCCCTTCGAACGGGCGCGTTTCGCTCCATTCGCTTTGGAGCGCCACAAGTGCGGGATATTCGTTTTTTTCGTAAACTTCGTCCAGAACGGAGGAGAAAATCGACAGCAAATCCATGAAGAGAAATATAGTTAGTTGGGTACCTTTAGTTACTAGTTAATAGTTAATAGTTACTAGATATTTCGGAGTTAGTTGAGGTTAGTTGGTTAATGTTGACTGGTTGATGTTTAAATTAGGAATTTGGATTTGAGGTTGTCATGCCTGCCCCCGAGCAGGCATCTCCTATTTCTCCGAACAGGTCTTTCCATTGCGGATTAAACTTTTCAATCAGTTCCATTTTCCACTTGCGCTTCCACCGCTTCAATCTTTCTTCTCGCCTTATGGCATCTGTAATATTGAAAAAAAGTTCATAGTAAACAAGGCAATCAGCATTATACTTTTCAGAAAAACCATCACTTAGTTTCGTCTTATGTCCAAAAGTTCTTCTATACAAATCATTAGTTACGCCTGTATAAAAGACGGTTTTGTATTTATTCGTCAATATGTAAACGTAATAGTTATTGTTCATTGTTTCTCCTAAAAGGGGATTCCCGCCTAAAGGAGGCCATGCGCACTAAGGAGCAGAGCTCCAAGTGCTGTCCGCCCCATCAAGTGGGGAATGACAAAAAGGAATTGCTATAGAAAGGGATTCCCGCTTATTTAACACGCTTTTTTCAGGGAAACGGATCAAAATTTTATGATAAATAAATCTTACAAAAGGGAGATTCCCCATCAAGTGGGGAATGACAATGTAAACACATCTTCAAAAGGAGATTCCCACCTAAAGGTGGCCATGCGCACTAAGGAGCAGA